>CAZTFP010000005.1:0-62444 GCA_964613015.1 uncultured Candidatus Peribacteria bacterium | reverse complement strand
CGGTTCTGATCAAAAAAAATATCCCGTACCCATGAACTACTCAAGCAAAACGAAACTTGTACCTTGAGATTTTCTCAAGCTCAAAATATTAGAAGACGGAAAATTTATCTACAAATTGATCCAACCCGTAGAGAGAAAACATATCAGAGCAGTACTTTCAAAAACTGATGACAATAAATTTATAGCAATCACCGATGATGGGAAAAATTATTTTCTCAATCAAGCTGCGGTAACATTTTTTAAAGGAAAATCATGAGATGAATTATATATCTTGATCAACGACAAAGAAGAAATGAGTTTTGCAGCAATTGAAGCTATTATTAAAAAATAAGTATTAAAAAGGTATTTAGACTAGTAAATACGTACAAAGGGCGAATAGCCCTTTTTTTATTTTGGAATGAAAAAATAGTATTTTGGTCCTAACTTTTTCAATAGTTTTCTTTTTTTGACTAAATATACTCACAACCATGAAACTCATCGACGTTCTCTTCCCCAGACAATGTACCATCTGCTGAATCACAGGGACATATTTATGTAAAAAATGCAAAAAAAAATTAGATCCACATCCAGAAATATGTCCTTATTGTCATAGATATTCCAAAGATTATCTCACCTGTATAGAGTGTAGAGGTAACAAAGATAATCGCCTAGAAGGGATTATTATTCCATTTGCATATACTGACATACTCAAAAAACTTATCATAAAGCTCAAATATTTTCACAAAAAAGACATCAGTACATTTTTAATCGATAGGTTAGTACTAGCATTACAAGCTAATGAATCATTTCAAAAAAAAATCGATTATTTTGAATTTTGAATTTTGAATTCTGAATTAATTATTTCGTTTATTCCTTCTCATCGATACAGACACTATTTTATCAAAGGATATAACCAATCAGAAGTATTAGCAAAAAAATTAAGTAAAATATTGGACAGGAAAATGGTGTCTATAGCCAAAAAACAAAAACATACGAAAACACAGGCAAGTCTAGATAGAAATGGCAGATTACACAACCTAAAAAATGCATTTTCTCTGACCAAAAACACGCAACTGCAAGGAAACGAAACACTACTCATTATAGATGATATCACTACCACAGGATCAACAATCAACGAACTAGCAAAAGTGATAAAATACCACTATCCAAACATAAAAATCCGATGAGCTGTTTTGTGAAGACATATAGGATAATTTTGACAGAAAAGTCAAGCCAATAGCGTAAGGAAAGACGCTTTTTTTTGGTAAAATATCTCATGGTGAATATACTTGAAATAGATCGAAAAATTTAGTTTTTAAGGAATAAAATGACAGATATACAAGGAATACCAAATCCACCAATGGCAGAAGATTTACAAATCAATTTGGATGAAGTAAAAGAAGAAATAGTACTCCCAAAAAATAAAGAACCAGAAATAAATTTTGATTTGGATCTTAATTTATCTGATGCTCCAAAAAACGACAATCGACTGACAGTAGAAGATGAAAAAAATGCTGAAACGATTGAAAGTCCTAGTAGCGAGACAAGTATAGATAAGCCAATATTTGAAGAATTACCAGAAATAGACACACAACAGATAACAACTCCAATAATATCTGAACCCGTCGTATTGACCAAACAAACAATAGAACCATCAATAGCTGAAGTAAAGCCAGAAAATAATGAAAATATATCCACAGAAACAACGATACATGAAGAGATACAGAAAGAAGAAAACACACAAATAGCTACAGAGACGATTACCGAAGAAGCCAATGTAGAAAAGGAGATCGAGCAAATAAACGAACCAGCTACAATATTAGAATCTGAACCAATCACCAACACAGCACAAGATGAACTCAAAGAAGATATGAAAATGATTAATGAACTAGAAGGAGACACAAATGCTGGTGGTTTAGCTGCAGAAGCTGTAATATCTCCACAACAAGTAGCAATAGAAACACCAAAAACATTTGATCTAGATGCAATGCTCGGTAATCCAACAATTACTCCAGTAATCGATACACCAAAAGTGACACCAGTAGATATGTCACCACAAATACTAACGACACCGATATCTGCACAAGCTCCAACATTTACTATACCAACAACTACAACTCAAGCACCTGTACAAGCAGTAATTCATGGAACGATTCCTCAGAAAAAAAATATAGGAGTAAAGGTATTTCTTTTTGTAATGATGTTTGTCGGATTGTGATTTACAACGTTTTTCATTCTCAAAACCATGTATCCTATAGAATTTGGAAATATGTTTGGTGGAAAAACGGCAATGCATGCAAGCGACACCACAACATGAGGACAAATCACAGGTACAGATATAACTACAGGAACAGACATAACAACGGGAAGTGATATTACGACAGGAAGTGATATTACAGGTACAGATATAACTACAGGAACGGCAATAACAGATCAAACAAGTGGTACTGTAGATACAGGGACAGGTAGTCACGAAAGTGCTCCGGTAGACAACACATTTTGAGCATTACAAGATTTGGGAACGACAACGACACAACCAGCACCAAGCGACATAGGAAGATTAACTGATTATGTAAATCAAGGAAACAGCTTTCTTGCACAAGGAAAAACAATGCATAATAATACCATCATCAAATATGGACTCTATATTTCCAAAAAATCCACGACATTTTTGGATGATATTGCAAACGGAAAACAAATAGATAATCTCAGTGGATACTTTGCACAATTCGATCAATATATTGTAGAACTGAAAAAATTAGTAGGACAAACATCACCTGCAGATACAAGCACATCAGGATCTACATCAACGGTTTCAACTACTTCTTCAACAAATGATATTCAAAGTGTGACACCAGACTCAGGAACAACAACCCCACCACAAAATACCTGAACCACATCAGAATAAAAAATTTTTCAAAAACCAAACTTCTGCCACCATCATCAGCTCACTCTTAGAAAAATATATGTACTATCTCCAGTACGAAAAAAATGTCAGTCCAAAAACAATTGAGAACTATAGTCTACGGCTCAATAGATTTTTGGAATTTTGCGGTGATATCGAAATCACCAAAGTAAACCGTATGCAACTACTCGACTATAGGATGGCATTACACAAAAATAAACTGAACGTAAAAACTATCAATTATCATATCGTAGCTATCAGAGCATTTTTCAGCTTTGTTCTGAAAAACGATATTGATTGTATGAGTCCTAATAAACTAGAACTAGCAAAAACACCCCCAAGAGAAGTCAACTATCTAGACGAAAAAGATATCGAGAAAATTCTTGCTGCCCCTGGGGAATATACCCAAAACGAGCTGAAACAAGCAAGAGATTTTGCTATTTTACAATTTTTATACGGTACAGGTCTGAGAGTTACGGAATTGATAACCCTTCAGAAAAAAGACATCAAACTGGATTCCAACCAATTTTCGGTTGTAGGAAAATGATCAAAACTCCGCTCAGTATTCGCGACCAAACACGCAATCAATGCATTGAAAACATATACAAAATTAAGAAAAGATACGAGTCCATATTTGTTTATCAGTGTATCCAGAAATGGCTTTGGTCAACATCTCAGTAGAAATAGCATCGAAGATATAGTCAGAAAGTATGCAGCGCTAGTTGGGATTAGTAAAAAAGTTTCACCACATACCCTGCGTCATAGTTTCGCCACCGCGCTGATTAGAAAAGGCGCCGACATCAGAGCCGTACAAACCCTCCTCGGTCATGCATCCATCACCACGACACAGATCTATACCCATGTAGATGATAAGCATTTGCAGAAAGTACATGATTTGTTGGATGCGTAAAAAAACCGTGTTTACGTCATTCCGGCGCCAAGTGTTGCGGCCGGAATCTATACTAAAATATACTATAACGGACTCACGATATTTTTTAAAATCGGATTGGTAACTTGGGTATACATCTGTGTTGTACGGATATTATTGTGTCACAAAAGTACTTGAACATAACGGATATCAGTTCAATTTTCCAAGAGATGCGTCGCAAACGAATGACGTAAAGAATGAAAAGTGGCCGGCTTAGTGATACCAGCTTTTTCTTTTGCATGATGGAAAATATGATCTAATGTTCTAGAATGCAAGGCACCGGCTCTTTCACTTTCAAAAACATATTCATCTGATTTTTTCAACCAGCAATATCTTTCCAATTCATCACGGATTTTCTCGGACAAAATACTTATCCTATCTTTCTGTCCTTTAGCTCATTTGATATGGATAGTCAATGAACCAAAATCAACATCTTGCACACGCAAATTTTTCACCTCAGATATTCTCATGCCCGCACCATACGCAACCATAAGCAGCAATTTGTGTTTGATGTTTTGAGGGACAGTAAACATACGATCCAGTTCCATCCTAGAAAGGACTATAGGTAACTTCTTAGGTTCTTTAGATAGTTTAATATCAACAGCAAGAGAAGAATGAAGAATCTGACTACAGAAAAATTTAATGACATCCTTATAGAGATTAATACTTTTTGGCGCTCTGCCTTGTTTTTGAAGATAAAGAATAAAATCAATGATTTTTTCACGAGAAATACTAGAAATATCGTTATTCATTCGTTTGAGGAAGTAAGAAAAGCAATTAGAATAAATCTCCACAGTCCTTGGACTGTAATTTCTTTGTTGGAGCTCTTTGCTGAGCTGAAGAAGGTAATCTTGCATAGTAAAATAATTTAAAATATAAAATGATTTGATTTTTTAAGCGTTTTATGTGTACTGTTATCGTTTAACCCGAGGAGCAGAGAGCTAAAAGCGTTTTCTTCCTCTCACTAAAGAGATTGGCTTAATTGTCAGTCTCTTTTTGATTTTCGAATTTTTTTCTTAATTGATTCTCTAGTTGTTTTTTGCTAGGTAAATACAATCTGTATTCTCTAGAAAATATTTGTTTATTTTCTTTTGGCAAGGTATATTTGACTACAAAATGATTATTCTGTTCACATAACAACAATCAGATAGTCGGATTTTCATCAGATTTTTTTATTTTTCTATCATAGTAGTTTACATACATCTGCATCTGACCAATATCCTGATGAGCAAGTTTTCATTTTTTGAGATCAATCAAAACAAAACACTTGAGAAAACGATGATAAAACACCAAGTCGATACGATAATGTTCTTCATTATTAGTTATTCTCTTCTGTCTTTCCACAAACATCAATCATTTTCACATCTCCAAAAGAAATTTCTGTAAATGAGAAATAATTGCAGATTCCAAATCTTGCTCTGAATAATACGATTTTTCTTCTAATCAAAGAAATTCAAGCACATAGGGATCTTTTAATGCATCCTCCGGTTTCTCTATAATTTGTCAGAGTTTCGATAATTGTTTAACTTCTTGTTTGTTTTTACTGAGAGCAAGTCTATGATAAAGACTAGTATCAAATTGTCTTTTGAGTTCTCTCAATGATCGATTATTAGCATTTGACTCAATCGCATAGAAATTTCTCTTATTCGAATCATCAATCTGCATTAGTAAAATAAAATGGGACCAACTAAGATTTTTGAATTTGGCCAACAGTGTTGGCCAAATTGGATACATAGTATAAAATTGTCTCATTCTTCTAATGCTTCTAACAGAAAACCCATCACCAAATTTTTTAGTTAACTCAACAGACAATAAATCAATTAAAGATTTACCATATTCAGCTTTTTCTTTCCCTCACTGTTGAAATTCCACAATCTCTCTTCAAATATGCCGATAGGTACAGACAATAGTCTGATCTACTTTACGAACGATACGATTTCTAGCTTCTTCAAGTAAAGAAGAAATTTTATACAACAATTCATCATGTTTTTTGTAAATACCTGTTTTCATGAGATATAATAAACGAATAAAAGTCAAACTCTTGTTTTTTTTAAGATATTTGATATAGTTATGGTATCATCATTATAAAAACTCAAAACTAGAAAAAAACTGACAAAGTCAGGACAAAATATTACCGTTTACCTACCATAACTCGTCACTAATCTGACATATGTCATATAGCGACGAGTTAGGAGACATCTGGCTTATCTTAATGTTCTTAGAAAAAAATCAGTTGATTAATAAAAACAATTATCTAAATTACAATTAATGTTTTTTATTCCATAATATATTAAAAAAATGAAATGACTTAATTGAGAAACATTATGAGAAGCATTATTTTCATCTAAATGAAGAATAAATGGCTGGATGTATGTTTTTTATACAATGGCATCATACATTGCATATTTTATTCTTTTAACTATTTGTTTAATTATATTTTGAACAGAAAATACAATTTTAATATCAATAATAGTAGGTATTCCATTCATAATAATCATAATATTAAATTGAATTAAAAGATTTCACGACATGTGAAAAAATTGATGGAATATGTTTTTACTTTTGATTCCGATCTATAATATAATAGTTGGACTTAATTTATCGTTTAAACGATGAGATAAAGAAAAAAATAATTATTGAATCAAACCTAAAGAATTAAGTAAAACCATGAAAATAATAACAGTCATTTTATTTATATTATACATAGGAATATCGTTTTTATGAATGTAAATAATAAAAGAACCGATAGAAATATTGGTTTTTTTTATAGATTTTTTCTAAGAATTTATAAATAATTAGCTAATAAGTTTTTAAAATAAGATAAACCAGACGTAAACCTCATTAAAAACATTCGGTCTCCTAACAGCTTCTGTCCTACACACCTCCTTAAAATTCATAGGAGGTCGGCGCTTCGGACGAGAAGCGGACGTTAGGAGACATACTAGGGTGTTATCTAAAAAATTTCGGGGGGTATTTGCCCTTATGGGGCAATCTTCTTTTGAAAAAAGAAGCAAAACTCTTATAAAGACATTCCATGCATTTTTATTAAAGTTATATTAACATGGATACATCAATCAAAACAAGTGATATCATACAAAATTTAATCAAAGAAATTGAAAAATTAGAGAAAGAATTCTCAGAAATTTTATTAAACAAAAAAAATACAGAAAACGAGCTATATCTTTTCAAATTAGATTATGATTCAAAAATTGCGCCCTTTTACTTGAAGAAATTAAAAATAGACGCTCAAATCGGTGAAATATTAAAAACAAGATGAATATCATTAGAAAGGTTTGAAAAGGACAATGGATATCAACCAGAGATCATAGACCAAGAGTGATTTGAATCACAAAAAGAATATTTTGAAAATCAAAATACAGAAAGAGAAAAAATAGAAGAAAACATTAAAAACATGTCAGAGAATGATTCGGTAGAGTTTAAAAAACTCTATAAAAAGCTCGCTATGAAATTTCATCCTGACAAATTTGTTTGACAACAAGAAAAACAACAGAAAGCATTGGAACTTATGAAAAAAATAAATAACGCTTTTCAGGAGCAAGATTTAGATCAATTACAAAGAATAGAGTCTGAATGATTTGATTTACAAGATAGCACAAGTTGATTGGACGAAAATTCACTTATCATGAAAAAAAACGATCTAGAATATCACATAAACAACACAAAATTAGATATAGAAAAAATTCAAATATCTGAACTTTATACATTATATTTAACATATTTAGCACACTGAAAGGATAAGTTCTATCTGAAGATTATAGAAGATGCAAAAAATGATATTCAAGAAGCAACTAAATTACTACAGATTTTAAAAGAAATGCCATTATAATGAGCGAAAACAACCTAATATCTAATAGCAAAAAATCCCTAAAGCTTCGAGACATATGACTATTTATCAATAGAAATGATAAAGATATTTTATCCTATTGAGCAAAAAAACTTAGACTAGATATCTTTAAAAAAAGATGACGACTAGATTATTATGAAGTAGGAGAGTTTCATGAGTGACTCTGCTCAGTAAAAAAAGATTGAAAACGGAACTTTATAGACAAATATTGAAAAACATTATCAATGATTTGGTTTGACTGGACAGAGGAATTTTATAAGTGATTCGCTAGAATAAGCCTTGATGGAAAATATAATTTCTTAAAAAGGGATTGAAATCTATTGTCTAATGAATGGTTAGATAATATCTATGATTTTTCAAAATGATTTTCAGAATGATATGTGTTCATAAAAATAAATTGAAAATTTGATTACATAGATGTAAATTGAAATATATGAGCACCAAAACTACAATGGCTTATTGCTCAAAAAAACAAATTCGATGAAATCACAGAAATAAGCGAAAACTGAAAAAAGAATTTTACCGATAGAGATTGAAAATTGATATCAAAAGAGTGGTTTGATTGGGCATGAATCTTTTCAGAATGATTGGTGGAAGTCAGAAATGACTGAAAAACTAATTTCATGAATAAAGACTGAAAAGTGATATCAGACGAATGGTTCGATGAAGCACAGGAATTTCATGAATGATTTTCTGCGGTACAAAAAGACTGAGAAAATAATTTTATAAATAAAGAATGAGATTTTCTATCGGACGAATGGTTTGATGATACAACACGACGATTTTCAGAATGATATGCACGAATTAAACAAGAATTTTATTGGTGATATATAGATAAAATCTGAGAAATAGTACTATCTTTATGAGAAGATTATGATGAACTATGAGATTTTCATGAATGATTAGCAAAAGCCGCAAAAGATCGAAAACGATGATTTATAAATAAATCTTGAAAAGTCATAATAAATTTTCAGTATGAAGATGTATGAGATTTCTCAGAATGATATGCTAAAGTTCAAAAAGACTGAAAACGAAATTTTATAGACAAAAAGTGAAATTTATTATTTTAAAAATATGTAATATGCGGCAAAAAAAACATGGTGACATATCAAGGAACATACAAATTTATATAAAGGAAAAAGATAGTATAGAAAACAAGCAAATAATACTAATGAATTGCATAAATGAAATAAATAATTTTAAAGATTGGATTATTTGATGAATAGAAGAAGAGTTTAATAAACTCACATTTTACACGATGGCTAAAAACATAGCGAACGCCAACAAACACTATAAATTAAGAAAAAATTGAAAAACAATCAATGATTTTATCAAAATTAAAACAACAAACGAACTTCTTCTCAAAAGAACAATTAAAAAACTAGACAAAGACCTTATTATGACACGTGATAATAAAATAAAAGAATATAAATACATAGAAATAGATATGAAAATGACAGCTTATGAATTTTTGGATAAATGTTTAGAAGAAATTCATGATCTAATTCAAAATAATTTTAATAACAAAGACCTATAATTAAATAAAGAAAAAATACCCCCCTTTCTTAGTTAAAATAGCAGTTATGTCATGATACCCTCGTACGCAGGACCTCGAAACTCGGTTCTCCTAACAGCTGCTATCCTACATGCCTCCATATCAAATTTTTAATGGAGGTCGGCACTTCGGACTAGCAGCAAACGTTATGTGAAATGAATTTCCGGGCTCCCAAATATCTTTATTCTTTATAAAACAACCATGGAAAAAACATCTATCTATCGTGAACTTGCAAAGTATTATGATTTAATCTATTCCTCTAAAGATTACAAAAAAGAGGCTGATATAATTCATAAACTTATTACAAAATATAAAAAGACTAATGGAAACGCCCTGCTTGAAGTTGCCTGTGGAACATGACACCACCTTCAATATTTCAAACAGAATTTTTCATGTATGGGAATTGATCTAAATCAAGGGATTTTAGATGTTGCTAAAAAGAATTTTAAAAACGTTGTTTTTAAAAAAGCAGACATGATCAACTTTAATTTAAACAAAAAATTTGATGTAATAACTTGTCTTTTTAGTTCAATAGGATATGTAAAAACATACCAAAATCTTGAAAAAACAATGAAAAATTTCGCAAAACATTTGAAAACAGGTGGTGTTGTAATAATTGAACCTTGGTTCGCAAAATCTGCATATAAAGCAGGTTCAGTCCACATGACAACTTATGAAAACAAAGATCTTAAAATTGCAAGATTATCTGTGTCTAAAGTCAAAGGAAATGTTTCAATAAATAATATGCATTACTTGATTGGGGAAAGAAATAAAGAAGTGAAACATTTCATTGATAGACACGAAATGGGATTATTTGAAATAGATAAAACATTGCAATTTATGAAACAAGCAGGGATTAAATCAGCCTTTTTAAAAAATGGTTTAATGAAAGATAGATGATTATTTATTGGGATTAAAGAATAAAGATAATAAAGGTTGCCCGAAAATTCACTCAAGCCTCGCAATGAATGCTCGGTCACTTAACAGCTTCCATCTGTACACACCGACTAAATATAAATTTTCAATGGAACGTCGGTGCGTCAGACTGGAAGCAAACGTTATAGGTCATAGTCCTATCTACAAGAAAATAAAGAAAAGAAGGGCTCTTTTAATTTAGTTTAATTTTTTTTAGAAAAAAACAGATCCTATTTCTAGAATCTGCTTTGCAATTCGTCCTACGATATTTTTTTGAAAATAGTCAAATGGTCGAATAGTCGAATGACTAGTCCTTGAGACAACGAACGGAAAAACCACAATACTCATTCCAATCGTACCCGTACCATCTATCCCTGCCTCCGTCGAAGTTCGAACCATCGGCGCAACGCAAACCGAATTCTTCGTCGATACCGCTGAATGACTCATTATTAGGATTACGCCAACCAGCAAAGATCATGTTTTCTCATTTCAAGAAATCTTGATAATTTCATTCATATTTTTTGTTGATAATATCTCTATATGTTGTCCATGAAGCTGGAAGTGTTTTTCCTGCTTTATTCGCTTCTCTCAACGCTGAGTCTTGAGTAAACAACTGTTCTCATTTATATTTTCCTTCTACATATTCTCGAACATCTCCTTCTGGATTTTCCTTTACTTTTACGCCATTGGGATCAGTTATTTCTTTCCAATTTGTGCTGTCTATTCTAAAATTCTCCTTATCTAGTTCTGGAGTCTTTTCTATGGTTTCTTTTGACTCTTTCTTCTCTTCTTTAGTTCACATTTTCTTGTTTAAAGCATCAAGAAGTTTTTTTCTTTCTTGTTCATCAAGAGCGTCGACAATACTGTCGGCTTGTTTCTCTGTCTTAATTTCGACCTCGAAAGATCATTTGATTGGTGGTACCATGGTAGTAATAGTTAGTAATTAAATGGTTATATAATAATTATAGTCAGAATTCGGAATAATGCAAAATTTCCGAAAAGGAAATTTATCCATTCTTCACTCAAAACTACTGAATCGTATTTTTGAAGGAGAATATACAAATTCCGACAATGTGTTTTTTTTTAGGAAACCAATATATGATTTTGTCATAACTATTAGTTGACTTATTTCAATAGTATTTGTAATATATAGTTGAAAATGAAGCAAAAAGAAGTATACTTGAGCTGTATATTTACCTTACGCTTCGCACCAATGATAAGCTACAAAGTTACCAATTTGATGATAAGCAAAATTGAGTATGACAATGGTTTTATATAAAAAAATACTATGCACAACAAGATTTCTATCAGATTCTATGATGATAAAGAAGTCAGAGCTATTTGGGATGAAGAAAATTCCAAATGGCGGTTTTCTATTGTTGATATAGTTTGAGCTATCACCGAGAGTCCAAGGCCAAGAATTTATTGGTGAACACTCAAAAATCGTTTAAAAAAACAAAATATTGAGTTGTATTCAAAATGTATACAACTGAAATTAGTTTCTCCTGATGGAAAAAAATATGCAACAGATTGTTTTTCACAAGATGATATTATCGAAGTTATTAAAATCATACCAAGTAAAAAATCTATAAAATTTCTTGATTGGTTTACCTATAGCGATAACAGTATCGATGGACAGAGCAAAAAAAAGGCCTATACGCTGTTTGAAAGCAATTTAATAAGTAAACTTGAAATAGGTACAGCAAAAGGTTTGAAACAAATACATGCGTATCTTTTTGGTGGCTTATATGATTTTGCTTGAAAAATCAGACAAAAAAATATTTCAAAATGATGATTTAAATTTGCAAATGCAGAATTTTTGGAAAAAACATTGATTGATATTGAAAAGATGCCTGAACAAACTTTTGATGAAATCATAAGCAAATATGTAGAGACTAACATCGCTCATCCGTTTATGGAAGGAAATGGAAGAACTACAAGAATCTGGCTTGATCTCATCTTAAGAAAGAGACTAAAGAAATGCGTAGACTGGAGCAAAATAACCAAGGCCGACTATTTGCATGCAATGATAGAAAGTGTGCGTGATGCTACAAAAATCAAGAAACTTATACACAATGCTTTGACTGACAAAATACATGATAGAGATATATTCATGAAAGGTATTGATTACAGCTATTATTATGAAGAAGAATAATTTTAACTTAACTTTTTCTCATATGCTCCTTCAAAAATCCAATTTAATTTTTGATTGAAGCATATGTAGTTACCAACACAATAATTCTTCATTATATTTCCCCACTTTCGTGGACAAGAGACTTATTTGGTTAGTAACTATAATTTAGAGGGCTCCTGCGATTAAGCGGTTGAGTCAATCCAAATTGGGGATACATACCCTCGAATTGACTCGGTCATCTAACAGCTGCCATACAATATCCGCCTATTGCGGACATCGTACTAGCAGCAAACGTTATGTGACATCTTCTCTCTGTCCACTACCAATTCAATGAAAAAACTTTTTTTGCCCTCATGGGGCAACTTGGGGGAGATCTTTTGCTCTTCGAGCAAATCTTCTTTTGAAAAAAGAAGCAAAAAAAACTAATTAACTGACCTTTCTCGTGCCGTCAACTGCTTGCTGATAGACTCTATCAAAAGGTTAATTTGGACAAACTCTGGTAAAGAAAACTGATGCAAATCATTTGCTAGTCTGATAAGCAATCTAACAACCTCTATATTTTCTCTAGCTTTTTGAATATCCAATAATTTTGAATGACTGCAATTCGCCTTAAAAATAGATGAAATCATATCGATAATTCACTCAAAAATCCTATTTCATAAAGTATATTTGTAGGTTTTGGAAAACGAATTGATATGTCAGGCGATTAACTGTAGCAAATCATATGATGTCTTGTAGACTGGTAAATTATCGTAGGTTGCCATGATAATATCATTGAGGATAAAGATTTCTGATCTCAGATAATTTTAGTTTTCTAACAAGTGGATTGATTTTTTTGTAATAGTCTACTGGTGTGAAAATATTTCGAAAACGACGATCTATTTTGGAAATAATTTTTCTGCTGATAGCGTAACTTTTGTGATGAGAGAGCAAACCTAGATAAGAATTTATAACTGAACGAATCTGCTCTCTAAAATTTTTATCTGATAGTTTCGAATTAATGGATTCAATCTTACTATAAAATTTCCCGATGGTTCTTTTACGAATATAAGTGCGATAAGGTTTGATATATGCACCGAGAAACAATACTCACTTTCTAGCATCCTGCAGATAGATTTTCTTGGGATGGAGTGTGAGATGTAAACGCTCATGTAAAAAATCTCTGATTTTTGGGATAATATCCAATAACTTTTGTTTATTTTGATGGACAATCAAAAAATCATCCACATATCTGCCATAATAATTGAATCACAAATCATGAACTACAAATTTATCCAAACTATCCAGGTAAATATTAGCGAATAACTGACTTGTAAGATTGCCTATTGCAAGTCATGTATCTTTAGGTGAATGAAACAAACTTTTATCATCTGGCAGTCAATCCCAATCAGATTTTTTTCATTTGATAACGCAATTCTGTGTTGAATCATGGAAGATGACTTGATGAATGAGGTTAATCAGAAATTCGTAATCAATAGTCAGATTTTCTATTTTAGAAGAAAGAAATATTTTTATCTTATCAAACAAGGTATGTTTGTCGATATGCATAAAAAATCATTGGATGTCCATTTTAAGAATCCAGCAGGTATTGGTATAATCCTGTGAACATGATCTGATAAAATGCTGTATTCTCTGCACACCAAAGTGCGTTCATTTTTCTAATCTGCAGCTATAACTGTCATAAATGAAATGGCTGTCAAAGAGTTCGTAAATGTAATTATAAATCAGATGATGAATAATCCTATCACGAAAATCAGCAGCAAAAACTTCTCTCTGGACAGGGTCTTTTATGATAAAGCAGATACTTGGACTGACAATGTAAGTTTCTTGAACCAAATCATCGCACAAGGTCAATAACTTTGATTCATAGTTCATCTCAAATGTTAATGCTGTGACTTTATTCCTTTTATTTCTGCGAGCATCATAATATGCTTGGAAAAGATCAAGCAAAAGCTGATTTTTATCTATCATGGTTTTCTTTGATAAGTAAAAGCTGACCGTAAAGATCAGCTCTCAGTTCCAGTTCTTGAGAAGACGCAACGAAAAGCCAAACTCCGGATTGTTGTTGTTATGATTCATATTATCCTTATTGAGTTCTACATTATTACCATCTGCCAACCAACAATCTGTTCGTTTGCCAATATTGTTGAATTTCTTGTTATTTGGATTCCAATACCCAGGAAACATAAAAATAGCCACTGGATTGCTGATATTATAGTCATCTAACGATAACCATTGTATCGAGAACTATTACTACCCCGAAATAGTCGGGGTGGGCTATTGAACTAGACATGCACGCTCCTTATTCCCGTAAGAATAAAGACTCTGGCAAAAAAACTGATAAAGAAAAAAGGACAGATTGCTTTGCAATCTGTCCGCGTATATTTTTGAAATGTAGCTTTTTGAAATAGTCGAATTGTCGAATAGACGAATTATCGAATTGGTCTAGTTCTGGAGAAGACGCAACGAAAAGCCAAACTCCGGAACGGTGTAGCCATGATTCACATCATCCTTACTGAGTACTACACTACTACCATCTGCCAACCAACAATCTGTACGTTTGCCAATATAGTAGAATATCTTGCCATTCGGATACCAATCCCCAGGAAACAAATCATTATCTCATTTCTTAAAGTTTTTATTCATTGCTTTTTTATGTTCTTCTCATCAATTTGGTGAAAATCACATTTCCTTATATTGGTTATAAGTGGGCAATCTATCTTGTAATCCTAGACTAAGAACCGCTTTCCAGTTGAAAAGTTGTTCACCTACCAAATGTTTTGGCATTTTACCGTCATCCTGATATTCTCGCACATAAGCACCAGGAGCTAATTCTTTTTTGAGAACTTTGATTTTGGTTTCTGATCAATTGATATATGCAGGTCTTTCTTCCTCTTTCCATCATTCAGCTAATTTTTCTTTTTTAGATTTTCATGTATCTATTTTGTGGTTTTCACTTTCAAGCTGTGGCGTTTTCATCTTTTCTTTGGATTCCTTTTTCTCTGCTTTTTTAGGTTCTTCACCAAATAAAAGTTTTTGAGCTTCTTCCAAAGAGATACCCTTTTCCATTAACTTTTTTCTAAGTTGGATATTTTCTTGGTATTCTGCCTGAGCATTTTTGTATTCCTCTTTGGATTTACTCATATTCCAGGATTCCTTGGCTTTTTTTACAGCTTCTGTTCTTCTATTTTTTTGGATCAAAGAAACCTCATCTTCAGAAAGATTTTTTAAGAGATCTTGTTTTGCTTCAGGAGAAAATTCTTTTTCTCTCAATAAGTTTTTTGCTTTACCAAGCTCAGAATCTAAATATTCCTTTGCTTGTTTTCATTTGTTTGCCATGATAATAATGTTAGTGGTTAAATGATTGTATTGATATAATTATAACCGAATCTTAAAATAATGCAAATTTTCAAAGAGATTTAGTAAAATACAGCAAAAAAAAACATTTATTCACTTTTATTGCATTATATTATTGACATAATAGCTATTTGATTCGCAATTTCAAGAGAAAAATCTTTGTTTTCTATAAATGTTTTCTTGAAAAAACAAATAACATAAATATATCACATTTGTTTTTTATGGAATCAAACTTGTCGTTTCCGATTGAAAAACCGACCTTTATAGTTATAAACTCAACATCCAAAAAAATCAATTTTAACAAAAAAATCCCCCACTTTTAGCATGCTTGCGTAGAGGCTTGGGAGATTATTGGTAACTTAAGTATAGCCAAAATAGTTTTAAATGCAAGTTTTTATTCGGAAAATTTACCAATGGCAGAAATAGGAGGCAATATAACTATAAATGGCGAGGTCCCACCAGCGACTACCCGACAGCCTGACTAACACGTTCATCTTCAATGGAATGTCAGTCCGTCCCGAGAGTCGCAGACGTTATACGACATCCCGGCCAGCCGGAACGTTATTCTTACTGGTTCAATCACGTTTCCGCTTCGCTTCACCGAGTACATAGCGGAATTTTTTTTAAAACAATAAAAACTTTTTCTCATTTTTCTCTTGTAATGACATATTTTTTTTCTATACAGGCAAACACCACATATAGTGTTTAAAAATAATTATAAAACACAATATATAGTATTTTCAAGAAGACAAGCGTAAAAGCTATTTTATTATATACACGCCACGAACATGAGCCAAATCAAGAAAAGAAATGGAGAAATTGTAGCCTTTGATCTCGACCGTATCCAGATAGCTATCACAAAAGCCTATCAAGCGACGATGACCGATACCGGAGATGTAGCTATCATAGTAGATGATATCTACAAGGAGATACTCGAAAAACAATCGACACTCCAAGAAGGAGAATATATCGATGTAGAATATGTCCAGGATATCGTAGAGAAGATTTTGATGAAGCACAAAAAATTTGACCTAGCAAAAGCATATATCCTCTATAGAGAAGAGCGTAAACAGGAAAGAGAAGAAGAATTGATCAAGAAACAAGAGCAGATAAGCAAGAAAGCATTTATGGTAACCAAGGATAATGGACAAAAAGAGCTCTTTGAGCGAAAGAAAATAGAGCATACCTATGATTTCATAGCAAAAGAATTGGCAGAAGTATGTCCTTTCTCAGAGATACAGAGCAATCTAGAAAAATACATCGTCAATGATATAGCGACCAAAGATATTCTGAAATTATTGGTCAAGACAGCTATCAATCTCATCAGCATAGAAAACACAAAACGAGAATATATTGCAGGAAGACTAGCAAGTATCGATCTCTACAAACACGTAGGCAAGACAAGAAACCTCACCCAGACACAAATTTATACACCAGAAGCATATCTTACTTTGATGGAAGACTACACATGACAGTGATTATACTATAAGAAATTCTTTGAATATTATAGTAAAGAAGATGTCCTCCATGTAGGGAAATATCTCAACAAAGAAACAGATATGAGTTACAATTATACGACGACACTAATGCTCAAAAAAAGATATTTACTGAATCCCAACAAAATCTACAAAGAACTTCCTCAAGAAATGTATATGTCGATCGCATTATTCCTCGCTATCCCTGAACCTAAAGAAAAAAGAATTGATGTAGCATTGAAAATCTATGAATACTGCTCTACCCAAAAAATATCCTTGCCAACTCCGACACTTATGAACGCAAGGACAAACTTCCATCAGCTTTCTAGTTGTTTCAAGTTGAACCTCGATGACGATCTGAGATCAATCTATCACAATATCGAAAATATGGCTCAGATATCAAAATTTTGAGGAGGTATAGGGGCATATCTAGGAAATATAAGATCTAAATGAGCAGATATTAGATGAGTACAAGGTGCATCATGAGGAGTAATTCCTTGGATAAAAGTAATCAATGACACTGCTACCGCAGTAAATCAATTGGGTGCAAGAACAGGAGCAATATCTATTACCTTAGATGTTTGGCATAAAGATATTTTAGATTTTTTTGATCTCCAAACCGAAACCGGTGATATCAGAAAAAAATCGTTTGATATATTCCCCGCGATAAGCATTCCTGATCTCTTTATGAAAAGAGTTATAGAAAACAGACATTGGACCTTATTTGATCCCAAGGAAATAGAAGAAAAAACAGGAAAGAAATTACAAAATATGTTTTGAGAAGAATTTACTATTGAATATGAAAAACTAGAACAGAGGGACGACATGCGTCTAAAGCAAACTATTTCTGCCAAAGATTTATTTAAAAAGTTTTTGAAATCAGTGGTAGAGACTGGGATGCCATATGTATTTTTCCGTGACACCGTAAATAAATTAAATCCAAACAGCCACAAAGGAAATATTTATTCGACGCAATTATGTACAGAAATTTGCCAAAACACCTCACCTTCACAATTTATTGAAGAAGTAGAGTCGGATGGCACTGTGAGCATCAAATACAAAGCAGGAGATACCGTGGTATGTAATCTGGCTTCTATCAATATGGCCAAAGTACACACTCCAGAAGAAATAGAAAAGGTGATTCCTATCGCGATGAGGATTTTAGATAACGTTATCACATTAAACTATTTCCCTATCAAAGAAGCAGAAATTACAGCTAAAAAATATAGAAGTGTGGGACTAGGATTTTTATGATTAGCCGAATATCTTGCGACACACAATATGGCCTACGAATCAGCATTTGCAAGAGACCATGTAGATAAATTATTCGAACAATATGCATATACGACACTACAAACTTCTGTTGCATTGGCAAAAGAAAGATGAGCATACGAATACTTTCCATGAAGCAAACGATCAGAAGGAATACTTTTTGGAAGGGACAAAAAATGGCTCATTCAGCATGGTAGTTTAAAAGAACAACGAAATACATTGATAGATGATATTCAAACATATGGACTCAGATTTTCCTATCATTTTTCCCCTGCTCCAAACACCTCTACCTCACTCGTCGTAGGGACAACTGCTGGACTACTTCCTATTTACAAAAAATATTTTATAGAAACAAACAATGTAGCGCCATCAGTAAATGTGGCCCCAAATTTAAACACACAAAACACACGATACTACAAAGAATATATTCATATGAAAATGACAGAGGTAATAAGTATGATTACAACTATCCAAAAACGAATAGATCAATCCATAAGTTTTGAATGGATGGTAAATCCAGCAGAGACTTCACCAGTAGATGTATATAATTATTATATCCAAGCACGACAACAAGGGATAAAAACGATATATTACGTCAGAAGTATGAGTTTAGAAGTCAAAGAATGTAGCAGTTGCAGCGGATAGAATAAGACGCTCCGACCATTCGGAATAACGTCATTTCTATCTATAGAAATTGTTTTGAAATTCATATAGATAAAAAAACTAATAATATCCAAAATATTTTTTTATATAGTAACCACAAAAAATGAATAAAATTATCGAAGCACTCAATCGACGTTATGCAACCAAAAAATTTGACACAACAAAAAAATTAAACCAGACTGATATGGATATCTTACTGGAATCATTGAGATTATCGCCATCATCATTTGGACTCCAACCACGAAAATTTATTCACGTAACTAATTCAGAGATCAGAGCACAATTACAAAATGCTTCTCGATGACAACAACAAATAACCGAAGCATCAGATCTTATAGTGATAGCAGTGAGAACCAATCTAGATGAAAGTGATGTTGATGCTTACGTCCAAGACATGAAAGAAATAAGAGGGAAAAACGTAGAAAAACTTCCTGAAGATGCAAAAAGCATAGAAAAATTGATGGAATTTAAAAACATGATGCTCAATACAATAACAGCAAGGACGCAAGAACAACTTAAGGGGTGGAACCAAAAACAAGCATACATAGCTATGGGGACAATACTTACTACAGCTGCTCTATTATGAATAGATGCTTGTCCTATGGAATGATTTGATCCGGAAAAATATAATGAAATTCTTGGGTTAAACGACCTATGATTGACAGCAACATTAGTCATCCCTGTAGGATACAGATCAGAAGATGATAAATATGCAGATCTCGCTAAAGTAAGATTTCCAAAAGAAAAGATGATTATCCAAAAATAGTATTTTATGTGTTTACCATCAAAACAATGGAAATGTGAAAATATAAACATTATAAAGGAAATACTTACCAAGTAATTGTTCTATGAAAGCATTCTGATACACTAGAAGATTATGTGGTATATCAATGATTATATACTAGTGAAGAATTTGGAAATAACCCCATACGAGTCAAATCAGTTGAAGAGTTTGAAAAAGATATTGAAGTTGACAATAAAAAAGTAAAAAGATTCACCTATCTCTGAAAGTAAAAAAATATTTTTATTAGATAATTTAAAAAATCATGGAAAACACAACAACCGTACACCTAGAAGACAAAATAGAAAATATTACATTGGAGATGTATGCTCCGACAACGGATACAATCATCCAAAAAAACATCACAGAATTTGCAGGAAAATTTCTTGTAATATTCTTTTATCCTGCAGATTTCACGTTTGTATGTCCTACAGAACTCAAAGATTTAAATAAGGCATATGAAGATATCAAAGCAGCCAATAGTGAAATTATTGTAGTAAGTACAGACACCGTATTTTCTCACAAAAGATGGATAGAGACAGAACATCTCTTAGAAAATTTTAAAATCCACATGGCAAGTGATAGAAAATGAGACTTGAGCAGAATGTTTTGAGTGATGAACAATCAAAGTGGAAATAGTGCTAGATGAACATTTATTATTTCTCCAGATGGAATACTAAAGGCTAGTGAAATAGTTACAGAACCACTAGGAAGAAGCAGTAATGAATTGGTAAGAAAACTCAGAGCACTTGAATTTATGAGAACGAATCCATGACAAGCGTGCCCTGCAAATTGGAACATAGGAGAGCAAACACTTATGCCATCTATAAAAATAGCTGGTCATGTAGCAGAACAACTAAACTAAATGATAGATTTTAATTTTTAAATTGTGTATATGGATACATTGACTCCTTATTTCAAAAAATACCCACAAACTATAGTCTACTTCTATCCCAAAGACAATACACCGGGATGCACAATAGAAGCACACGACTTCAGTATCTACAAAAACATCTTCAATAAAAACGGAATAGGCATAGTAGGAATAAGTAAAGATTCTGAAAAATCTCATAACAACTTCATAGAAAAACAATGTCTGACTATCGATTTAGTGTCTGATGAAGATATATCTCTACATAAAAAGTTCTGAGCATGGTGAGAAAAAAACATGTATGGAAAGATAGTACAATGAACGATTAGGTCAACATTTTTATTAGATCAGAATGGAAAAGTAGTGAAAGAGTGGAAAAACGTAAAAGCCGCTGGTCATGTAGAAAAATTAATGAAAGAATTAAATCTGAAATAAAAAAAATCCTCCGAAACGAAGGATCATATAAGAAAAGTAAATATTCTTTTGGACGTCAGCCGATATGGCTGATGTTGTAAAGGAATTTACCAAAATTACTTTTGACAAGATAGTCTGCTTTATATTTTATGATAAAAGCAACACTACTATCTTGGGGATCCTTGTTGACGGTATATCCGAGAGAAGTTAATGCTAAACTGATAGCTTTATATTCTTGCAGATAATCACAATTAGGAAGATTATTGATAAATAAGAATCGAGTTTGTTTAGCTGTTGCCAAATCAAAAAATAAATCAAAGGGAAGACTTGGAAATGTGGTTTGAAAAATTTGTTTAACACTATCACGGAGAGTATTCATTTCTTGGATAAAAGAAACGAAAGAAGTGATTTCTGCATCCACAAGATCTGAAATAGCAAATGTTCTCAATCCACGGACAGCAATTGATCCAAGATTACCTCGTTCTTCACAAGAAAGTGCAACAACGGTACCAAAGTCTGGAACATAGAGATTAATACTCATGCTTCGAGCAGATTCACGACTCACCATATGAGCAAAAAAATCCGAAATAATACGTTTTTGGTCTGGAGTTATCATAATATATATATTTGAATTTTTTGTTTTTGAAAGTTATATATATTTTAAGATAAAAGTCAATTATGGTTTTATATACTAAAATACCCTTATGTCATTTACTCCAAATCAACTTTTTAACCCATCAGGAAATGATGATGTGCAAGTAAGAACAATCATCAAAGGAAACACAACCGGGTTATTCAATCTCAACAATACAAAATATTCTTGGGCGAAATCAATGTACACCGTGATGATAGGAAATTTTCGAGTACCAGAAAAAGTATCTGGACTCAATGAAGATAGCATCCAATACAAACAAGAACTCAATGATGGAGAAAGAAGGGCCTATGATGGGATATTGTCTTTTCTTATTTTTCTTGACAGCATACAGACATCAAATCTACCTAATTTTTCTGAATACATTACCGCACCTGAAGTTCAAATATTACTAGCTATTCAGGCATATCAAGAAGCAATACACTCACAAAGTTACGCAACCATTTTAGAAAGTATTGTAGATGCAGAAAAGAGAGATGAGATTTATTATTTTCGAAGAGAAAACACAATTCTATTAGAAAGAAATACATATATAGGACAAATTTATCAGAATTTTATAGAAAATCCGAATGATGAAAATTTTTTCAAATGATTAATCGGAAATTTTTTGTTGGAAGGACTCTATTTCTACAATGGATTCGCATTCTTCGATACGCTTGCTGATCAACAGAAAATGAAAGCTACCGATAGGATGATAAGTTATATACGTAGGGATGAGTTGACCCACGTGACGATGTTTACCAATATTTTACGTGAAATAAAAAAAGAATTTCCAGAAATGTGGGATGAAAAAATAATTTATGAAATGTTTTCTAGTGCAGTTGATCAAGAAATAAAACGAGCTCAACATATTTTGGGAAACAATATCATAGGAATGAACGAATACACGACTGAGCAATACACCAAACGACTAGCAAACAATAGACTATGAATGATAGGACTTCAGTCACTCTATCCCGAAGTCACAGAAAACCCATACCAGCACCTTGAAAGATTACAAGATAATAATGGAGAAAAAACTAATTTCTTTGAATCTACCGTTACCAATTATACACAATCTACAGCTATGCAATGAACTCGAGACTTTTAGTTAGTTGATATATGAAAAAACAAAGAAGCTATTATTTCCATTTTTCAATCTTTCAATTTTTCAATCTTCTTAGAAAATTACAGTAAAATCACCACCGACCGTCCCTTGGACTGTTGGTTTTTTTAGTACGATTTGTACATCATATTCACCTACACGACCATGGCCTTCAATCGTATAAAACCTATCAGCAATAGGTTGAGGAAAAGTAAATTGATATTCTAGATAAGGATAAATAGCGCCGGTAAATGTGCGAAAAAGATTAGCAGCACCAAACGATAAACGAAGTCCAGAAAAGTCAGATGAAGTAAATATTTGCTGGAAAAGTAATGATTCTATTGTAGAAGCATCAGCGCCAACAACAGTATGTTTGTGTAAACCTCAACCATTAGGAGGTATAGGTGTGAATTTGATAAAGTCTATTTTACCAGTAGTGTTGATGACAGATTCTCTAATTACCGTATCATTAGATTCATCAACCTGCATACCACTATAATAAAAGACAGCAATTGTAGGGAAAATTTTAAATCCATTTCCTTTATAGAGTCATTCCATAGACCAGGATACTGCAGTATCATTATAAATACCATCACCATCAGGATCACAATTTCATAAATAACTATCACAGAGAAATGCTAGTGGTGATCATCAAAATCCAGTAAATATCTTGGGTGGCAACCTAAATACACCTGTAATTTCGTCCCCAGAAAAAGAAACCAAATCTGTAGTTCAAGAAGTATAAAAATCAGAAGAAGATGTAGCATCATAAGATAACAAAAACGTTTCTAAATTAATATATCAGATTTGATTATAATCTTTACTCGTAGAATCGGAAAGCATAGAATCAGTATTACCCATCCCCGAACGAGGAATAGATATAGTTCTAGAATCTATAGTCCACCAAAATCATTGTTGAATACCAGAAAAAAAATCAGGAGTATAATCACTTATGGGACCATAACCAGTAATTCAAAGAAATCATCCTGATCAGACAAATCATGGCGATCTATATCTCAGACCAAGCTCAGCTCTTTCTACTGCAGACACTGCACCATAATACGCCGCTTGATATTGTGTTACCGTTCATAAGTTTTGCATAAACGGAAAAAACACAGAATATACAGAAGCTAATATTCCAACAGCAACAGTAAGTAATACCAAAGTAAAGAGAAGGAACATATTAATTTCAGTGAAAAGTGAAGAGTGAAAAGTGAAAAACGATAGAATCTTTTGACTAATAAATATAAATTCCGACGTTTTTAGTTTTTCACTATTAGTTTTTCATTAAGTTTATACATCTATATTGGGTGCGCCACAGACATTACAATAGGAAAATGAATGAGCATAATTAGTTCCACACTCTTTACATTTTACTTTAAGCCTTTCCCCACAAGCGATACAACATACATATTCTTTCGCATTCAACGTAGAGCAATTGTAACAAGGAACTAAATTGGAAGCACAAGCCTCTCTTCGTGGTATTCTATCGTTTTTATAACTCAATGGTCTAATAAGAAAATACAAGGGTAATCAAACCAGTGGTGTCAAAAATGTCACAAATAAGATGCTAATAATCTGTAAACTAAAACTACTCGTTCTATTAATAATATCTTTGGTTACTCGTATAATAGCGATTACTCGCAAAAAGAGAAAAAAAATGGCTACAATATTTATTCGTAGCGAAATACCAGTTACACCGAATAAAGAAGCCAAAGTCCAAGAAGATTTATCAAGCACTATACCTACTCATGTACCCATTACTAGTAAATTACAATATAAAATTGGGACTTGGGAATAGGTAAAGAAATTTTTTGATTCCTAATTCCTTGTTCCTTATCTCTTATTACGTTATATTTTTCTTAATCACTTTTAGATAATCATCATGTTTTTTCAAGCTATTCAATAAAAAAGCTATTTTGCCAGGATTAGAAAATTCAGTTTCGAAAGCAACCAAACTCATATTATCTTGAATATTTTTCATAGTCACCTGAAGAACTGGTATATGAAGTTCAGAAAAAATTTTCATCATCCCGATTAGATTTCCTGGTTTACTCGAAATTTTAAGCTCAATCCAAATTTTATAGATATTATCTGATTCTCCCAATCGATGTGCTTCAAGCAATTTATCAAACGATATTGTTTTAGTTCCTCTACAATCTACAGCATGGATTATAATACCATCTCTTCAGGATTTTGCAATAATTTTATCTCCTGGTTTAGGTTTACATTCAGGACAAAAATAATAATTTATCAAGGTATCACCGTCTACAATAACGGCTAAAGTTTCTTTGACATCATTAGGATCTTTTTCTGGTGGTTTTGAAGTTGTATCAATTTGTTTATTCTGAGCAGTAACTTCTTTTGGATACACAGATTTTATAAGTTGTGAATAATTGTCTTTTTTATCCAAAATAGCAAGAAGCTTCTTTTCTATCTCATCTTTGGAATATTTTTTACTAATGTGGTCGCTAGAAGAATACATCAAAGGAAGTCAAAAAACCTTAAGATGTTTATTGAGTTCGTATACTGCCTGGACAATAAGTTGTTCTTTTTGTTGCGCTTTAAGAAATTTGGTCATATTGTTTTTGGCACCAGACGTATGAAGAAATTCCAATCGGTGTTTATTTGCAGAATATTTATTTTTGAATGTATTGATTTTGATAACATTTCAAGTTTCTGGGATATAACTAATAGGTTTGATTTCTCAATTGACAATAGCATTTTTAAACGACAATCAGATATTGCTATGGACAGCAAATGCAAAATCCAAAACTGTACTTCCAACCGGCAATTCAATCACATCTCCTTGAGGAGTATATAAGAAAATACGTTTTTCAAAGATTTCTATATTAAGATCTTTTTTGAATTGTTCTTTATCATCAAGTGATGTATAGGTATTCACAATTTCTTGGAGTTTTCTGATCCAATCTCATTGTTGTTGAGAAACTTTGACCGGAGCATTATGTTCCATATAGGCAAAATGTGCTGCCACACCAAACTCTGCTACACCCTCCATTTCATTTGTTCTGATTTGGATTTCAACGGGAAAACGAAACATACCAAGTACCGTAGTATGGATACTTTGATATCCATTAAATTTGGGAACAGCGATATAATCCTTAATTTTTTTGATCAACGGCGTATAATACTTATGAATAATTCCAAGCACCATATAACAATCACTAACCGTTTGGGTAATCACTCTATATGCAAGTACATCCATGACTGTGCTAATCTCAGTTGTTTTATATCTATTTTCGAGTTTTTCAAATATTCTATAAGGACTTTTTATTCTGCCTTTAATTTCAAAATTTTCTATACCTTCTTTTTGGAGCATAGTATATAATATTTTGATTCATCTTTCCGTATATTTTTCTCATTCACCAAAATACTTTTTTAAATACGCAAATATATTGGTAAATGCTTCCTCTTCCAAAACCTTAAATGATCAATTTTCTAGATATAATTGATAATGATACAGTCAAAGTCTTTTGGCAATTGGCACAAAAATTTTCATAGTTTCTTGCGCTATTTTTTGTCTTTTAACAGGATTAGGATGATAATAAAGTGTTTGAATATTATGGATACGATCAGCAAGTTTAACAAAAATTACTCTCAAGTCACGAGCCATAGCAAGAAATGTTTTTTTGAGCGTTTCAAGATGTCTGTCTTCTCATTTATATTTAATTTTAGAAACTTTAACCATCCCCTCACAAAGCCCAGCTACTTCAGCACCAAATTCTTTTTCTATTTCTATTTCAGAGACATTACAATCTTCTATTACATCATGGAGCAGACAAGTTTGGATAGTTTCTAAATCAGGCTTGATTTCCATAAGAAATACTGTCGCTCTGAGTGGATGAACAATATATGCCTCACCCGAAAGTCTTGCCTGTCACTGATGTTTTTCTGCAGCATATGCATATGCTTTATGGATACCAGGAATTTGTTCTTCTGGCAAATATTTTCTCGCTTTTAGAATAATCTTATCCAAGATAATCTGAGGATCTTGATCAAGAAACGGTTTATAATCAAAAAATTTTTCTAATTCTTTTACATCCATATCGTAATGACAATAATGCTAAACAGTAACAATTAAGAACTTTGTTTATTAATATCACCTTAGGCAATCATTAATAATTTAGGAATTTTATTTGTTCTAATATTTAATCCTTAATCTTTAATCATTAATTTATTTTTTTATTTCCCCTTAAAGTTAGTTATTACACCACAAAGCTGTACTTCACCAGTACTATCACCCACATACTCCACCTTACTACAAAAACGAAATTCCTTAGCATCACTTGTTCAACAACCAGGAGATACTCATCAGGTACACGTAATCAAAGTTCATCACGTATCGGTAGTATCTTTTTGATATAATCACAATCCATCTATTTGTCTAAAATATTTCCCTTCACTTGTCATAGACAATTGTCACATACAAGCATCCCAGTACCCACTTTGTTGGCACAAAGAAAATGTATAATCACCACTATCTACACCATCAGACAAATTAATTCATGGCAAAAAGGGACCAGTAAGAACAAAATAACCTTGTCCTCCAGTAGTCAAACGTTGAAGCACATAAGAACCTGTAGTAAATCGGAGATCATTAGAACACCCTTCAGTTCATTCGTCCACTAAAGGATTGATTTTAAGCCAACAAGCATCTTTGACTCAAGCCCGTCTCGTTCGATTAGTATCTCTGATTTGGTAAACTGCCTCCATTCATTCTCTTGCAAGATTGAGTGCAATCACTCTTTGTCTAGTTTTTTGGACATATTTCATTCCATCGGTAAGGACAACAACGACAGATAACAATCATATAGAAACGACAACGATGATAATAAGTATCTCTCGTATAGTAAACCCTAATTTCCTTGAAGCAAGTCATCTTTTGGTTGAAAACTCCATCAAATTGGATACATATATAAAGGTATGAATTATAATGTATAGATACCAAGAACTTTTTCAATAAATAATTCTGGACGAAATCCACAAATAGACTCGAAATTACATACATCCAGAATTCTTTTATTGATTATACTTCATATCACATCATAATGTATTGTATTTATTTAGATAAATCTGAAGTAATCTGAGACAAATTTTATTTAGTAGTATAGTCTATGACGGAAAACTTAATTACTTATGCAATAGTCATATTTGTAGGAATATTAGCAATTTTTGCGTTCACCATCGGAATAGAAAAAATGATAAAAGTGATTCTGGGAAATTATATTTTGAGTAGTATCTGTCTAGCAGCCTGACAATCCATAAATCTTGCAGTAGAAATAATGAAAAAAACACCAGAACTAAGGTTTATGGGATTTTCTTATGATAAGGTAGCTAATTTTTTAAGTAACGGAAATATGACCATCGTATTGATTATTTATGTGATTTTTCTTTTGGTGATTTATAAAACCTCTAAAATAAAAATCTGATTACCTACTGATGAAGCAATGAAAAAAATGTTGCAAATAATTTTTGTACCACTCACAGTCATCAGTATGATACTAACATTACAGATAGCTATATTAGGGATAAATGGAATCAATATCACCGCGATATCTAGCATAGCAAATACGGTTGCAAACAACCCATATATATTTCAATTTGTAAGTCTTACACCAGTATGGATTTTATTGCACGGAATAGTAACCATACTTATCACCTCAGAATTTAAAGTCAGTGTAAAAACAGACTTATAAGAGAACTACAAGTGAATAAATAAAAACTAACAGGGATGGAAAATTTGTTATATAAAAAATACCGACATTTTTCACTTTTAACTTTTCACTTTAAATTAATTTTATATGAAAATTATACTCCTCGAAGATTTTCTCCAACAGAAAGATTTTTATATCGACGAAGCAAAAGCTGGAAAAATTTTCGTATATCCTACAGACACCATCTATGGAATAGGCGGAACATATACACCAGAAAATGTAGAAAAAATATTTACTATCAAACCAAGAGACACAAAAAAAATGTTTTCCATCATTGCTCCATCTTTCCAACGAATAGAAAAAAATTATGAAGTTCCAAATCCAAAGTCCCAGCTCCTTGAATTATTAGAAAAATATCATGGCGTGACATATATTTTTAGTTATGAAAAACCTGGAGTAAGAATTATCAAACATCCGATGCAAGATTTTGTAAAAGAATTATGAATAGCATTTATCACAACCTCATGCAATATGGCTGGAGAACCAGTAGTGATAGATATAAAAAATATTCCAGAAGAGATAGCAAGTAAAGTAGATTATATCATCGATGACGGAATCGGATGAGGAAAACCATCAGTTTTGATAGATTTTGTAAGTAACAAAATCATTGAAAGATAATTTTTAGAAATTGAAAAATGAAAATTAGAAAGTATGATTAAACTAATTTATAAGACAATCAAAGAGCATAGTGAATATGAAATTCCCAAGATCAAATGATCGATATTTATAGGAAACATTTTTCATATTGAAAACAAAGAGGAGGCTGAGAAGTATATACATCAGATAGAAAAAAAATATGCTGATGCGAGTCATAGCTGTTATGCATATAGATGTGAAGTACAGATGAATTATGACATATTTGGTACAGAAGTATATACATGCAAATATAATAAAGTCTCTGATGCTGGAGAACCAGTAAGTACGGCAGGCAAACCTATTATGAATATGATAGAAAAACATAATCTTCATAATGTTCTCATAGTCGTTACAAGATATTTTGGTGGAACATTACTTGGCGTTGGATGATTGATACAAGCATATGGACAAGCGGCAAAAGAAGTTATTGAGCACGCCAACATCATCGAGACAGAGATTATAAAAACACTGAAATTTAATTACGCGTTTGATCTCGTCCCTATCGTAAGAAACATTACAAACAAATATTCGGCGAAGATTGGAGAAGAAAAATATGACATCGACGTTGTATGTGAGATATACATCAACAGTTGATATCTCGAAACATTTAAAAAAGAACTCTTTGATCATTCAAAGGGGCAGATAAAAGTATAATTTTTAATTCGTAAGTAAGTACATGCTCTATTTTATAACCGGCAATAAGAACAAATTTAAAGAGTTTCAAAATATTTTGGGAGAAGAACATGTGGAGCAATTAGAGATAGATCTTCCAGAGCTCCAAGAAATAGATCCTCATAAGATTATCAGACACAAGATACAGGAAGCACTAAAACACCACAAAGGACCAATACTCATAGAAGATACCTCACTTTATTTCGACTGTCTGTGAAGGAAACTTCCATGACCATTAATCAAACGATTTCTTCATGAAATGAAAAATGAAGGACTCTACCAGTTGGTAAAGAAATATACTAACCATAAAGCCAGAGCGACAGTTTTGATTGGCTATGCAAAAAACGCAGATGAAATAGAATTTTTTGAGGGCACTGTTGAAGGGACAATAGTAGAACCAGTACATACAGATTTCTGACGAGATGGCATCTTCCAACCAGCGTGACACGATAAGCCATATGGCGCCATGGCAAAAGAAGAAAAAAACAAGATAAGTATGAGACGTATAGCACTTAATAAGCTAAAAACTTTTTTGGAAAAAAAATAAGAGAAAAAAGAAGGGTAATGTATGACAAGTGAATCAAAATAAATTCAATTTCTTGATATAGTAAATGGGTAAACACTATTTTTTCTTGTTTGATAGATGATTTTGTAATAGTCTGGATATATAGCCACTTGCATTCTCTAGGATTGAATTAGATACCTCTATTTCTGGGAATTGCAACAAGAATGATACTAATGATTGATTTTCTATCTCAACAGCATATTCTAGTAATGTATATCAAGATCAGTCTCTTGCATTTATATTTTGAAGAGAAAGAATATTGTGTTGAAGAGAGAAGCATTCTTTGCCTTTATAGTTTCAGAAACTATAGTTTTGAAGTTGTGACATAAGATTTTTGGATAAAACCCTATCTTTTTCTGATTGCGCCAAAACATTTAAAATTTGGGTATCATGCGACTGGGTCTCGACAATATCATGGAGACTATTGGTTGTTAATTGAATAAATGGCACCAGTACACTTGAGCTCTCTATTTGATTTTTCATCAAAATTTTAGAGAGTTCGAGTAACTGGTTCAATCCATTCGTTAAGTTGCGAACTTCAGCAGTGAGTTGATCGATTCTTTGATCAGGAGTCAGAGGAGATTTAGATAATTCTTCCTCGAGAGAAGATACTGTACCCTGTTGAACAGTTTCTTTTTGGACAAGAATATCTCCTTTGTCAGGAGCTATTTCTGTGATATCGTTCGGTGTACTGAGTTTGTCTGTCATGATAGCATATTATGGAAGTAAAAAATTCTTGTGCTTTCTATGATTTTGTAGCATTTTTTTGGTTTTTTCAGCTCCAGAATAGTTCAAATTTATACACGCTATTGCGTCTTTTCCCTCTTTATTTTTTATATCTATATCAATTCCCGGATGAGCCAAGAGCATTTCTACGAGCCATTTATGGCTATGTTCTATTGCTATCATCAAGGCTGTATTTCCTTTGTCACTTTGTATATTTACATCAAATTTTGGATGACCATTTGATGAACATTATTAAAAAAATACAATATAGGCGGTAAGAAGAATATCTATTAGAATTTTGACAAATAAAAAAAAATACATATAATTGTAGTATATTTAGTGTATAGAAACTAATTGATGGTAAAAACAACTAGAAAATCAGAAATTGAACTAGGGAAAAATCAAATACACGAATTTTTCAAATCTCTTTCACATAAAGAGAATTTTTCTGTAATTGATTGAGAAATAAAAAGTGAGATATATAGCATATTGAAGAAAAATAAGGAAAGTTGGAGCGATGAGAAAATCATTAAGGAAAAATTAGCAAAAATTTTAGAAAAAAACCCACATTGAACAGAATTGAAAGATATAGAAGAATTATATTCGCAATATAAAGAATTCTTGCGTAACGAAGCAAAAATAGAAAACATAATAGGAAAATTAGTTTCGATCTGCGAAAACTGAGAATATTTTTTACGCAATGATGATTTCTGCAAAGAAAAAATTAGAAGCAGTATCATTGAACATAAAAAGCTACTCGAAGAACCACAAAAGATAAAAAATTTGGAATTTCTCATAGAAAAAATAAAAACATCAGAAAGCAGAAACCTTCTTGAAATACCTAGCAAAGAATATGAATCCAGAAATCCATTATGATGTCTTTTGATAATCGCAGAAAAATGTGATTCAGAAAAAGACTTGGAAATTTTTTGATATTTTTACAATATGGGAATTAGGATACAAGACGAAAGCGATATAGAAAAAATGGAAAAGATAATAAAAGAGAAAGATATAAAATATTTTCAAGAGAAGAAATACCTTTTCGAACAATACAAAAGGATAAGTGGCAATATTCGACCATATGAATTATCAACAATTTGTAACATATTGGACTGAGAAACAAATTATAAAGAAGAAAAGATGCAGATCGAAAATGCATTTACAACAGCAGCAATCATATCAGAAACCCTCAAAACAGTTTTCTGAGAATTTAGTCGAAATCATGATTATATAGAAACTCTATTAGATCCTTTTTATATTTCAGAACTAAACATCATCGACGTATGAGATATTCTTTTTGTGGCTGAAAAAATAAAACAAACATTAGAAAGTTGAGAAATAAAAGAAAAAAATGACATTTCACTATGAGAGATGATCTCACTAATAAGTCTAATCAAGAGACAGAATAGATACACAAACAAAAGAATACAAGAAATGGACATCAAAATAAATGATACAATAGAAAACTGCTCAGACCTAATAAAAGAAATGTTCTTCTATATGTACGAAAGGAGCGAATCTCCCACAAAATATTCACATGAAAAAAGTGAAGAAGAAAAAAATATTATAAAAAAATACAATGGAGAACAATTAGAAAACAAAATACCAAACATCAGGGATATATGTAAAGATTTTAATATAGAGATAGAAAACAAAGAATTGTACAATAGCATATTTAGTCCGACAGAATGTAATTCAAAAGAAATTTCGGGATTGTATTATCTATACAAACATCCTGATCTGCAAAAATCCATCAAAGAAAACTTCAAGATAGAAAAATTGATGGATTTAACAGAAACCATAAGACAAATAAGAATACAAATAGACAGAGGAAACACAGAATTCATACAAAAAATCGACGCAGTTAAACCATTTTTCATTGACAAAATAAATATGAATGCCATCGATGTTTTGCTCTATGAAGAGTATTCATTGGAATATATACAATGGTTGATACAAATGAAAGAAGACACATGATATAATATTGTGGAAGGAATAGAAAAATATCATTATGCATCGTACAAACTATGATGAGGCATAAAAGAACGATTCAAAGATCAGGAAGCATATGAAAAAGCTAAAGAGATATGATTTTTTACAGAATTAGATGATAAATCAGGTGAATATACATCAAACATATATCAATATCGAAGGATAAAAGAGTTGATGAAGGACCCAGAATTTTTAGATTTTCTATTGGTAAATAAAGATCTGAATTTTGTAAATTTGGCTATGGATTATAAAATAGATGAAGATATACGAGTTGATGGTGAACAAGTGCATAAGAACCATCTAAAAGACCTCTACGAAGAAGAAAACACAAGCGGATTTAAATTCATGAATTTCGCAAAAAAAATAGGACTCATAAAAAAATATGATGAAAACACCTCATATCGAAACAACTGATATACCAAAACAATTCAAAATCGATCAAAGATAAAAAGCTTTTATGTGTGCTTTTTCTGAGCTATAGATAATCCAAGAGAAGATGAAGAACAGAGAGAAATATCTGAGATCATAAGAGAAATTTTATGGAAAGATAAACTTGAAATAATAGAAGATATAGGAAAAGAATTCTTAAACAAGAATCTCTCATTATCTAGACAGGAGAAGATTTGATTTTTGGATGTAGCAAAAGAGTATGTGAAAGAGGACAAAATAGAAAATCTACAATTAATCATCAAAGAGTTTACAAACAACACAGAGTCATCTAACAAGGAAAAAATTGATTTTTTTGAAAAAACAAAGAAATTAAAACATGCTGATCTAGAGGATTTACAATGGGTCATGGAAAAGTATCCAGAAATAACAACAAAGGAGTTGCCATTAATAATTGAGTTTCTTACTCAGAAAAAGGAATTGGAAATACTCAAAAAAAAATACCCGAACATGAGATTAGAGGAACTAGTAGATTTCAATAAAATTCTTACAGAAAACTGTCGTGAAAGGATGGAAGCGTTAGATTGTCTGGATTTTTACAAAGAAAAAATAAAAGAAGGAGTGTGTTTGATAGACCTGAAATGACAGTATACACCAAATATAAAAAAAACGTTTGAAAACATAAAAAACACAGAAACAATAGACGAAGAGAATCGAATGGATAGCATTTCACTGTATAGTGCAATAGAATATTATTGAGATAATGATCACAAGGAGATTCCACCAGAGATAGAATTATCCATAAAAGAAGTATTCAAACAAGAAAACGTAAAAAATAAAGATTTCGTGTATAACAAAATGAAAGACATCCTGAACAAAATATTAGATTCATGAGAATCAGCTTTAAACAACAAGGAAATAGCTTGTATAGAGATAATAAACAAAAAATGAACGCTTAATCTTCCACTTATAGAAAATTTGGTTAAGTTCATATATGAACTCAACAAAACACTAGACAAACAAGAAACGTTCGACATAACAAAAACAAGCATTAAGGAAAGAATCAAAAAATTTCTCCAAAAACAAAAAAAGCGATCCAACGAGGATCTCAACGATTTTTATTATATTTCAAAAAACATCCTAAAATCAGCTCCATCAATCTATAATAAAGTTTTATGAATTATCGAAGATCTCGAACCAATCAACTTTAAATATTTTTACAACGATATACTACCACTGTATAATACAGAATTAGTGTTACAAGAAAGAAACGGGAAACAATCAATAAACACACTTATTGCTATACATAGTGAGATAAAAACATTAACAAAAAATATCAAAGAAAGCAAAGACAAGAAAAAGGTACTAGAAGAAGAAAAAAAGATTCTGACAGACAACATAAAAATATTTTTCAAAGATAGATTTTGAATCATAAAAATTCCAGAAACAATCAACGAAGAAAAGATAGAAAGTATAAGAAGACATTCCCTATATTTAGCGAACATGGCTTGAAAAACAAATGACAAAGAAGCAGTGTTATGATTTTTCTTAGCATTAAAAATTAACGATAAACGAAGAGATTTTAGAGAATGAAAGGAAATAGACATCAAAGAGTTTATGGTCCAAGAAAAATACAATACAATAAATGAGTATATGGAAAAAAGACAATCATTAGATATATTTAAAAACTACAAAAACGACAATAAAGAAGATTTTATGAAGATCATGCAAGAATCTGAGATTTCTAATTTACGATGAAACACCGAAAATATATGAGATAGAATAAGCAATATCGACAAAGATATTGATTCATTATTAGAAGATGATTTTTATGGAAAAAAAGAAAAAATAATAAAAAAACATCTAATACAACACGAAGATCTTGGAAATTCTTTATTATTAAAATACCAAGGGAAACAATTATCAGAAGAACAAAAAAAAGTAATAAAACAATTAGAAGATGATTTTAATACAAAGTTAGACAGAGGCAATATCGAGAGCCTACAGAAACTAATGAAATGAGTGAGTCCAGTTATCAATTTCGTCAAAAAAATCAAAGAGATGGAACTAGCAAGAGAGGTAAAAGAATTTGAAAATGTAAGGATACCAAACAATCAATTAATAGAAATTTTTAACAAACTAGGTGAAAATTTTTCTGAATCATCATGAATGATGGGAATAATAGAACAGGTAAGATCACTAACGACAAAAATCAATGAAGATACGATTATTTTGACACAAGAAGAAAAACTTTTAGCATACGAATATTTGAAAAAAGTTAATAAAGAGCTTATGGATCTGTACGACATCAAAGATAGAGCAGAAAATTTATTTATAACATTCAAAAAAACTACCGAAACATCAAACAATGAACCATTAAAAAATAGATTAAGAGAAATAGAACATCTATTCACAAAAATCCAAGAATGAAAAAGAGAGAATATTTACAGCATGATGACATCTAATTTTGATATTATCATAAAAAATATAAGAGCATGTCTATGATGTATGACTCCAGAATGCAACAATGACACTAATTTAAGTTTTGGTACCAACAATAGGTTTTTTATAACGACCAATAATAAGGAATCAGATCAAAGTTATGCAGATGAAATAGTTACTTTATTGCCTAGTACCCAATGATTGGTATTTGTCATGGAACAAGTATATGGTAAAAGAACACCAGATGTACTAATAAATAACACATTGGCAGTAGTGCAGAAAATAAAAAAAATCCATGACAAAACAATTGGAGTATTAATCAGTGAAACAGCACTGCATAGTTGTAATCTATCACCAGAATATCTCGAAACTAAACTAAAAGAGACATGAACACACTATAACGTACAACATATAAAAGAATTATCACTAAATGTTCCTGTCCAACCAATAGGAGAATCATATTATGAATTTGGATGATGAATAGGTGGAAGATCATCGTGAGAAGCAAACCCTTGATGAATAATAGTGTATCTCAATTAAAGATATTTTGTTTTTGACAAAAAACAGAATTCAAGTACAATTAATAATGTATTTTTACGTCTTAAATAGTATGAAAATGACAATTAAAAATTTTAACACAACACATACACCGGATGATCGAAAAGATTATGATGGTCATTTTGATGATGGAAATCATCCTGGAAACAGTGATATGTATGAAGTACTTAAAACAAAACCACAACAATTGACCTATAAAATAGATGAATCTTTCCTTAAAAATTGACGAAAAAAAGAAACAGTGAAAGCACTAATCAATGGTCAAGAAAAACAAATTATAGCATTAAAATGAGAAGTGGTCGGAGAAAATGCAAATGCATTCGTACGAAAATATATCGATGAACCAGCAAATAGTATACCAAAACACTTAATAGGAGAACAAGTATTCAATCGAAAAGCAATAATCAACCTATGAATAAAAGAAAAACTTCCCACACTAGAAAAAATAACACAACTCAGATGAGAAGATCACATGAAATTTGTGAAAAAATATTTCGAAAAAAACGGAAATATGATATTTCCTGGAGTATATGATCCTAATTATGAAGAGTTTGATAGTATTGGAGATTGGATAGACGTTCGATTACAGGATGGGACATCTATGGGTATAGATAAAAACACCTTTGATCATAATCCCACAGAAATACAGTACAGAGATCCAGAGTTTGGTAGTTCTATAGTAATATTCAATTAAGAAGACAAACAATAATCTTTTAAAATTTCTGTTGAAAAAAACTTACGTATCCAGACTAATCATATATCCCATACCCTCATCTCTTCTTGCTACATTCCATGTGGTATGACTCATAGCCACACGATTGCCATCAGCAAGCCAGTAATACGACCAACGTCAAATATCATCAAACACATGTAATCAAGATGAATAACATCACGAAAATTTTACACTAGCTTTTGCCAAATAATTTTTATATTTTTGCATCTCAGTATCTCCTGGCATAGTGGCGACAATAGCTTCCAGAACAGATTGATCCTCAGGAAGATTTTTTCCTAGATTTTGGGTTTCTCTAATCGCAGCATTATAAGTAAAGAATTGTTGACCAATAAATTCAGTAGGGACACCACTGACGTATTCTCGCACATCTCATTCAGGATGTACCTTTACTTTGATAGGAATATGTTGGCCATTGACGAGACCCGTAAAATCTTGGACTTGCCAACTAGTACTCTGTATTTTGAAATTTTCAGGATCAAGAAGTGTTGTAGACATGAAAATATAATTAAGGATTAAAAATAATACTTGATAAGAGATGCTTTAAGCTTTATGCTTCATGCTTTAAGCTTCATACTAAATAGTATATCATTTTGTTCAGATTTCTCAAATCAATTTTTTATAGGGAAATAATCATTATTATTTCTTGAAAAAAAATAATTGAACCATATATACGAGTCTGCTTTATTTTATTACCAAAATGAAAATGTATACAATAAAAAATGTTCATGGACGTGAAGTCTTAGATTCTAGAGGAAATCCTACAGTAGAAGTAGAAGTAACACTAGATAATGGCATTATGTGAAGAGCAATTGTGCCTTCTGGAGCATCGACAGGTATCCACGAAGCATTAGAACTCAGAGACAACGATGAATCAAGATATTTGGGGAAAGGGACACTCACCGCAGTAAACAATGTAAATACATTCATCAAAGATGAAGTTATAGGAAAATCATTTGCTGATTATAGAGCGCTTGATGAAGTACTTTTGAAACTTGATGGTACAGCGAACAAATCAAAGCTGTGAGCAAACGCAATTCTAGGGGCATCTATGGCTTTCGTCGTAGCCTGTGCAAAAACTGAGGGAAAATGGATTTATGAATACATCGGAGAAAATGAAGGTACAACATTACCATTTCCTATGATGAATATTTTGAACGGATGATCTCATGCAGACAACAACGTAGATATCCAAGAATTTATGATTGTACCTGTTGGAGCGCCAAATTTTCGTGAAGGATTGAGAATGTGAGCTGAAGTATTTCATCATCTAAAAAAAATATTAAAAGATAAAAAATACAATACAGGCGTTTGAGACGAAGGTGGATATGCACCAAATCTTGGAAGTAACGAAGAAGCTTTACAAGTCATTATGCAAGCTATTGAAAAAGCAGGATATACAGGGAAAATTAAATTAGCACTCGATTGTGCAGCATCAGAATTTTACAAAGACGGTATGTATGTTCTCGAAGGAGAGGGTAGAACATTAGATCATCCTGAACTTGTACAACTCTACAAAAGTCGAGTAGAAAAATATCCTATCATATCTATCGAAGATGGTATGGCAGAAGATGATTTTGACGGACGAAAAGAAATCACCAAAGAATTGAATGACAAAATTATGCTAGTAGGAGATGACCTTTTCGTAACAAATATGGAAAGATTACAAATGGGTATCGATCAGCATATGGCAAATGCAATTCTTATAAAATTAAATCAAATCTGATCAGTATCAGAAACGATTGATTGTGTACGTATGGCACAACATCACGGTATGAATGCTATCATGTCACATAGATCATGAGAATCAGAAGACACCTTTATCGCTGATTTAGCAGTAGCTTTAAATACCGGATTTATCAAGACGGGGTCAGCAAGTAGAACCGATAGAATATGTAAATACAATCAGTTATTGAGAATCGAAGAAAATCTAGGGAATACAAGTACCTACGGAAAATAAAGTACTAAGTAGCAATATGTCTAATACCGATAAACCTTAATTGTAAGGGATCGGTATTTTTCTTTAAATTTTCATCTGAAATTTTATAAGGATTGGTCATAGAATCTACACATAACCAAGAATATTTATCAATTTTTACATAACTTTTATAATGATAATTCTGATGGACAATAATTCGATCAGACTGATCCCATACAGCAAAAACATCTTTTGGAGATATCCCATGATCCGACTTCATTCTGTCACCAACGATATGTAAAGGAGCTATTTCAGTCAGTCTATGAATTAGATTATAGATAATGTCAGTAACCAATGCGTGATTATCCTCAGAAATATTTGGACCATATGGTCACCAAAGCGTATGGCGCAATTGAGCATCTTCTCATAATAATTTTCTTATACCATGTGATGTCCTGGGAAATTCAGGTGGATAGGTAAACGTAGTGGTAAATGCTGATAAAGCATACAATCAATTGATAATAGAGAGTGGACCACAATTGGCAGGAGTTTGTTGTACACAATATTGCAATTGCGTACCATCAATATCCAAGATTTTCATAATAGATTCTTTGTGAAGTCATCAAGGTTTTGGTAGATTTGGCTGTATAACTTTTTTAATCTCAAGAGTTTTCTTTTCAGAAATATCTTCCGTTGTTTTCACAATTTTGAAAGACAGTTTTTTGATGATAGTAAAAGAAGGTTTCTTAGGGATTTTCATATCAGCATAAATAAATAAACAAGGTAATTATATGCGAAACAATATATTTTGCAAAAAAACTACCGTACATAATAAATTCTTCTGAAATACACATTAAAAGTTCGATGTCATAATTTTGACAAAGATCATCGTCATGGATATACTTAGATATATTTATATCCACCATTCACCATGGAAGAATTACAAAATAAAGTCCAAGAGAATACATCCAAAAAAAGGGAGATACAAGGCATACACCCCAATGCCATACTTAAAAAAAATGTGGCCAATATTGATGATATAGAAAAATGGATAGATGCAATATGCATGAACGAAACAATTGCAAAGAAAGTATTGTGAGAAGAAATATATCAAGCGATGAAACCACAATTAAAAAGCGATAAAAAATTTCTAGATATAAAAGATAAAAAAACAATACTAGAACTTCCAGAATTCAAATATTTTTTTGAAAAGTACAGAGAAAAGCAGATAGAAAAAGAAAAAAATAGAATAAAAAACAAGACAACAGAAAACATACAAGATGAATTTGGAAAGAGAGCAACACCAGAAGATATAAAGTTAGCAAAAAATCAGGAAAACATTTTCAATAGTATAAAAAACAACATCAATGTCATAATAAAGAAACACTGAGGAGAACGATTTTTTAATGTCTTGAAAAAAAATATTCTAGAGGTGTGACAAACAAATCAGATATATGAATTTATATTCGAATATATAGAAACTGCTAACAACAAAAAAAAACGCAACAAAAATGAAACAATCGCAGAATTTTATAAAAGATCAGGGATAGATTATAGATGTACTGATGAAAACAAGAAAATAATCAACAAGGAAATAGATAAGAGAGTAATGAAATTAAAAGAAAAAATAAAAAAACGAGAAGACAAGGAAAAAACTACGGTAGAAAAAAAAGTGAAAAAAGAAACTATCGAAGAAGAGAAAAAAGATTATACACAAGAAGCATTGGATATATTTTTAAATCAGATAAGAGACTATCCTAGTATTAGAAAGAGATTTTATCTTCCCGAAGACAAAGAAGATATTTTGTTGCTTCAATCCTATTTCAAAAAACATCTAGAGGAAACTATACCATCACCAAATAAAGAATCAATCATAAAAGATTATGATACTCCACTACATACTATCGTAAGGACAGAGAGTAAAATAAAAATGAATCCAAACGATTATATAGAGATAGAAAGAAGAAAAATGGAATATAAAAATAAATTTATTACAGGAAAACGGAATCCAAGAGAATACCTATTTGATCGTCTAATAGAATACGTAGGCAAGGATATTTTAGAATATAAAATCAATAATCAGATTAAAAAAAGTATTCCATATAAATGAACAAAATGTTCGATAGAAAAAACAGATGTTTTGGATGATAGTTCAGCTGGAGCAGATTATATTGTAACCTATACAATACCAGGAAAAACCAAGAAAAGGATAGCAGCAGTCGATCTCTTTATATCAGAAAAAACCTGATGAAAAAGTTTGGATGAAGATAATGATGATAAACGCAAACAAAAAAAAGAAAGTGCAAAAACAGGGATAATCCCGTATTCTACATATATCCACATGTTTGCTGACAAAAAAGAAAGCAGCTACACCATGGAACCGCTAAAAAGATACATAGAACAGCTAGACCCAACGCTCATATACAGTATAATGGCACAGATATTCAAAGAAAAAAAAACAGATATCTCCAATATTTTGGAAAGCTTCGATACCAAAGGATATTTTTATACGAAAATCAGAGAGACAACAACAAACAACAAAGAAATAACAAATAATATCAATGAACAGTTACATCAAAATATATTTGCTGAACTTGAAAAAATTGCAGCATAAAAAGATTGACTTTTATGGTAAAATAGATATAGTAAACAAACAAATAGAAAACACACCATGAAAAAGAATTCAAAAAAGAAGAAAAACAATCACAAAAAAGAAGGCATGCCAATACCATTAAAAAAGGAAGAAGAAACACTTCTTCCACCATCTACAACACCAGAAAAGGACCAAACGTAATCACGATTGGTCCTTATCACTTTAAAAAAATATTATTGTCTTCACTAAAACAAACCATATACTTTCACCACCATGCACATAACATATAAACCCATCAGACACGGATACGCAAGGATAGATAAGGACGGAAAACTCTTGATCACTATTCCGCTTTCCAAAAAATGAAGCACATTTGAAGAAATATTGATTACAAAAGGACAACAACTCCTCAAACGTTATAATAAAAGAACACATATAGATCCTATCCAAAAAGACAGTATATTGCTCTTTGGTGAACAAGTTCCTATCAATGAATTCTATAGACAATACCCGTCCAAGAAAGCATTGCCAAAGCATTTCAATGTCTCTACATTCCCCTCTTTTCACATACTAAAAGATATTCTGAGAGAATACGCTACACCGATATTTGATCTCTATAGCAAAAAGATATGACTATCATATAAAAAAATAAATATCAGAAAAACAGCATCAAAATGGGGAAGTTGTACCCATGATCAAATATTTTCACTCAATCTGGATCTTATTCACTTACCGACAAAATTTATCAAATATGTGATCATCCACGAATCGTGCCATTTGAAAATAAAAAATCATAGCAAGAAATTTCGAGCATTGGTAGAAAGCTTTTATCCAAGCTATAAAGAGATAAAGAAGGAACTAGGAAAATTTGTTATCAAATAAAAAAAATGCTTTTACCTTTATGCTTCAAGCTACAAACTATATTGTTTTTCGAGGACAAATAGATAAGCTATTTGTGGATATTTTTATGTAAAAAACTAATGAACGATATAGAGACACTAGGAACGCAACAAATTTGACTTTATTACGAAGTAATAGAGAAAAGAATCAATGAAAGCAAAATACAAATCATTGAAAATATTAGTAATGTATTAGGAAAAGAGCATCACATAGACAATCAAACATTTGTAGATAAAAAAAAATTTGATGAATATTACACACTACATGAATCCATTATCCAAGACACAACAAAAGAAATGTTTTTATTATTACGCCAACAAGAATCTGATATTCAGAAAGAGATAGGCAAAAGACAAACAAAAATGCTCAAAGAAATAGGAATTATAACACCAAGTATACGAGTAGGTATGATTATCGAAAGTACAAAATGAAAATATTTTCCTTTGTTTGAAAAAATGATAAAATATGTTAAACGGACACAACAAGGAAAAATAAAATGAGAACCAAATGACAAAAACATACAGTATCCACCAAATCTGCAAGAAAAGCTCATGAAACTTAAAACTACAGCCATTGATATACTCATGTACAACGGAGGAATATTACAGAATTAACACATTTACTCTTTAGCATCATAACAATATGGTTAAATTTGAGTTCCAAGATCATTATTTCAAAAAAGCAAAAAAGGAATGATATAAAGCAAGAAGCGCTTTTAAACTAGAAGAGATTCAAAAAAAATTTCATCTTTTTGATAAAGACACAAAAACAATCATGGATATAGGATGTGCACCAGGAAGTCGGATTCAGTACGCAGTCAATATCATGAACAGAAATCATATATCTGATTATAAAATTTTGGGTATAGATATCCAAGACGTAAACCTCAATCTTCCAGGCGTAAAAACCTACAAAGCCGATATTCAAGACGTAGATCATATCAAAGAAATATTGGCAGAAAATCATATGGAAAAAGTTGATCTCATTCAGTCTGATATGGCACCAAATACTATATGAGTCAAAGACGTAGATGCCATGAGACTTTTTGAATTGCTTGAATACGTAAAACCGATTTTGAAAAATCTTTTGAAACCAGAGGGGAAATTTGTCATCAAGGTATTTATGGGACCAGGATTTGAAGAGTTCGTTAAAGAGATGAAAGATATATTTGGAGGAAAACATATTAAGACACTCAAGCCCGATGCATGTAGAAAAGAAAGTAAAGAGATTTATGTCATAAAAATATAATTAAAAAAATATGAAACATTAAAAAATTTATTACTCAACAAGTACAGTACCCAATATTTTAATTTTTTAATCTTATTAATCTTTTAATTAATCATGAACCACGAAAAACAAGAAACATGATGGATATCGGTATTTGCAGCAGTCATAGGAAACACCATAATCGCAGTTATCAAACTCTTATGATTTTTGGCATCAGGATCAGGATCATTATTTTCAGAAGCTGTCCATAGTTTTGCTGATACATCAAATCAAGCATTACTTATGATAGGAGTCAAACGTTCAACAAAACAAGCTACTGATGCGTTCTCCTATGGATACAAGAAAGAAAGATTTTTATGGGCACTGATTTCTGCTTGCGGAATATTTTTCGTAGGAGCAGGAGTGACGACCTATCACGGAATCACATCATTGATAACACCAGGAGAAATACATATCAGTCTTTGGACGTTTGTCATCCTAGGAATATCATTTGTTATCGAATCGATAACTCTAGGAATAGCTATCAGAGAAATAAAAAAAGCTTCTACACACAAAAAACGATCATTGATTTTAGAACACGGAGATCCGATAACTTTGGCTGTAGTATACGAAGATAGTATAGCAGTTACTGGTGTGCTTATAGCTGTCATTGGACTTTTTTGCTCATACATCACCAAAAATCCATTACGAGATTCTATTACGTCAATCATCATAGGATTACTCTTGTGATGTATGGCAATCATTTTGATAGAAAAAAATAGAAAACTTCTGATTGGAAAATCTATTCCGAGTGAAATCAAAGAATGAATCATTGATCTTATGGAACATGATGATATCATCGAAAAAGTATTGGATTTTAAATCTACAATGTTGGATATGGATACCTATCATATAAAATGTGAAATAGAGTGTAATGGAACAGGATTATTGAAAGAGATAAATAGAAATAATTTTCTGAAAAACGAATACAAAGAAGTCAAAGAAAGTTATGGAGATTTTTTGGAGTTTTGTATCGATTATACGAGAAGAGTACCAAGAATTATAGGTACAAAAATCGATGAATTAGAAAAAAAAATAAAAGATAAATTTCCCCAAGTCAGACATATAGATATAGAGATTAATTAAAAAATATATTTATCTCCGAGAGTAATAATACAAAGATGAAAGACCCCATAAAAACAACTATAGCATGATATAGTAATTCATTTGAAACATATCAGAGTATGCGTTCAGATCTTTCTAGAGATCAAGAAAATCGTGAATATTTTTTGGAACATATTCCAGGAAAAATAATTTTGGATATTTGATGTGCACATGGTAGAGATATTTGTGAATTTTTCAAAAGATGAATGAATGTCACCTGAATAGACCTTACACCAGAGTTCATTACAATAGCAAAAGAAAGTTGTCCAGAAGCAGATATTCAACTTATGGATATGAGAAATTTAAAATTTGAGAACAAAACATTCGACGGAATTTGGGCTTGTGCTTCATTTCTGCATATACCCAAAGAGGAAGCAAAAAAAACAGTAAAAGAATTTGTCCGCGTACTAAAGAAAGGATGATTACTATTTATTGGAGTTATGGAGTGAGATGGTGAAGGATACGACAAAAGAAGTAAATACAAAAATGTAGAAAGATTTTTTTCTTATCGGAAGAAAGAAGAATTAGAAATCCTATTAGAGAATGTCGGATGTTCTATACAAAAAAGTTACACCTCCACTCTGCCAGGAAGTGACTCGATACGACTCAGCATATTCGCTACGAAAATATAATAGAGTATAATTTTATCGAAAATATAGAATTCACAAATAATTTAAACTCATAGCAAAATATACGTAAAGAATTTTCCTGCTGGAAAGTTTACCCTGATTGTCTAGTAAAGGGAAAAAACAAAATGGCGGATTGTTTTTTCCTAGATCTTTTTGCTTATTTTTTGGAGCAATGCCAAAAAATAAGTCTAGCGAAGCATTAAATAAATTTGTAATTACCCATCAGATAATTAATGTCAAAAAGCATAATTTACTCCATTACTTTTTTCTATGAAAATCTGAATCGTCTGAATGCCAAACATTGGTAAGTCTACACTCTTCAACGCACTGACAAAATCCTATGCTGCACCTGCGGAGAATTTTCCTTTTTGTACGATAAATCCAAATATAGGGATTGTAGATGTAAAGGATAGTAGAGTCGATAAGCTCGCTGAGATGTCACAGTCCAAAAAGAAAATATATTCCAGTATAGAATTTGTTGATATTGCAGGGCTTGTGAAATGAGCAAGCAAAGGAGAATGATTGGGAAACAAATTTCTCTCACACATCAGAGAAGTCGATGCTATCGTGCAGGTACTCAGATATTTCAAGGATAGTGAAGTCGTACATGTAGAATGAGTAATAGATCCCATGAGAGATGTAGAAATCATCAATACCGAACTAATTTTCGCTGATCTAGAGATTATTGAAAGAAATTTATGAAATCTTGCGAAAAAAGTAAAAATGGGCAAAGGAAATAAAGACGAAGTCAGACTTGTAGAGATATTGATGGAAATCCAGACAGCATTGATTCAATGAAAAATAGCTCACAACATAAAAGATAAACTAACCAAAGACGACGAAAAATTGATTAAATCATACAACTTTCTCACGACGAAACCGATTGTTTACGCGATAAATATCGGACAAGATGATATTCCGTTTGCTCATGAGATAGCAAATGAGTTTATGGAAAAACTTCAAAGTCCGGTAGCTATAGTCTGTGCAAAACTAGAATCTGAAATGATGGACATGGGTGATGAAGAAAAAGATGAATTTATAAGAGAAATGCTCGATATTGATAAGGTAAAGCACATTCCAACACTCAATGACCTGATTAAATTGGGATTTGAAAAAGTAGGTTTGATGTACTATTTTACTACAGGAGAAGATGAAACAAGATCATGGACCATTCCCATCGGTTCTACAGCACCACAAGCAGCAGGAGCTATCCATACAGATTTTGAAAAAGGATTTATCAAAGCTGAAGTAGTCAAATACGATGATTTAGTGACTTACGGTTCTTGGACCAAAGCCAAAGAAAAATGATTAGTAAAACTAGAAGGGAAAGAATATATAGTACAAGACGGTGATATTATGATTTTCAAATTTAATGTATAACAAGGTGTCAATAGACCAATGAATTAAAAAAAATCTGAACAATCTCTTGACATTAATAGGCAAATTCTTATTACTGCAAAGTAAAAGTTTGTCTAAAAAATTTAGTTTCAATTTTACTTAACTAAACCAAGATTCAATGAATTTTAATGTAAAAATGGACGACAAAAAGCTCAAAGTGGATATCGAGAAAACAAACTTGAAGGATATTTTGATATACTGTAAACCAAAGGAAAGACTTGTTCTTATGAAGAAGTTTGGACTTGATGGATCAAAAGAAACCCCACTTCAAAGGATTGGAAAGGAATATTCCTTGACGAGAGAAAGAATCAGACAAATAGAGACTCAAGCATTGATGAGATTTAGAAGACTTATCGTAGGGAACGATACGTATATGGAAGTACTTCAAGAAGCGAAAAAAATTCTTGATGTTCATGGCGGATTGCTTTGTGAAGATATATTGATTTCTAAACTTGTAAACAAGAATATATTCAAGTTTTCTAAACAAGAACTTAAATTGATTCTGGTTTCCGATTTTGATGTAACCTATCTCAAAAGAAATAAATACTTGAATAAAGCATTCTATCTCGAACCATTGTACGAAGATCTTTTGACAAAGATGGTACTTACTATAAGTTCTTACTTTGAAAAAAGAGCTAAAAGCCAAGACTTGTACGAATTCATAGGATGGATGAAAGAAAATTTTGCAAAAGACTACAAAGATGTTCACTATATGAAAAATGATCTTTTCTACGTAAATTTCTTCGAATCTATCAGAGAAATAAATGTATTTGATGGAAAAATTGGATTACCAAATTTTGCTGATGTTAACCCAAAAACTATCAAGTTGAAGATTCTTTACACTATGAGAAGAATCAATAAACCAGTCCACTACCAGGAACTCCCAGCAAAAATTATGGAACGATTCCCAGCAAAAGCTGTTAAGATAAATACTGTTCATAATGAATTAGTAAAAAATAATGATCTCTTCGTAAATCTAGGACTTGGAATCTATGGACTCAAAGAACGATGATATGAAGGTGGTATGGTAAAAGAAATTCTCGTAAGAATATTTGAAAGAAACGATAGAGCAATGAATGTTAAGGAACTTTGCAAAGAAATGTTGAAAGAAAAAATGGTTAGTCCAAACACCGTTATGTTGAATCTTCAAAAATACAAAGATCTCTTCAAGAGAGTAGAAAAAGGAGTATACGAACTTGTAAAAACATCTAAAAAATAAATTCATCTTAGATATCAAAAAATCCTGCTGGAAAGCAAGATTTTTTGTTTATTGTTGATAAGTATGTGTTCGAGTATTAACAAAAAAAGCCAGGCGAAATACGCGTGGCTCAGATATAAGTAGCTTAGTACCAATCAAGTGTTTTGCGTTTGGCAAAGAATTTAATTCCTCCAATAACAAGAATTAAAGTAATAAGGAGAAACATGATTTTTTCAGGCCAAGTAGTAGCCGTAAAAGTACAATAACCGGTAGGAATGGTCATCAACAAAACAACTATGGGAAACGCGTAAGAAAAAAACTTCCCCACCCATGTTCCAATTTTTTCTAAGAAAGTTTTTGGAACGAATAATAGCCAAATCATAAATTTTTTCATAAGTCAATATATTTGTTTGATATAATATACTAATTTACTTATAAATTTCAAGAACAACTATCTCCAAACAATAAAACTTGCAATTTACAATATATACAATACATTAATCCTTAATCCTTAATTTTAAATTACTATATGTTTACAACCGATATCAACAAAATACCCGTCAACGCATGAGTTTACTTATTCAAAGATAAGAAGTGAATAATTTTGTATATAGGGAAAGCAAAAAACCTTCAAAAAAGACTCTGACAATATTTTTCACCTAATTCACTCCGAAAACAAGAAATGCTCGAAAAAGCAGATAAGGTCGACTTTTTGATCGTAAAAAACGAAAGCGAAGCACTCTATCTGGAAGATAATATGATTAAACAACACCAACCAGAATATAATAATTTATTAAAAGCTGACAACAGTTACGTATACATCAAAATCACGAAAGAATCCTTTCCACAGATATTCCTGACGAGAAAAAAAATCAATGATAATGCGCTGTATATAGGACCCAAAAACGACACCATCCAACTCAAAAAGTTTTTGCAGTATATGAGGCAGATAGTAAAATTTAGAGGCTGTAAAACCGCACAATTCAAACAAGGAAAACTATGTTCCGATTACTACTTCTGACTCTGTCATGGTCGATGCAAACTCGCTAAAGGACCAAAGACCTCCTTGATAAAGGAGGTGCCGAACGAAGGTGAGGCGGAGGATTTGAAAAAAGACTACAAAGACATAATCACTATAATCACCTCATTTTTTAAAGGAAACACGAAACCGATAGAACAAGAAATATATCATCAAATAGAAGAAGCAATCATTCATGAAAATTTCGAACGAGCAGCACAACTGAGAGATATCTACCAGTCATTACAATGATTTGTAGAAAAACAGAATGTAGTCCTTCCAGCAAAAAAGGATGGGTATCTGGCACTAGTAAAAACCATAGGAACACAATATATTTACACCGTACTGGTTTTCACCAAAGGAAAACTGATGGATGTCATCACTAGCAAAGAACAACACAGTGATATCGAAGAAGATAGTCTTTATCTAGCAATTCAAAGAGCATTTGGCGAGTCAGTCATGAAAAAAAATAAAAATGAAAGTCAGATAATCAGCAAAAGTTTTGCCAAAATAGGGAAAATAATCAGCAAAGAACTTTGGAAATTGGGTGAGAATTTTTTGGATTCGTATATTATTTCTCAGTCACTCCAAGAAGAAAGTACGATGATCAATGATATGTTTAAAACATTACAAACGAGATACAGACTCAAAAATGTGCCATACAGAATCGAGTGTATCGACATTTCTCATCTCAGTGGATGACGAACGAGTGGATGACTTTCTTGTTTGATGGCATGACTCCCATACAAAAAATGATATCGCAGATACAAAATCAAAGCAAAAAAATCTGATGATTATGAAGCGTTACAAGAACTTCTTGAACGTAGACAAAATAGCTGATGAGAATTGCCAAATCTATTAATCATTGATGGGGGAAAGGGTCAATTGGGCGTAGTAAAAAAGTTATGCAAGGATCCAAAACGAAAAAAAATAGTCAGTCAGATTGATATTATTTCTTTGGGAAAATGAGAAGCCAGAAAAAAATCCAACATTTGAAAAACAAAAAAACTAATGGCCTCCTTGTCAAAGGAGGAGGTATCCGCAGATGCGGATGGAGAATTTGTCAGACCAAATAAACTTATTACCGAAATTATCTATCGTTTGGACGACAAACTCAAGATTCACGAAGTACCAATGGTCTACGACCAAGCAGACAAAATGTTTTTAAAAGCTAGAGATGAAGCGCATAGATTCGCTAATGCATATAGAAAAAAACAAATGAGCCAAGAATTTAAGTAAAACTCCCCTCGAGTAGAAAAACAATACTAAATATGGTTTATATAAAAAGGCAAGTAATAAACACACATACTCCTCGCCCAGGCGGGGAGTTTTTTGACAAATAAATTTTTCTGGGTACTATTATAGTAGTAAAAATATTTTTTATGCATTTATAACAAACAACATGACTGCCGGATCATTAAACACTAGTACAATAAATCAAACAAATGTATTGGGAACTACCCCAACAAATACACAAGATAAGTATGAACAACTATTCAAATTATACGATGATTTTCAAAAAGATCAAAACAAAAAACAAAGTCAGAAATGAGGAAACAATTTTTGGACATATATAAATAAAGAAAGCTCTTGATTCAGCTACGATGGTATCGTAAACACCTATAATAAATTAGCAGACAAAAATAATCTCGAAGATGTAAAAAACATATTGAAAATAGAACAAGATAAGGCCAATCAGAAAAAAGCAGAACAAATTAAAGTAGATACAGAAAAAGAAAAAAAAATAGCAGGAGAAAAAGGAGATAGATTGAAATGATTATTAGAACTTCGAAGTGCGATTACAGAATTCAATCAAGATCCAAGATACGCAGCAAATAATAGTCAATTTGCATTTCTCGGATATCTAAAAGAAAAAAAAGCGAAAGCAAACGATACAAGTCTAACGTATTACGGATTCGATGCGAACGAAATAGAATTGAAAAATGGAAAAATAGAAAAACCAACGATAGAAAGCATTAGGAACGAAGAGAAAATAGAGGAAACTCAAGTTCCAGAAGAAAATATTACTACTCCAGAAGAAACAATACAAGAAAAACCAGAAGAAACAACGTTAACAATGACCAGAAAAAGATTGGGAGAATCCATAGGAAGATATATCGACAAAGTAAAAGCATTAAAAAATGACAAAGAATGAGAGAGAAAAACGCTTGAAGATGAAATCAAACAACTCAAAGAAGAAGTGAAAAGAGAAAAAGATACGTATGAAAAAGTGAAAAAAGATTTTTTCGCAACAAACACAAACAAATTTGAAAATTTTTCAGAAAAAGATTTAGAAAACGTACCAACAGGTTTGATTAGATACGAACAAAGACAAGGGAAATTATTCAATAGTCCCAAAAGAAATAAAATGGATACGATTAGAAGAAACAGAACAATACATACACTCATTAAAAAATTCAACAAGATGGGTGATGGTACAAAAAACTGAGGAAAAGAGTGAGTAAGATTTATCATGGGGTTTGAAAAGGCGAGATTTCTCCGCTATACAGGAATCAAGGTAAATAGCGCTATAGATAAAGCATGATCTGCTATGGGAATGCAAATGAATCCACAAGAGTTTCATACAATGTTCAACGCAGGAAGAAATAATATGTTTGCCATCCTCGATATAAAAACAAGCAACGAAAACAACCCACAAGAAATAGCAGCGATACAAGCAATCAAAAACAGAATAAATTATTATGGAGCATTATATGCAAGAGAAAGAGCAAACGCCTGGGTTGCTCCATTTATCGATACAGAAAAAAATGCGACAAAAAAAAGCAGAATAATCCAAATGACACCTCCAAGCAATGTAGCTAACGCAGCATAAAAAATTCATCATTTTATCATTTTATCATTATTTATGGACAACATTAAAAACATGCAACAAGCAACAGACTACGTTTTCAAACAACTCAAAGAACTTAATCCTGACATCGATAAAGATGATGTCTACGACACCATCATGGACGAAATTCTAGAATCCGTAGAATATACATTGACTGACGAAGACGTGAAATTTTTAGAAGATAACGAAAAAGATATGACCGCTATCGACGAATACCTCCAATCAAAAATATCTGATTACAAAGACCTCCTCTCTGATATCGTAGTAGATATGGTAAGTGACGAAATCATGGAAACAGAATAAAAAAGTTTATTCTTTATCTAAAAAAATGGCAATAAGTAACCCTAGTCTATTACAAGAAGTACAAAGATTCAATGAGGCATTGAATACTTCAAATACCCAAGAGATCCAAAACAAGGTTTCTGATCGTCTTTTTGGATTATTTGAAAATAGACCAAATATTGTCTTGAATGAAGAATTTCTTGTCGAATTGGAAAGAACAGGAAATCTTGCGGGTTTAACTAATCGTATCAACGGAGCAAGAAATGGACTAAATCAAAATCCAATACAAGTAAATAATACAGCAATTACAAATGCAGTAGTGAATACAACAAATATGAATACTGTCCAAAATATTGAAAGAGAGATCAGCACAATAACCAATACCAACATCAGAAATCTCGATGTACTTCCAAATCAAATAACGAGAATAAGAGAAAGATTAAATCAGAACCGCTGAATTTTACAGCAAATTGAGGATATTCAAACAAATATAAATAATATAACGAATCCAAATACAACAACACAAGTAATCCAAAATACAATAAATACTGCACAAACACAATTAAATGCTTGTTCAAGTATTCGTGGTATATTAGAAAGCATATCGTGATTGGAAACTAATCCTGTATTAAATGAACAAGATAATCAATGAAGACCAACTAACAGGGCAAATACATTAACATGACAACTTACAAATCTGAGATTAAATGTAGCAACACAACTAAGAAGCCAAAGAGGTAATTTACCACAAAGTTTAAGAACTATAAGAACAACAAATACAAATACACAAGCAACAATAGTAAAAATAATAAATGAAGAAGTTATATTAACACAACAAATAGAAAATCAAAGACAGAACTTAACGGATATTCAAGAAATAACACGTTTGACGTGAGAGCTTCAAAGGATAACAAGAACTTTACCCCAGCAGCAAATACCTATCCCACAAAATATATGATTAAATATTACAAGAACAGTGATACAACCAAATCAAACAGTAAATATTTGACAAACACAAACAGGAATAACACAGATTAATACAGAAATACAACAGCTTGATGATTTGGAAAATGCTATGCAATGACTTCGTGATAGATATCAAGACAATATAAACAGATTAAACACATTACTTCCACTTCAAAGACTAGAAGAAAGCCTTCAAAGATTGGGATTTACTCCTTGAATAATAAATACAAGATCTGCTGAAATACAACAATTCATAAATATAGGACAACAAATGCTACTTATAAGACAGGCTGGATTCGTACAACAAGTAGGGCAAGTAACAATGGATTTCTGAGGAAATAATCCTGCAATCAATCTCAATACGATTTTCATGCCAAATGGTAATGGTAATCTCCAAGGAAATTATCGCTCAGAATACGCAATTTGTAATACTGCCGGAGAAGAATTAAAAAGAGATGGCCAAGAATTAGACGGAGAAATAGTAGGAGGGAAAGCAGTCAAAATAAGAGGATTAAACATACAAAACGTAAACAATATCAACGAATTACACATAAATAATTTACAAATTAGTCCTGTAGAAGGAGTAACATTTCCAGCACATTTAGCATTGAACGTGAGAGTGAGAATACAAGATCCTGTGACAGGAATAAATTTAGATCATTTCAAAACATTGAACATAACAATAAATAGACCTATTTTCAATCAACAAGCACGTCAAGCGGAAGTAAACGCAATTAATACAAGAGGAAATACTATCGTAAATTCCATCAATGCAAATCATGCAACATTGATAGCTAGACTGGAGAGAGAAGCATTTTATAGAGCATTGGAAAGAGCAGATGGTCCAAAATTTAACAAGCTCAATGCAGAACAAAAAGAACTTCTTTATCAAGACGTCCGCAATACCTATAGAACACCAGCTGGTAATCCTAGAACAGGAGCACAGTTTGGACGAGCAACAAATTTAAGAAGAATAAATAACTTTGATACACCAATGCCAGGGACTCAATCATTTTTAGAACGAATAACCAACGATAATCACGAATCAAACAAACCTGAATTTACAATAAATACAGAAGGATATAGGGCATATATCCACAACAATTTAGAAGATCAGATAAAAAAATATTTTGAACGAAGATTTGATGAGGTATTTTCAGAAAATTTAGAAGGAAATACATATCTCAAAAAACAATTAACAGATTTTCTCACAGATATAGAACATCAAAAGATTGACACCAACGTTCATCAAGATATTGCTTGAGATATAAATGCTGTCGATGAAATGGAAAACACAAGAAGATTTGGAAGGATAGGTCGTAGAGATGTAAATTATCTGAGATTTTTTGCAGGACAAGATTCTAAATTGGATATAAAAGATCAGACAGTGAATATTACTACTAATAATAGACCAGAAGATTTGAATAATCCTGAACCAGTGAAATACGACATGAACATGGAAGTATCTGGAAAACAACAGATAGCAGTAAATATAAAAATAGGTAAAGACAAAGAGATTAAGCTCAAAGCGGGAGATCCGGCAGCTATGGTAAGAAAAATTCTCCAATGTGAAGATATCCAACATGGTAAAGTAAGAGCGCATGTAGTCTACAATCTTATGAAGGGATTTATCGAGACAGCCAAGAAAAAAGATATAAGCCTGACCTATCGTGATCCGGGAACTGGTGATATGATGATCATCAAGATGGATGGCAAAAATATCGTATTGGAACAACAAAACGATCACACCAATGCATGAACGACACACAGAAGAAACACCACAGTACTCTTCGATCATCAAGACTTTGAAAGTACCAATACGTTCGACTCTACAAGAGGAAATGAAAACAGAAGATTAAGGGTGGGTATAGATAGGATGATGGGACATTTCAATTTTGCTATGAACGAACTCCATTACCAATATAGACAAGCAAGCGAAAAAAGATGGATGGGGTTCAGAAGATGAGAAACAAGAATGACACTTCCTACGTCATTTTGGCTAAGCCCAATCAAAAAAATAATGAATCTGGGTACGACAACCAAGTTTGATTTTTCTACAACGGCAGAATCCAATGGGAAAAGCGTCAATATTGAATTCAAAAACAACAAATTTACATTGAATATGGCTGGTATGAAAAAGCCAATTTCATCAAGAACATTAGGAAAATTACTCAGACATAGAGAATGAGGGCTCCGTGTATTTGATGGTCTAGAAAGAGATATCTGTGGAAAAGCATATGAAGAACTGATCAAAAAGATGAGAGAAAATAGTAAGATAGCAAGGACAAACTTTTGAGTAAAAGATTGTATCACAGGAAGGACATATATATTAGACACCGACTGACAACTTTGATATGTAAATGCAGAGACGGCTGCAGCCAATCCTGATATGGTGCGCCGAGGAGCAGTAAGTAATAGAGAATATGGTATAGTCAACCATCCACCTGAAGGAAGAAGAATGTGTGATGAAAGCGAAACCAGAGAAGTATTCAAAAATCCATTCCTCATGGGAAGACTCATCAAAACGATGAACAATAGAATGGGAATTATCTCATCTACTAGAGCACTACGCAACTAATTTTATTCTATTATACTACCATCATGACAACTCCAGAAAAAAATTGTAACCAAAAGATTACGAGATCCAATACATGGGAAACATTAAAAAGAAAATTGGAAATTTTCGGATATACTAGTTTAATATGAACAACTTTACTCCTTTCAAGTTGTGGACCAAAAGAATCAGACGCAACAAAAATATCAAAAGCACATGATAGTGATGTAGAAAACGTAGAGACAAAAAAAGAAAACGTAGAAGCCAAAGAAAAAGCACTTAAACAAGCGACAATAAACCTCCAAACCGCTCGTCAAGAACTCATAGACGCACAAAAACAAGAACAAAAAAGCAAGACAGAAACTAAACAAAAAGCAAACAACTTATAAAATAATATACTGAAAAATAGAGAAAACTGACCGAATCGGTCGGTTTTTTTTGTTGTATAAAATATTTTAACAATATTCTGAAATTCTCAGTGAAAAAGTATCATAAAATTTGACAAAAAAGAAGTTCGGGAGTATAATTGAGATGTAATAAAAACCGAAATATTTTTGAAGGTTTTTATACCATCGAAATTATACATTCTTCCATCAAAAATAGAAAAAATTTTTGAAGGAGAATATATAATTAAGTATTCCAAAAAAAACTTTACTTATTCCCACAAAAAAATGGTTACTACACTCAACAAAGATCTAGAACTAGTATCGAGTCAAGAACAGGTCAAAAGCAAAAAAGACCAGATGCTTGAAAATCTCAAATTAGAGATGATCAAAGGATTAAAGCTTGATCAAAAACTCATAGAAAGAAATACCATTACAAAAAAGATTACTGATAGCTTCGTAGATTTTAAAATCGGAGATATTGATTGGACGGAATCTTTCTGAAAAAAAGACATAAAAATAGACGAAAAAAAATATAGAAACATGACAGAAAGATATAAAGAAATTATTAAACTCGGTGTGCTTAATCCAGATTATAAAAAGAAAAAAATAGAATGGTGCAGAGATCTTGCTGAACAAATCATTTTGGATCAGAATAAGATGATAGAGTTTTCATCTACAGAACAGTTTGATGGTAAAACAGCTGAAGAAGAAGCAAAAGCTTCATTTGAAAGATTAGATAAAAACGACAAATACAACAAAAAGATAGAACTTATCAAAAAAACAAATGGAGAAGTTTCACACTTTATCATCAAACGAACAAAAAAACAACTCGAAGAATTAGAAAGAGCTGAAAAAGCTTATGAAGCACTTCACGATACTGAAGTACAACAATCAGTAGTGACAGAACCAACAACTATTGAGTGACCACAACCATGAGTACCGACATTGCAAAATACAGAACAACAGACAGTAAATACAATGGATGAGGCAACTAAGGAAGCGTTGAGAAAACTAAAAAAACAATTAGAAAATATGGAAATAGGAGAAATTACCGACCTTACCATGCCTGATGGTAAGATTATTAAACTCCAAAAAAAAGACTGAAAGGGATGGATATGTAAGACTAATCAAGTAGTTGAATTTGACCAATATATCGACAAAGATTATTTTGTAGTAGAAAATGAAGATAAGACTTATATTAGTTATGTAAGTAATGAAGCACTCTGGAAATTTTTAAATATACCAGACGACGAAATCATTATACCAACACCTATTCCTGAACCAATTGAAGAAGAAGAATGAGAACTAGGTCCGGTAGAGCTTACAGCAACCATTTCTGATACGACACAAATCACTCGTGCTATAGCAGAACGCCAAGCAGGAGAGAAACTCAGAAAGATATATAAAAACACGGCACGATACAAACCACGATCACGACCCACAAAAGCCACATTATTTTTGGGAAGATGATATATGAAAGATCATTATACCCGCAAATATATGAATATGAAATGAGGTATGCAACGAGATGAAAATCTTGTAAAATGAGCAGATAGACACGAAATGGAAGAAGAAAACAAATTTAATGATGCCATCAAAAACGTAGGAAATATCGACGAAGATAATTATCCAAGAACATATGCAGCATTAGATACCTTAGCGAAACAGATGACCGGTGATGGAAATACACTACCACCACGACAAAAAGGAATAAATGACACGCTTTTCCAACAACAATTTACCGCTATTATCAGAAGAAATCTTGATACAACAAGACCAATGACAGCGACAGCTGCAAACCGAAAACCACTTGCACAGATTATCAAAAGTAATGATATCCAACAGATGTCTTCTAACATTACCTTGAAGTTAAATGGATTTAGAGATCATCAATCGTTGGCATGGGATATTGCAGACCATATAACAAGCAACCCTACAGAGTCAGATACAAGTTTTAATGCGTTTTCTAGACCTAGGATAATAAAATATTTCAATACCTACAAAAAAAATCCAGAATTTTTGAAAAGTATGAAGATCAGACTTGACGATCCGACCGCTATGCAAGAATTGAGAAGACTCCAAGCACAAAACCGAGCTTTGACAAACATAGCAGCACAGACCATGAGATTGAAAGTACAAATTCTTGTCAAAGGTGAAGAAGCATACAATGTAAAACAAGAATGATGAGTAATGACCAAGATAGGAAATCGATTAGATAAACCAATATCTGATACAAGTAGATTTGGTAAGTTGATGGAAAAACACCCATTTACAAAAAATGCATTCTGAACACTTCGAGGTATTACAAAACTTGGAGTAATGATCACTCCAGCAATACTTCTGGCTCCTCTAGGACCGCTAGCAGTTGCATGATGAGCAGGTGGAATGGCATTTACCAAGACACTCTTCAAAAAATATGCACATTACAACAAAGAACATATTGGATACCAAAGAAATCAAGCAAATAATCTTTTGAACAACACAGCAGAACGTGATAGATTGATGAATGAAGTAAGCAACATGAATCCAGCGACAAGATTTATGCGCTACTATTTCGGACTTGGTAAAAAAGCAAGAGATGTAAGACAATTTAGAGATTATGTAATGACAACTCATGATCAATTGGAAAATTCAGATACCTTAGGTAAAAAAATGGAATGATTATTGAAAAAACCACAACTTACTGGACAAGAACAACAAGACTTAGAAAAATATATATCTGAAGGACTTGCACGTTTAGATAATCATAAAAAAACCGGTCAAAATTTCTTGGGATCCATTGACAAAGACGTCGCAGAAAAAGAATATCAAAACATCCAGAGGTTAGTTCTTACATGAGCTATGAGAATAGATCAAGATTTACCTACACTCAGATTAAATAACTATTATGACAATGAAATGGATCTTATAAATAATGGAACAGGTGATCCGACAAAACAAGGTGTAGACGAAATCGGATACCAAAAATCACGAAAGAGATTTAAACATCGTCAGACAGAAAAAGCATTGCTCGGTGCAGTCAAAGCATGAGGAGTAGCATTTGGATTATCGTATTTATTTACAAGTTTAGCAAGCAAAAAAGCATCTAGTCATACGGTAAGCGGAGATCAAAAAGTAGGAGATAACTTCCTCTTAGGTAAACATGAATTAGCAAGTGATAATAATGTATATACCCAATCCAAAACTTTTTTCTGAAATCCTAACGCAGCACATCAGACTATAACGTTCAATTATGGAGGATGAACTGATGCAACAAAAGTATTACCTGGACACTTAACGAACCTTGAATATCTCAATAAAGTAGTTGATTGAGAAAATCAAATCATGCAGATGGCAAATATCAGTGCAACAACAAAAGCTAATCTCATCAATCAAATACACAATAAACCTCGAGAACAAGTATGGGCACAAAAATGATTCGTCAATGATTATCTTCACTGAATGAGATGTATAGAAGGAATAGAACAAACAGCTAAAGCGTTGAATGATAGTGGAGCAAATGCGAGCAACATAACACTCAATGCAGTATATAACGGTTCAGTATATGATGTTGTAGGGACAACATACAAAAACGCAGCAGAAAGAATTGTACAATGAGCTTTGGATTATTCACATACAATAACAACGGCAGCACATACTATACCGATACCTATTCCTGGATATATGAACACCTTCAAAGAACCAGATAGATATGACGAGCAAGGAAACCACAGAAGAAACGAAGATGGAAGAAGAACAAGATCACCTGCTCCCGATGTCAGACCACAAACCGAAAACAAACCAACAAGAAGAAGATCAGGAGAAAGCGTAGAAGAAACACAATTTACCAACGCTAACAATTAATTTTATTGTTATAAAACACTACTATGGATACGATAGAAAACAAAGTTCAACAGCTCCAAGAGCTCTCAAGAAAGCAAAAAAAAATTAATGAATTTAAGCAAGATATTGCCAATATTTTGGGAAGCGCAGATATGAATGAAAAGAAGCAAATAGCAGAAAAAATGAGCACCATGAAATATGAAAGTATGGATCAAGCTAGAAACTTACAATTTATCGTACCTCATGTAGTCAAAGAGCTCTATGATCATGATGGACCCAAAGGAGAATTTATTATTCCAAAAAAAGAACCTGTAGTTACACCAGTACCAATAGTTATTGAACCGACACCAGTAATTAAGCCAGAACCAATCATTAAACCAACACCAATCATCAAGCCAAAACCAATTATTAAACCAGAGCCTAAAATAAAAGAAAAAAGTATATTAGAAAAAAAACAAGAACAAATAAAAGATCGACGAGAAAAAAGAAAACAAAAAAAAGACAATCCGGCTAAAATTAAACCTGAACCAATCATTAAACCAACACCGATCATCAAGCCAAAACCGATCATCAAGCCAGAACCAATTATTAAACCAGAAGCAAAAAAAATAGAAGAAAAAAAGGAAAAAGAAAAAAAAAGCATGAAAAAATCGACATTACTTAAAATAATAGCAAATGTTAAGGAAAAATTGAAACGGAAACCAAAACAAGACAAAGAATCAATGAAAAAAATAGAAGAAAGACAAGCAGCACTAGCAAAAGAGATAGCAAATTTAAGCAAAAAAATAACGAAAACAGATGAAGAAATAGCAAAGAAAAAACAAGCTACAGACGAACTTGTCGCAGAGATTGAAAAACTCGAAAAAGAAAAGGCAGAAGCAGAAAAAAAAGAAAAAACAAATGAATAATATAATGTATATATTTTATATATCTGTACAATACCATGACGCCTTCTAGTAAAGAAATAGAAACAACCATTCTGGAGAAAAAAGAAGCTCTAGAAAAGATAATAAAAGAAAATCAAACTCTTAAAAATACAAGAGGTGAAATGGTAGTAACATTAAATAAGTTAACCAAAGAATCAAAAAAATTGGGAGAAGAAATACAGGCCATACAAAAGTGAGAAAAAATGTATAAAATAAAAAAATGAATAGCAATGGCACTTATTCCTATGATCCTAGCAGGAGGAGCATGGGATGTTGTGAAAGTAACAAAAAAAACTGACAAACATATACCATCACAAGGACAAATAGACCCATGAAAAGATAATGGAACAGTAAAAAAACCAACTGAATGAGAACAAAAGGAAGTATCTCTACCCAACTGCATACCTCAAGACAAGTTAGACGGAGTAAGTTATAAAGATATCGCTGAAGCATTAGGAAATATGAGAGAATCAGCGGCATTACAAGACAATATCATGGAGATGATTATGCAATGAAATATTTTAGGTATACAAAAATATCTTGGTATGAAAGAAAATTCCGAATTTACGAACAATCGTGCCACAGGTAAAATGAACAAAGCAACACTAGATAAATTAAATAATCCTTTTCTTATGATGGATCATAATGAGATTTTGAATAATCCAAATATCCCACAGGATGTAAAAGACGAACACAACAAATTTTTCAATGGAATATATCCAACCAACGCTGTAGGATATGTAATAATCAGCAAGAGAGATATGAACGAATATCTTTTTACAGCAGATCATCATTTATTGAAAAGATATCCTATTCTCGTGGGTACACAACCAGGAAATACTCAATATCAATGATCAAAAAATCCTGATACTCCTATAGGACTATATAGACTCAATGATACAAGAAATGACAGCAAAAACTATCATGCTGTAGATGGACCAGGAAAGTTTTTCACCTTACTTCCTGTAGACACGAAGTCAAACTTTAATAATGCCTATGATATAAATCAATATGCTATGGGAATCCATCGATTATATTATCCTACAGGTAGCCAATATCCCAAATGATATGATGAAGCCACACGAGCGACAAGAGCAAATGCACTACAATCTCAAAATCTTAGGGACAGACTACAAACTCATGGATGTGTTATGATGGGAGATATAGAATGTTGAACATTTAACGACAATATAGCTGTAGGTGACCTATGATCTTTCGTCTGTATCACCGAATAAAAATAAAAATATATTTGAGCTAATAAAATAATATTCAATTTTTTTTTAATTAAAAAAAACCGTGAGAAAGAAATACTTCTCACGGGGTAAAATGGCAAAAGGAAT
>CAZTFP010000004.1:0-62874 GCA_964613015.1 uncultured Candidatus Peribacteria bacterium | reverse complement strand
TTCTTCCTTCACCTACTTCGAATTGTACTTCATCACCATCAGCGATAGATTCACCGATTACATTAGTTCCATGTACGAATACATCTTTTGAACCGTCTGCAGGAGTAATAAATCAGAAGTTTTTAGTTCTGTTGAAGAACTTAACGATACCAGTTGTCATTGAATAATATTGGTAGTAAATAAAATTTTGGAGTTTTAATATCTCCAATAAACACTATACGGGAAAGTTGTGAAAATACAAGAGAAAATTTATACAAAGAAATAGTTGACTTATAATAGTAATTAGCTATAATAACGAAAACATCTTTTATAATTATTCTTATATATTATGAAACAACGCACAAATAAGGCAGAGCATGAAATGAGAAGAGAGTCTAGTAAATTTCAGAGACAAGAAACATGAGCGCAGAGAAAAGAGTTAGCAGATAATTTATCTTCAGAGGCAACGAAACAATTTGCTTCTGTTACCAATAATGTGCTAAAAGACGAATTTGGTGAATTATGTGATATGAAAATAAAAGAAAAGGGATGATATTTTAAAATTTGTATGAACAAGAAAGGCGTACCAGAAAAAAGTGTCCCACAAATAGAGATAACGATAACCAAGGATTTTAAATTTAATATTCATCTCAATGATTATGAAAATTTTGAGGAATATTATTTTTATGGAGAAAAGTTAACCACAAAAGAATTGATGAATGAGGTTGGAAACTTTAAGGAATTTTTGGCTGGAAAGAATGAATTAGAAAATAGTAAATTAGAAAAAATAGACTATTCAACACAAGAAGCGATATAAATAATCTACGATAATAAGTATAACAAAAACCAGAAATATGAAAAAAATCATCAGTATTGTCCATATCGTGCTGTACTTACCAATAGGATGGGTAGTCTATATTATTGATACCAAAGGGATGCCATTATCCCGTGCATGTTGGACGGTAGGAATACTTCTTAGCTTACTTATAATAACGGGTATCCCATTAATGAAACATAAAAACCCTCCGTCTTGAGAGGGATTTTTTTATAAAAAAACTGCCGGAAATACCGACAGCATACTATCAAAATATAAAGAATAATTATGGCTTAGTTACAATACACACATATCCGAATCTTTGATCAAAGGGACGGATGATGCATTTAACTAAACGTGGACTTTCACAATAAGTTTTCGCACATTCAGCTAATCGCTCTGCAAGCTTATTATGAATTTCTTCCGTTTTTTCTGGTAATTCTTCGACAAAGATAACGATTTCACCTATTGAACCCTCTGAGGGAATAAAATAGGGAGTAATGTCATCTTCTGTGAGATGAAGCTCTTTCATTCCACACACTCTTTGTTTGAGTGCGGTTAGGAATCTCTCCGTTTGGTGATGTTTTTGAACACCCAATAATAAAAGGATTGCCATAGTTTTTTGTTTTTAACTTATTAGAATACCATAACAATTTTAAATAAAAAATCAATTAATCTATAGAGCAAGAACTAGATTTTTTTTTATTTTTTTTGCTAATGAAAAGTCAATAAGTTGAGATGGTTGGTGTCTAAAAATATCAAATCATTGCTCATTATATCTAGGGATGAGATGTCGATGGACGTGCTGTATTTCATCCATATACATCAGATATACTTTTTTTATTTTCAATGTTTTTAGTAATGCAGTTCTTGCTTCATCAACCTTATTCATTAAAAACTCATACTCTTTTTTGGAAAGGAGATGTAAATCAGATATTGGTTTCTTTCGTACAATAACAGTATGTCATTCAACAATAGGATAATTAGCCAAACAAATATACAAGTGTTCATCCTCATAAATCATTGCTTCCGGATAGGGTATAGGTAATTGCTCTTTCATAGGAGAACATTAGCTAAAATATATTTACGCTCTTAAACTTCCATCAACACTTTCTGCGGCTGTAATCGCCTTATTCATAACTTCATTGATTTGTTCAGTAGTCATCGTACCATCTCATACGATTTTTATTTTTATGGATACTGATTTTTTATTTTCACCTAGATTCTTACCTGCATAAACATCAAATACTTCGACGTCTTTGACTTCAGTAACTTTTTTGACTGCAGAAAGTAGGGAATCAAAACCTTTACTCGCATCAATCACAAAACAGAGATCTCTCCAGACTATTTGATCTTGGAGTGTTTCATACGTATAGCTATGGGTTTCTGTATGTTTCTCATGGTCTAAAATATCAGTTATATCCAATGAGAGATATACGACACCACTACTTTCTCAGATTTTATTGTTTTGTAAAATCAAGGGATGAAGGGCTCATACAAATCATATAACGTGGTTTTTAACCAAAATCATCGCTTGTTTTTTAGGATGAAATTGGGTAAGCATTGTCTTTTCAAAACTCAGAGTACCAAGTTCCAATTCTTTAGCAATTACACTAACAAAATGTTTAGCTTCCAAAATAGGATCTTTGTCCCATTGGTCTATATTTTTTTGATATATCATAGCGCCAAGTTGCATTTTTTCATTAACAAACTCAGAAGCGAAGATGTTTTTATCTTGTTCATTGTTCTCTGTTTTTTGTTTTTTGTTCCATATTTTTCCGATATCAAAGAGCTTAAATTCATCAAAAAATTTACTATTTTTACTTACATGAGTAAGTAATCCATAAAGCATATCATCTCTCATATAGGGTGCTTCTGGATTGATAGGATTCTGCAACATATACATATCGTGGATATCTCATCCAAATTCATGCAAAGCTTTTTCGCCAATTCGTGGATATGTTTCTGTTTGATTACAACCAAGGGTGTTTACAAGGATATCTTCAAGTTTTCTTTGGATTGCTACATATTCCGTATATGGGGTATAGGTGATATCACTCAATAAAGGAATATTTTCTATCTGATCATATCCATAGATTCTTGCCACTTCTTCATAGATATCCTCAGGGATGTTCAAATCGTCTGGCGATCTCCATAATGGACAAACTACAGATATTTTTCAATGTTTAATTTCTAATGTTCAACCATCTACTCACGTACATCATAATCAGAAAAGTATTTCTTCAACTTGTAAATCAAATCATTTGATCTGTTTTCCGAAGATAAATTGCTCCATAATTTTCGTATCTACCTCAATATGCTTTCTACTTTCCGCTTCAATCTTTGGGCTAATAAAGTAGGAAAGTCATCCAATCTCAAAGTTTCCCAGATCTTTTGCATAGTAGTTCAAATCGTCCAAGAAAAGAATCAGACAAAATAATGTTCGTCGTGGATTAATATTTTTTTCAAATCTCAATTCTGCATCAGTTCTCAATCCTAGTCTTGTTCATGTTTTTCTCACGGCAACCGGATCGAAATTTGCGATTTCTACCAAAATATTTTTTGTACTTTCGGTAATTCAACTTTCAAGTCATCACACAACTCCTGCAAGGGCAAGTATTTTTTTCTTATCAGTGATAACTACATCAGTCGTTTTCAAAATATGCTGAGTTTCAAATAGATCAGTAAATTTTTCTCCATCTTTGGCGTTTCTCACTATAATATCTCCATCGACTTTTTCTGCATCGAAAAAATGTATCGGTTGTCCGCTGATATTCATAAAGAGATTAGAGAAGTCTACCCAGTTACTGATTGCTTTTGCTCACAAATCCAACATCTGTAATCTCGTGAAAAATGATGTTTGATGGACATCTATGTTTTTCAAGTGTAACAAGATATATGCGTTCAAATTTTCACTTTCTCCAATAACTTTTCTTTCTGGTTTCGTGCTATTTTCCAAAATCTGCATAATATGTTCGGGTGTACATTGCTGGTGATACTCTTTGATTTTATTGAACGTAATCGCTCATTTTTTATGTCCGTAAATAGCATTCAGTTCTGTAGCTGTACCAAAATGCCCAGTCAAATCAGGCCTATTGGTCAATGATTTATTATCCACTTCCATTACTCGATTTTCCAATCGTGGAAATTTATTTTTCAATGCAGTTCATAAGTCTGCATCAGAAATATCTTCCAAATCTTCTGTCAGTGACCAGATGGAATGTTTTTCCATATCTTCAAGAATTCATATCTCTTCCTTACTGCAGATCATACCATTGGACTCTATTCCTCTCATTTTTCTAGGTTCTATAGTTATTCATGCTTTAGGAAAGTGTGTCCCTGGTAGTGCAACTGGTACATACAATCAGGCAGCGACATTTGATCCACCACAGATGATTTGGTATACTCATTTTTTTCCGCAATCGACCATACAGACTTTCAATTTATCTGCATCAGGATGTTGTTCACAAGATTTTACCAACCCAATGACAATACTTTCCGCGATGGTTCTGTAATTGATTTCCTCTATCTCGCATGTTTTCAATATGAGATTCTTCGCGATATTTTCTGGTGTATCATTGATAGAGATAAATTTTTTCAAAAGTGGTGAGGTGTATTTCATACAACTGATTAAAATATTAAAATAGTAATAATATTAAAAAATTCTGCTCACTAGAAAACCGGTAGACCAAATATTTATTTTTTAATCTTCCAAATATTCATAATGTTTTAATGTATAGTATAAATAACAAAATCTCATGAGAAAAAAAGAGAAAAATTTCCTTCTTGCATTTATATCTTCATTCCATAAAAAAAAGGCTCAACAAAAACACTACATGAGTTAGTTTTTAGTTGTTAGTCATTAATTGATTATGATCAATCCCCTAAGTGGTCCTAGACGCGTAATAAATAAATTTATCAAGACAATCCTTATCGTCAAATGTAATCTTCAGCAACCGTCATACAGACATCAAGAGAAGATAATTTTTGGCTTGATTAAAAAATGTAAAAATACGGTATTTGGAAGGAAATATGGATTCGAAAATATCCAAACCATACAGGATTTTCAGGATTTAGTTCCTATTTCTCATTACAAAGATTTTGAACCACGAATCATCTATGCGCTCAAGGGAGAAAAAGATATAACCTATCCTGGAAAAGTTGATCGATTTGCTACATCTTCGGGGACAACCTGAGGCAATGCAAAATATATTCCCATCACCAAAGATAATCTCAATGCATCACACTTCAAAGGAGGATTGGAACTTCTCAGTATGTATATCAAAAACAATCCGAGGACACAATTCTTTCAGGGGAAATGACTGGTCATCTGATGATGATTTACCAAAAATCCCTATACAGGAGAGGATAATGTCGGATTTATTTCTGCAATATTACAAAAGACTGCACCATGGATAGGACAGTATTTTCGTGAACCGAAGCCAGAAATTTCCTATATAGATAGTCGGGAAGAGAAATCACAACGCATGATAGAAGATACCGTAAATAAGAATATCACATTTCTCAACGGACAACCCTCACGAGGATCCAATTTCCTCTATAAGGTATTGGACTATACAGGAAAGAAAAATATTTTGGAAGTACGACCAAATTTTGAGCTCTTCTTCCGATGAGGGATGGCGATAGATTTGTACAAACCACAGCTCCAAGCATTATTCCCCGGCAACAAAGTGAAATTCTATCAAGCATATAATGCGTCTGAATGATTTTTTGCGTGTCAGGATTCTAATTTTACCGATGATATGTTGCTGTTCACCAATCATGGAGTATTTTATGAATTCATTCCGTTCGAAGAGTATGGAAAAGAAAATCCTAAAGTATGTACACTCGAAGACGTAGAGATAAACAAAGATTATGTAATAGTAATAACTAATAATTCTGGGCTCCGAAGATATATACTTGGTGATACTATTAAATTTACTACTTTACATCCATGGAGGATAAAGATTTCTGGAAGAACAAAATATTATATCGATGTAGTAGGTGAGTGTGTGACCTCTGATTATACCGATAAGGCCTTACTCGAAGCTTGCAAAAAGACTGATACCATAGCTACTGATTATATGCTTGCACCGATTACGTATTCTGGAGGAAGTATCAGAGGTGCGTATGAACGAGTAGTGGAGTTTACCAAAACACCACGCGACGAAGATGAATTCGCCAGAGTATTAGACAAAGAATTATGTAACATAAATTCATACTATTTCGATGAAAGATATGATACCAAGGTGCTTGGAGAGCCTGTAGTACATTGTGTAAGACAAGGGACTTTCTATACACGATTGAAAAACAAAAACAAGCTCGGTGGCCAACACAAAGTTCCCAAAGTTTCCAACGAAAGAAATAATATCGACGAAATACTTGTAATACTAGATAATGCTTAACAAGGTACGGACATATATACGACAGAGATGTATAAGGTTTTATTACTGGGCTTTCCCTGTACATGAGCTTTTTTACGATCAAAAAAAAACTATCTCCCATATTATTCAAAAATATAAGACGGTCGATTATACAAAGCAAGTGGTAGCTAAGGAATCAATGGGTGAATATACGAGAGGACTTCTTTCTTTGTTGATGGTAACAAAAACATTTAATTTTATTTTCGTAACCTATCTCAAAAATTTCATCTATCCAGAGATGCAAGAGGCAATAGATAATGCACAAGAGATACAAAGAGCAATATTAGCGTATATAATTACTACAACAACATCGACAGTATTTGGAAAGGCTCATAGATTCCACGATTTTTCTGATAATGTATATGTAGATTTTATTCATCATGTTCCTGTAGTCAATTACGATCAATACAAAGAATGGATAGAGCGTGCAAAGAAAGAACCGGATATTATTCGACCTGGAAAAATAAATAAATTTTCGGCATCAGCAGGTACGACAAGTAGGAAGAAACATATTCCCGTCACGGATGAATCTTTGGAATCTGTCAATAAAGCTGGATTGAGTACTTTTGCTGCATATGCAACCAAATATCCCAATACCCAAGCATTTTGATCATATGCCCGACCACTCGGGGGGACTATACAAGAACAACTTGAAGATGGAACTATCATCGGTGATGTATCGGCATTGATAATTTTGGAAAGAAGTCGTATGTTGCAGAAAAAATATAAATATCCGATGGAAGTATTTTTGGAACCAAATCGATATATCAAGAGAGATCTTTTTATTCAAAAACTTCACCCCCAAGAGCACACGATAATACTAGGCGTGACAAGCCGAATAAATGAAATATTACAATATATGAATACTAAGGCATCCAAAAAGTTTACAACATTTATTAGTAATCTTGAATTAATAGTACGATGATGAGTGAGTGCTAGACCCTACATCAACTATTTCAATAAGTTAGGAATCTCTCATATCTGAGTATATAATTCATCTGAGGGATATTTCGGATATCAAGATATTGTACATTATGAAAACGAGAAAGCACAAGCGCCATATCAGCTTCTCATTGATCATGGAGTGTTTTATGAATTTGTAGCATTTACTCCAGAAAATTTCGATCAAGGGCAATTGAAACCTACAGCCAAGATACTTCCGATGCGAGAGATCTCAGCACAAGACATAACAGATAAAACAAAATTTGCATTGATCATTACTACCAATAGTGGATTATTTCGTTACCTTATCGGTGATGTTATTCGTTTTGTCGATAAAGAACGGAGATTTGAAATCGTAGGTAGAACGAAGGAATGTATCAACATCAAGGGAGAAGAATTAATGGAAGATCATATCAATGGAGCACTACAGAAAATAAATACAATATATACATCTGATTTTTCATGATATACGGTCGGCCCTGATGATGAAGAAAATCCTCAATGTCACGAACGGATCATTGAAGGTGTTCTGCCAAAAAAATGTTCATTGGAAAAATTTACAAAACAACTTGATATATTTCTTCAAGAAGAAAATGCAGATTATGAATCAAAACGCAAAAATAATATCTTACTCAAACTGCCGCTCATCCATATCGTAGCTCCAGGGACATTTCACAAGTGGATAAAGATGCAGAATAAGTCACTGTGATGACAAACAAAAATACCCAAGCTCTCTTCCGAGAGAAAGATTATTGAAGAGGTAGTATCCATAGCTAAATAGGGCATTGAGTTTTCCTATATTGAATTGTGTAGTGAAAAATTTATACTATTTTCTATAAAACAAAAAAACAGCAGAGCCATGAAAAAAATAAAAATAATGAAATGGCTCGGTAATATATTTTCTCCTGTACTTATCCCTTTGTTGGTCCTTATAATTGTCGTATGTAAAATATTCTATTTTCTCTGGCCCTGGCTGAGATTAGATAGATTTTATATGCCGACCCACCACAAAAAGGATAGGAAAAAGAGAAGCATATATATTCCGAGATTTATACATCTGCCTAAGATGAAATTTAGGCATGCAAGCAAGGAGCTTGAATTTTCTTGTGGATGGAATGTGACGAAAATAGCATTGGATTATCTGGGTATTGAAGTCTCAGAATCCCAGTTGTATGAGATGACTGGCGACAAGAATATGGGAACCAGTCATTGGGAGATACAACAAGTCATAAATTACATTCTCAAACAGCAGTTGTGTCCTTGGCAAGCAAAAATATGTACACGCGTACGATTACAGGATCTGGAGGAATATCTTTCTAGATCATATCCTATTATTCTCCTCTTTCTTACTCCTTTCAAACAAGAAGGAATGGGACCAAATGCACATTATCATCATTTCGGATTACTCAAGACCATTGATTGGGGAACCAAGAAAATACAGATTCTAAGCCCCTCGGGTGCTGGAGTGTATCATGAAGAAGTACTTAATGATGCAGGTGTTGTAGAATTTAATATATCTGATTTTTTGCATATATTCTATGCTAGACCCAAATTTCTGATGAAAGTGGAATATCTTTCTACCAGGAATAAAGGCAACATACTCGTCGTTATACAAAATATCACTCATTGGATATATAATCTCTTCATACAGGTGACATTGATTGGCGCATATTGTCTCCGGATAATTAATCCTGGAACCATTGTGCTTATTGAGCCAATAAACAAAATATGAATGCTGCCCGACGATATTTCGTTCGGGTTTTTTTATCAATTGAAATAAAAAAAAGTCTTCAAATACAGAAGACCTTATTCATCTTATAGATTTGCACGTACATTGGGATCAAAAACTAGTGCTTTCATGGTCAAAAAAGCATCTAACTCTTTCTGGGTGTTTGGAATCCCTTTTTCTAAGCAAGTTTTTTGTTGATCAAACAATTCAGCTAAAAGATAGATATCCAAGGAATAGACGGGATAGGTATCTATAGCAATTTCTTCATACGGATTGGGTAAGAAAGGATCCCAAATTTCACGAAACGTAGGAATATTTGTGGGAAAGCCACCAGCAGTCAAAATCAAGATTTTACGTTCCTTGTGATTGTGCTGGAGTTCTGTCTCTCTTACGAGACCGATTTCAAAGCAATCGTCTGCTTCTTCAATGACAACAAATCTGTTTTTAGTGATTTGGTTAATGGGCAATCTAATGACATTCATGGTATTCATATATTCTTTTTATTTTTTTTCTTATATTGTTTAGCGAAAAAATTTCAATAAAAAATCATATGTACTTGATAGCCTAGACTAAATATCTATACACTAAAAAAACGTAATTTGAACTTTGTAATTTACACGAAAATGTATGTAATGAATAGTAATAGATTATAAATAATTACGTGAAGCTAATTACATCTGCTGAGGCAGATAAATTACACCCAAGTAAATTACTTTTATATTATAAAAGAAATCATGAAAAACATCCAAAATGTAGATCAACAGATATATGATGCGATTCTCACTGAACAGAAAAGACAGTCAGAGGGGATGGAGCTTATTGCAAGCGAGAACTATCAATCTCCAGCCGTCCTTGAAGCACAATCTTCGGTATTTGCCAACAAATATTCTGAATGATTTCCCGGTCGTAGATATTATGGAGGACAGGAAAATACTGATATCATCGAACAACTCGCTATCGATAGAGCAAAAGAGATCTTTCATGCAGACCATGCAAACGTACAAGCATTATCATGAGCAGCAGCAAATTTATGTGTATATTCAGCGCTTATGAATCCTGGAGATACGATTCTCGGAATGGACCTCACGCACGGATGACACCTGACCCATGGGGCTCCAGTGACTTTTTTTTCTAAAGTATTCAACTTTATGAGATATAAGACAAAAGCTGATGGAACCGTTGATTTTGATCAAGTACGTGCATTGGCTCATGAATATAAACCCAAGATAATTCTTGCAGGATTTTCTGCATATCCGAGAGAACTCGATTATGAAAAATTTGTAGAAATAGCAAAAGAAGTTTGAGCTATCGCGTTTGCTGATGTATCACACATCTGATGATTTATCGCTGCATGACTCCTAAAAAATCCATTGGACTACGGATTTCATGTCATGATGACAACGACACACAAGTCACTTCGTGGTCCTAGAGGTGCATTGATTCTCAGTAAATGAATCGTTTCCAATCCCCTCAAAAAACCTGAAGACACGATAGAAAATATTCCGACAAGAATCGATAGAGCAGTATTCCCTGGTATGCAATGATGACCACACATGAACACTATCGCGGCTATCGCGGTTGCATTACACGAAGCAGCTACACCAGCATTCAAATCGTATGCTGAGCAAGCACTCAAAAACGCACAAGTATTAGCTTCAGAGTTAACAGATCGTGGATACAAATTAGTAACATGATGAACAGACAATCATATGGTAATTGTAGATTTCAGCGGTACGGAGTTGGACGGATCTGTGGCAGAAAAAACATTAGATAAAATCTGAATTTCAACCTCCAAATCCACTATACCTGACGATCTCAATCCACCATTTAGACCATCAGGACTTCGTATCGGTCTACCAGCCATGACGACCAGAGGAGTAAAAGAAGAAGAGGTAAAAAAAATCGTTGAGTATATGGATGAATCATTCAAAAACAAAGATAATGAAGAAGTCTTAGCAGAACTAAGAAATAAGGTCAAAGAAATTAGTTTATCCTTTCCAGTTCCTGGTTTATAAAAAATATATATTGCTATTTCTCTAAAAATATATATAAAATACATTCCCTTTATCGGGAATGTTCTTTGACATACTGAATTTTCAGTGGTCTTCTTTCAAGTGCATTATGCAAGGCACGCCCTCGATTTCAGATGTTTCAGGTGGAATAGGCTCCCATCTGCAATTTTCCGACCGACACTTGGAAGTAAGGACAATACGGGCAACGCTAATCGGCCCGATTTTGATTATCATTATTATGGCGGGAAATCCGCACTTGGCAGTAATTATACTAGCCAAAACATGAAGGAGTAGTGTTCATCTATGGTTTCCATAGCTCTCAACCTACTCCTTTTTCCATATAAAAAATAGACTTGACATTTACATTAAAATAAATATAAGAATGATACACAATTACTTAACCAAATAGTGTTAACAAAAAAAACCATGATCAGAGGATCTCCGAACACTCTCCTTAAAGGGAATGCATTGATCTGTATGAAACATTAACCGGCCCGGCCACTCCAAACTGCTAAGAACGCAGACGGGAGTATGCCCAAAACACCGTGTATCATGAAAAACACATTAAATGGGCGATCGCCGCCCCAAAACAAAAGCGACAACACAAATGTTTAATAAACGAAAAAGTATGCTAAAACACAAGTACCGGCACGTGGGGCTGACGGCTCCATCCAGGCAAACCACTCAGGACATGTTCTGAGCGAGGGTTATGAAAGGTTTCCCTCAGGATATGCATAAAAAAACTCTTTTATGACTCTTTAGAAGATAGAGTTAGTAGTCCGTTGCCAAATAAGCCTTAGGGACAATAAAAAATCTTCGCCGTCACATGGAAGAGATATCTACAAAGAGATGATCTTTGAATGATATCCATAGTACAACATGCTATGAAGTTGTGAGTCTAGAGGAAGCAGAGCCTCCAGATGGTCAGACCATCATAAGAACAAAATCAGAAAAAACATTCATTAAAAGGCCCGGAAATTCCGGGCCTTACCTTTATTTCCAAAAAACAGAAATCATTCAGTATTGAAAGCAAACCGTAAATATCTATAAAAATATAAAGCTTTATTTCTTGCAAAAGGATGAAGGCAAAATCATATATAGCAAAATGTATCAAAAGAATAGAATCTAGAAATGATGTGGTCTGGAATGTTTATCCTTTACATTACAAAGCATGAACATTTGAATTACTCAGAATACAATCAAAAAAGATTACCTCCAAAGATAAAGTCATTCTCATTACATCCTGAATACATGGTGAAGAGATTGCTGGACCACTGTCATTACTTACATATTTCAATAGAATTATAGATTTTATTCATCATCACGGATACAAAGTCATTATCTATCCACTCACCAATCCTTCAGGATTTGAACACGGAACAAGAATGAATATTGACGATGATTCTTGAGACAGTGGGAATAATGATTTTCTTCGTTATCTCTTACCCAATGGAAATATCGTTGATGAACTATGAGATAAAAAAGAATACACCAAACGATATCGATCAAACGACCCTCTACTCAAATTGAAGCTACCCGTAGAAACTACCATGCTTACTACACTTATTAAACAGGATGTATACAATCATATCATGATAAGTGTAGATTTTCACCAAGATTATATAAAAAAAGAACGTTGAATCTGTACATATCACTACGCTTTTGGCGATCTTGATCTCTATACTCCTATCATTCATGAACTTGCAAAATATATTCCATTACTTTCAAATAGTATGATAAATAGCTGATTTATGGTACGAAAACATACGCTAACCAACGATTATGGCTTTATTGTAAGACACGATGGCAGTATTACTGATCTCATGTGGAGACTTGGTGTACCGTATACCGTAGCAGTAGAGACAACAGGACAAACGCCATTGACACTTGCAAAAAAAATTAATCGACTCTGGATCAAATGACTGGTTTTACTTCTTGATCAAGATACACCATGCTGACAAAAAAAACATTCTTCATCAAAACATGAGCCAAAAAAGAAAAGGTGCTAGCACATATTTTGGAGTTTCCCAATTTCATCCAGCCAAATGATTTTGCATGTGGGGTAGCCTGAGTGCTTTCCGTATTGTGGTATTATGGAGAGGAAGATCTCAGAGAATGTGAGCTAGAAAAATTACTTAAAACAACAAAAAAAGAGTGAACAGAAACGAAAAATATTATACGTTTTTTTCAAACAAAAAAATTTACGGTTGATGCACGTCAGATGACCATTAAAGATCTAGAAACGTATATCGATAAAGAAATACCTATCATTGTCTCTCTCCAGGCACGAAGTACAAAAAAAACTGATTATAAAAATATACGGAATGAAGGACATAATGTGACAGTCATTGGATATACCATGAAGTATATCTTTTTTGCTGATCCCGTTACTCAACGTACGTGTTATCTACCCAAGGCAGAATTTATAGTAAGGCGACATGAACAGGAAGATCGTACATTATACAATAATTTTGGTGTGGCAGTATATGGTAAGAAACCAGTATATAATCCACTGATACTTGAAAAAATTATGTAAGTAGACTATCTATACGATCCGATAATTTTTATTATGAATGTATTTCAGCTTATTGTTTATACTATTACAGCTGGATATTTTTTTGTAAATATATACAAGCGTATGCAGCAAAGAGAACTTAGATTTTAAAATTTAAAATTTAAAATTATCATAGGTATGAAATTCAAAATTTTGATGAGTATAATATTCGTGGTAGGAATATTTTCCTTGTGAGTGAAATCAGAGGCATATCTTTTTGGTATGAAATCATGGGACAATAGCATAGAAAATATCCAGGAGATCCAGAGTGAATATAATCTGGATTTGCCCATTGTTTCGTTTATTTTTGATCCACGAGGTCCTCATGTAGAGAAAATAATCTCTGGTCTCAACCAACAACTTGGCGAAGATAAAATCTATCATATTTCGATTTCACCAAATATGTTTACCGCAGCAGAGGTTGCTGCTGGCAAATTTGATACAGAATATACCCAATTTTTTCATGACGTAAAACAAAATAATCTCAGGGTGATTTTCCGTACGATGCACGAAATGAATGGGTGACGATATCCACGAAGTTCAAATCCTTATCGATTCAAAAAAGCATGGATTCATGTACGAAAACTCTCGAGAGCAGAATGACTCGATCAGTCAAATATTCTTTTTGATATGTCCGTCAACGCACGGGATTTGCCGGCAAAAGGCGGTAAACCAAAACAAACGGCAACATTTATCCAATGTCAGCCAAGTTTTAAAGAAAAATTAAAATGTCCTACCTTTGAAGATTATTATCCTGGCGATACATATGTCGATCTGATGGGAGTTACGTTTTACAATCGAGGAAAGGGAAACGGTAACAGACGATGGGGAACTCCCGACCAGATTGTGAATGCTGCAGGACGAAAGACATTAGATAGACTAAAAACCTTTAATAAACCGATTTTTGTGGATGAAGTAGGAACCACAGCGGTCAACTATACTTGAGCATACAATTATGATAAATCCCTTGAAGTATACGCGAACAATTCGACATTAAAAAATGCTCGGCTACTTCAGCTCAAGGATTTTCTCCTCAGAGAAACTAGTATTGTAGGGGCGATTTATTTCAATGTGGATCTGACGAATGGTTTGAAAAATCGAACAATAGGAGAATTAGATTGGTCCGTGATAGATTTTCAGTCACATAAATTCTACGATAAAATACTCGATATCTACAATGCAGGTAAGCCAAACGAGACCAATGCACTCTACTATCTTTTCAATATCAAACGTGTAACGCTCAACGATAAAACATATTTTATACCATCTGACTATGCAAAACCCGTGAAAGATCTCTATTCCTTTACGACAACCTACCTCACAGGACTCAACGACCAACTCAATTTTCTTGATCAGACAAAAGCAAACTGAACGCTCAGTAATAAATATAAAAGATTCAAAAAATCAGATCTCGATGCTATCGTAGATGCTACCAAGAAGTTTTTTCAGTAAGAAATTAAATTAATGCCTGTTGAGCAACAGGAGCTATATTTTTAGCTGTGATATTTCTATTTTTACAGTATTTAGAATTTAATCGGTTTGATAAGACTTTTGCTCCTTTACTTGCATTACAAGAACAACAACATAATGCAATATTTTCTCTAGTGATAATTGTTGCATCATTTATAATATGTTCCCAAGTTGCTTTGTTTTTCCTTGATTCTATATCAAATTTTATTCAACAATAGATACAATTTTTATCTCTATTGCATATTTCATTTTCAAGCCAATTAGGAATATTCCATTTATTCATGTTGATTATTTTATGTTTGTATAAAAATCAAAATCAAAAAAATGTCTTTTTTTATTCTCCCAAATATAACCAATTAGTCCTTTTTCACATTTATCAATAGGAATTGCATTACTGTTTTGTAGTTCAGCCAAATGGCCAAAAAAAATTGAAAAATTATTTTTATCAAATTGAATTGCCATCCAACAGGCAGTAGCGTTGTATTTTATTTCAGATTTTCTTGCTTTTTCATAGGCATTAGTTCAAAGATTATATCTTGAATTGATTTTCCCATTTTTCTGAAATTTGTTTCTAGCTTTTACACTAATAATATAGGTTTTCCCATCTTTCTCGCATTTTAAATCTGCAAATGGCTCATTTAAATGACCATCATTAAGGTTTTGTATCTTATCAAAATGTTTATCAACTAAAGCTTTTATTGCAAAAAGTTCACCGAGTTCGCCTAATGATTTTTTTCTTGCTGCTTCTTTCTGATTTATATTATCTAAAGAATTTAGCATCTATTTTGTTTTGAAAATTTAAATATTTATTTTACACCAAACTTACTATCTCAAACAACTCAAGCAATACTTGATCTTCAGTCAATCCAGCCAACTTAGCCTGATAGTTTAAAATAATTCTATGTCTAAGGACTGGTAATGCAACTTTCTGGACATCTTCATGAGTAACATAGGTTCTTCCAGTTGCTAAGGCTACTGCCTTACTTGCCTGCATAAGACCTATAGAACCTCTCGGCGATGTTCCGTATAATATATGCTCGTGTTCTTTTCTCGTTATACTTGTTAGCTTGGTAATATAGTGTTTGATCTCATCAGAGATAGTTATGTCGTCGATCTCTTTTTTAATGGCTGCTAATTCACTATGAGAGACCACACTCTTTATTTTGGTCAAATCTTCTTTTTCCATGGTATCGAGAATTTTCTTTTCGTCTGCCAGACTTGGATAACTTACCAAAACCTTAAATAAAAATCTATCAATCTGAGCTTCGGGGAGGGGGTACGTTCATTCTTGTTCTATCGGATTTTGTGTTGCTAAGACAAAGAATGGGTCAGGGAGTTTATGAGTTATTCCACCTATCGTCACTTGATGTTCTTGCATTGCTTCCAGGAGTGCCGACTGTACTTTCGGGGTTGCTCTATTGATTTCATCTGCGAGAATTATATTCGCCATAATTGGCCCCATTTTCGTATCAAATTCTTGTGATTTCGCATTATATATTTCTCCACCAAGAATATCTGCAGGCAAAAGATCAGGGGTGAATTGGATTCTTTTGAAGTCTAATCCAAGGAGCTGGGAAAAGATATGAATAGTTTTTGTTTTAGCTAGACCAGGAAATCCTTCAACCAAAACATGTCCACCACAGAGGATATTGATCATGATAGCATTGATGAGACCATCCATTCATATAATATGCGTATGCACCACTTCTTTGAGATGTTTCAACTCTTTATGATGAAATTCAATATGCTCGAGTCCTTCCTCGAAATATTTCGTATCTATAGTGTGATGATGATCCGGAGATTTTTGTTCTTTTTTCAAGAAATTAAATATGTTCTTGCTATCATCCTTAAAAAACATCCAAAGGACAACAACCACAATTGTAACTACCAAAATCAATAAAATAATAAGCGTTCGCATGTATACAAAAATAATGATAAATACGACTATACTATGTATCTTATCTGTAATATCAACAAAAATCATTGCTAGTGTTATCCTGAGCATAACGAAGGATATAGTAAATACATATATTCTTCATTTCATTCAGAATGAAAAAGACATTTTATAGTAATCTTGGATGCACTATTTTATTTATAATATGCTTTCAGCTTTGAGCTTCAAGCTTTTGGCTAGTTTAGTAGTGGAATTTGTACATTCTCCTTCAAAAATATGTTTCAATGTTTCGGATTGAAAAATGGATATTTCGAACACTAAAATTTTGTAAAAGTTTTGGATGAGAGAATTATGCCGAGGCATAAATTCCCATTTCGGGAATTTGTTTATAAATTCACCAGAATTTGTTTATAAATTTTCTTCGGAAATTTGCATTTTTTACAATTCCGGCTATACTTAGTAAGATGACTAAAAAGCTTTACATCACCATGTAGTCATTTAATCATTTAGTCGTTTAAGCGCTATAGTATGAATACTTTATGAACAGCAGCGTCAACAGCCAAAGAAACATTTCGAGACTTTATTACAAGGATGTATGCAAATCCTTTTGTTTCCAAGATAATTGCTATTGTTTTAGCAATTGTATTGAGTTTCGTTCTTTTGTCGGTTTCCAAAATTCTTGCAAATTATATCAAAAATAAAATTACCAAAAGTTTTGTTCTCAAGTGAAATAAAGACGTAGAAAATGTGTCAGCGTTATTAGGAGATATTATCTTTTATGCACTTGCTATGTTTTCTCTGTTTATAAGTTTCAGTATCGTTGGTATCCAGGTAGGACTTATTCTTTGAGGTATTTCTATTGGTGTAGGATTTGCATTTAGACAAACGCTCACCAATCTTATCTCTGGTATTATGATCTATACAACCAAAGAATATCAGCCAGGAAGTATAGTTTCCGTAAAATTACCTGGAGGAGAAGTGACGGGAAAAATAGAAGAAATTGACATGAAAAATATCATTATGAGATCTTTTGATTTCAAAAGAGTAGTGATTCCAAATTCTAAATTTGTAAGATCAGTCATCAGAACATATAGTTTAGAGTCCGTATTAAAACTCGATATTGAACTCAATGTAGATATCAATTTAGATATAGAAAAGATAATTGATCTGACCCTTATCAAGACCAATTCCTATGATTTCGTTATATATAAAGAATATACACAGGTACTTATAGAGAGTTTTGATCAGAAAGTATGTAAGTTTAAAGTAAGCTTTTGTTTTAATCCAAATGCTGGTATCCCAACCGATGTCATGAAATCTAAAGTACAAGCAGGATTAATCCAAGAATATAAAAAAATGATCGTACAGAAACCAACCACATAAAAATAGTCATTCTATATATCGTTGGAGAATGATAATAAATTATTAGACGAGAAGAGATTCTAGTTTTTTCCTACCAATAAAAATTGCAATTTGCTCCGTGTTACATATAGTAGTGTAAACAACTATTTATCATTTCGCTTTGCTTATGATCGCATTTTCTATCGGCTCAGTCAATATTTATCGATACGGGATATTTTACTTTGTAGCATTCTTGGCGGGATACATCTTTTTCCATCGAATTGCAAAAAAAAATATATTCTGAACTAAATTCCCTGGTGTACAAAAATTTCTCCAACACAATATCGATGATCTCATGCTTTGCATATTTTTTGGCGTACTTATTTGATGAAGACTAGGTCACGTAATCATCTATGACTTTCCGTATTATTGGTCGCACCCGGGTGATATATTTCAAATACGGAGATGATGAATGTCATTTATCGGATGAATGATTGGTGTTACTATGGCGTTGGCTGGTCTTGCACGAAAGAAAAAACTTAAACTCAAAGAGATAGCACTTCTGTTTGATATTATTCTTGCTATAGTACCTTTTGGTATTATGGTATGAAGAATAGGAAATTTTCTCAATCAAGAACTCTATGGTGTTGTAGTTTCAAATCGATTGCCACGTCTTTGATATCCAGTATTTTCTTTGCTTAATGATCTCCATATCTTCCATGTTTACCCACAGATAGATAATCAGTTGAGAGTGAATACCAATTTTCTCGCAAGTTTTTTCGAAGGATTCCTCTTATTAGTCATCACCATGAGTATTATTCGCACCCGGGTGAAGACAAAAGCACCGCAACCAGGAAAAATAGTCGCTGTATTTTTGATAGGATATAGTTTCATTAGATTCATGCTAGAATATCTGAGAGCTGATGCTCAGTTAGAATTCCACGGACGATTCAGTGTCTCTCAGTGGTTTTTTATAGGATTCTTTATAGTGGGTGTAATGATGTTGATGTTTAGAAAAAAGCTAAAATAAATCTTAGCTTTTTAGCGAATAAATCCCCAATTCGCATCAGCAGATTCCCTTTGACTTCGCAAGGGACAAGCCTCCCCCTTTTTCAATGGGGTCATTGGCCACTAAAGTTCTCCTTGAAAAATGAGATACCCCGCGGACAGCGGGGAGAGGATTTATTAAAAAAAATTTATTGTAAAAAAGACGCCAGAAATGGCGTCTTTTTTAGTATATAATTTATACTTATTTTATTTCATAGACTACTTGAACATCTACGGTCACTTCAGTCTGTCCAGGTGAAAGTGCTGGAGTGCTTGGTGCATTTGTACTTGCTCATACAGCCATATTAACTTTATCGTACATGATAGGCCCTGGAGTATAGGAGATATTGTTATCGGTTATCATAACTGGTTTACCAAGCATAACTCCGCCGGCTTTGGCTAATTGTTCAGCTTTTGCTTTTGCATCAGCGAATGCATTATCACGGGCTCATTGCATAGATGCATTTTTGTCCTTGAGATCGAAATACGTGTTGTCTACGTTCACTGCACCTATTGCTCAGATTTTATCTACGATATCAGCACCTTTCTGTCAGAAATTATCTCCACTGACTTTTATGGTGATGCTTTGTGTAGCTCTGTATCATAATAATTTTCTTCAGCTCGCATTACTTCGATCATATTCCGGATAGACATTCACATTTGCAGTCTGGATATCTTTCTGTGCGATGCTTGCTGCATTGAGTATGTCATTCACTTTAGTGACTTTCTGGTTAGCTTGTTTCTGTGCTAGTTCTGTAGTAGCGGCAAGCTCAGAAATAGAGACATTGATGACCAACATATCGGGCGCTACAGAAGCTTTTCCTTCTCCCATTACCGAGATAGTATTTGTTATTCCCTGGGAAGATTGTTGATTATTTTTATTGGATTGAACCATAGCATTTCCCACAAAAAATGTAGTGAGTGCCAAAATCAGTGCTGCTCACAAAAGAAAAAGTCAGTTAATGGTTTGTTTTTGCATGATTATTTTTTTAAATAATAAAATTACTTATTCTAAATATACTTGAATGCTGTAGGATAATCAAGCTGATTTTCTTGAACTTTTAAACTATATCATTATTCTGAATTCTGAATTTTACATTCTGAATTTCACAATATGACTACCCGAAAAGAGATTGCTGATACAATATTTCCTGAAGTTACCGAGACTATCGAGGATTTAGAAAAAAAATATCCACCAAGAGCAAATCCTATCTGTTCGCGTTTTGCACCAAGCCCGACTTGATTTTTACATATAGGAGGAGTAAGTGCGTTTTTTACAGAACGAAAATTTGCTAAACAAAACAAGGGCACATTCTTCTTGAGAATAGAAGATACTGATCAAAAGAGAGAAGTAGCAGGAGTAGTAAATCTGATTATCAATTACATGAAAATGTTTGGTATCCAGATAGACGAATGACCTATTTGAGAAAATAATAGCGATATAGGAAACTACTGACCGTATACCCAGTCGCAAAGAAAAGATATGTACAAGGTGTTTGCAAAGTATCTTATAGAAAATTGATTAGCCTATCCATGCTGGATGACACAGGAAGAATTGGAAGTTATTCGTACACAACAGACAAGAACAAAAGTAACTCCAGGTATTTACGGTAACTATTCCGTTCGAAGAAATAAATCACCAGAAGAAATTTTAGAAAAATTAGCTACCGCCAAAGATTACGTTATTAGATTTCGTTCTCCAGGTGAGCTAGGAAAGAGGATAATTTTTGAAGATCTCATAAAAGGAAGTATAGAAACGATGGAAAATATTAATGATATCGTTCTTATTAAATCTGATGCATTACCGACCTATCATCTTGCACATGTCGTTGATGACCACCTGATGAGGGTATCTCATGTTATTAGAGGCGAAGAACGACTCGCTTCGGTGCCCTTGCATATACAACTTTTCACCGCTTTTTGACTAGCATATCCAAAATATTGTCATCCTGCATCATTGCTCAAACTCGATAACGGAAATAAAAGAAAACTTTCCAAAAGACATGACCCAGAAGCAGATATCTGATTCTTTTTTGAACATGGATATGCAAGCCAATGAATCATCGAATATCTTTTGACTATCATAGATCCTAGTTTCGAGGAACGACAAAAAGCTAATCCAGAAAAGAATTATCTCGATTTCGATATTGTACTTGAAAAGATGGGAAAATCTGGAGCGCTGTTTGATTTTGTAAAACTCCAGAGCGTAAACAACAATTATTTATCCAGAATTTCAACTGATGAACTGTATGATCAAAGCTTAAATCGAGCGTTGAAATATAGACCAGAATTGGCAAAAAACATGCAAACAGATATCGCTTACGTAAAAGCTGCTATTAATATTGAACGTCATACCGCAAAAGATCCGAAGAGATTTACTACCTATGTTGACGTAGAAACCCAATTGAAATTTTTCTTCGACGACGAACGAACGAAACTGAATGAAAATATTGAAACGTTGAAAGTGGGCAATGTGATAGCTGATAAAGTATTAATGAGAAAATTTGTCGATGAATATATTCAAATATTGAAATTAGATACGACCGTAGAAGAGCGGTTCGCTCAGCTGAAAGAAATCTGAAAAAAATATAGTTTCGCAACAAATAATGCAGAATTTAAAGAATGATGATATGTTGGTAAAACTTGAGATCTAGCTATGTTTCTCAGAATTCAACTCTGTTGCGCAACTCAAACGCCAGACCTGTTTTCCGTGATGCAGGTGATGGGTAAAGAAAGAGTGATGAAGAGACTTTTAACTATATAATATATATAGAAAACAAGATAAAAATGACCTTCTGGAAAGGGGTCATTTTTTTGCAAAAAAAATAATTCTGGGTATAATTGTACTATGAGGATATTTTAGATTATTATACTGTCATCATGGATGCAAACTTACTTATTACCCTCCAAAACTATGGCCTTTCGGAAAAAGAAGCGAGAGTATATCTCACGGTTTTGGAATTGGGAACTTCTATCGCTAGTACTATCGCCAGACGTGCAGAACTCAATAGAGTGACTGTATATACTATCCTCGAAGATCTCAAAAGAGATGGGATTGTAAATGAGACGACCAAAGAGGGGATAAAATATTATAGCGTGATCAGTCCAGATATTTTATTGAGACAGTTGGAACAAAAGTATGAGAGTTTCAAAGAAAAAGTACCTGAACTTTTAGCTTTGGCAGAAAAGTATGGAAACAAAATAAAGGTTCAATTTTTTGAATGATTGGAGGGGATAGTAAAGATGTATAACGATTTGTTGACATCAAATACGGAACCTATCCATTCATTTTTGTGACTATCAGATATGCACCCAACACTAAAGAAACGTTTATTTGAAGGGTTTGTCCCTCAAAGGATAAAATTGAAGATACCAGCAAAAGTCATTGTGAGTGATCAAGTAGCAAATCATGAATACAAAAAAATGGATAAGAAATCAGTCAAGGAAACTCATGTCATTAAGTGAGATCTTTTTTCATTGTATGGAGAGATTAATATCTATGGAGAGAATAGAGTTATGATAGCCATGTTCAATGATCAGGAGATGTCTTGAGTTATTATTCACAGCAAAACCATGCACGATAGCATGAAAAGTATTTTTAATTTGGTTTGGAAAATAAAGTAAATAGATGGTAAAAATAGGAAAACTCATAGATAAGGTTATATGAATGAGAGAAAACAAATGAGTTTCTTATAATCTTTTCAAAACAAAAAAGAATTTTACGATAGAATTAGTCGATGCATTGAATTATACATGGTTACCAACAGAAGAATACGAAATGTTCTTGATAGATTCAAGATATCCCAATAAAGGATTACAATGTTTTTTTGCCTATTTCAAAGATCATGAAAAAAATGAACATATGAAAGAAACAATAACCATAGAAGAATTTGAAAAATATTTCGATGAAATGATAAGGGCATATGCAACAAAAATTATCGATACATTCTTGGAAAATAAAGATACATCCAAAACATATGAAAGTTTTCATATATATCTTTTAAGAGAAAAGTCGTTTATTCTGGATGTGATATCAAATGTAAAAATAAGAACTATGTATGAAAAAATATATCAAGAATACCTTAAATTACATAATAAAAATGAGTTTGGGTTGGAATTTAAACATATTGATGAACAATTGGGAAAAATGAATTCATGGAATGGTATATGAGATGGTAGTTTTCTGTATAGTCGGAGTACTACAAAAAGCAGTGGTATAGGAAAATATAACAATGCTGTCGAAAATAAAACATATAAGGATATCAAGCCAACAGAAAACATATTGTACGAATCTATCTTATCAGAAAAAAATATAGAATATGCATATACAGTTATCAACAAATCTAAAACGATTGTGGAAATATGACCAGGAGGAGTAACTAAATTATTAGACAATTTAAAGATGCTTTGCTGAGATAGAACACAATTGGAACGGTTCTTAAAAAATAAGAAAATAAAATTGTTGGATGTGGCAGCAGAATGATATGTGGGAATAAAAAATCAATTGAATGAAATAGTTGATAATGTATCAGAAGGTGTAGAAGGGGATATGACGGATTCAGAGAGTCTTGCTTATCAGAGCGATCAGTCGTGTTATTTTATGTTTGGTGGTACTATAGGTAATTTTACTCTAGACGAAATAGAAAAGATATTAGGAAACATGAAGTCAAGGGATCCATTGAAAAGCTCTTATGTCTTCATGACATATTTTACAGCACCCAATAAAGAGAAACTCACAGAAGAAGAATATAATAATGCTGTCGCAAGGGTAGAGGCAATGTATGGGGGGTGAGACAAAAATAATCCACAATATAATCCTGCTATGGAAGATTTTATATTGTCGTGATTTGAAGCATTGGGAATATCTAGGTATACTACAAATGAAAAAACACCACAAATTGAATATGCAGTAAAATATGAAGAAGCAAGCGGACATACCCCAGCAAGGATAAAATTATGAGTTAAGGTGCTTAGTGAAATTAATATAAAAACAACAACAGGAAAAACATTTTACAAAAGAGCTGGAGAGTATATCTGGTGAGTGCAATCATCTAGATTTACAGAAGAAGAATTTAAGCAATTAGCTAAAAAATCATGATACGATATGCCTATCGGAGTAGATGATAATTGAGTCGGAGTAGCGGTGCTCAAAAGTAAACTATGAATCAATGATAAATATAAAAAAACAAGGAATATTGTCTGATGAATACTTATATGATCGATGCTTTTGGGGTGATGAATGATGGCAAAAAACATTCTTCATAAAAAAGAAACACAAAAACAACAAAATAGAATAGACAATGAATTTGCAAGCAATCAAAAGATTTCTTTTTATGGAAATGATCATGGGTATTATGAACTCAAAACAGAGGCAGAGAAAATAAAATATATAAACACGGTGACAGATAATGTCTTTGCAAATATTTCCATACGTTATAATACACAGACAGACGAATCGGAGGTAAAGAAATTAATCAGATTATATATCAAAGATAAGGGAATACTTTGAAGATTTTCAAATACAAACAATTATAAATATACCATCTTTGATATAGCCGATGAATGTGCAAAAAAGTATGGCGATATATTTATAGAGAAGGGTATCAATATCATGCCATATGATCATATCAAAGAGTATGAGGGCTATTTCAATGATCTCATTCTCGATTCAACTATGACAAATCAAAATGTTGTGCAGATACAAAAATCATCAACAACAAGTTTGCGAAATGGATATGTTATTTCTCCTATAAACGAATCGCTGTATTATGATATTCAGTTGGAATGTGTAAAGAACTGAATTAAAAGGGAGATAATAGAAAGAAAGACAATTCAGGTGGAAAGTGGAGATGATGTTCGCATCAAAACATATATTGGTCAAAGTACAAATATAAAATCTTACTCTGTCAAAGACGGATATTTATATGTCAAAGAGTGGGTAGAACGTCCATATAAGTATGTGATTGCAACAAGCAAGGATGGTGAGACAAGAAAAGAAGTGGATCCTATGATCATAGCATATGATTATTTTTATCAGAATAGACCAATAATCAATGAAGTATACAAAAAATTCTGAGCCATATATCGGAATCAATCAGGAAACTATAATCGAGAAGATAATAGTACATATTGGCGAGTAAAGGATTCCATAAGGAAATTGATTATACGTGATATGTTGAAAACCTGAATGTTGGATAGGTTACCAAAAAATAATAAGATGATTATATCATATCTTCAATGATTCGTCAAAAGAAATGCAATTATTCTACCGAAGGAATGAATTTCTCTAAATCCTTATGATGATTATCAAAAAAAATATACAGAAGCACTGGAGAATACATCTAAAGTCCAGGGCAACGAAATCCCCACTCAAATTTCTTATGAAGAAAGACAGAAATATGATTTTCATTATATAGGAAAATTTTATACGGAGATAGGAGAGGAATATGATGTAGCAGAAATGACTATAGCAGGGGTAAAATATCTCTATGCAAGAAATGTCGCTGAAGACAAAGATACCTATCACACAGAAGAATGATTGGATATTAAAATATTGAATTATTATTTTTCACGTGGAAAAGAAGTTGTTGAATCATACAAGAAAACACAGAAGATAACAAAGGAAACTTCTGATGGCATAGTTAAGAATATACATGTTCAGCCCAATAATTTTGTGAATTCAATCCACACCAAAAAACCAGACTCGAGATCAAAAGGATTTAATCCATGATTAGTAAAAAGGTAGAGAAGAAATCTGGTACAAGTTTTTATTTATAGAATAGATGAAGTCTATGAAGAATATGATTCAGGGAAATATAGAATGTAAAGAATGTGATAAGATATTCGAGAATATCACAGATATTTCATTAAGTAAAAATATAGCGCCCTTTTCTACTGACATAGAAACAGTAATAGCATCAGCAAAACAACAACATAAAGATGAATGTGAACAACTGGGAGATGGCAGTATTGGCCCATTTACGCGTACTGTAGTTATGAATCTACCGATAAAAGTATATACTCAGGAAGGTAATAATATTGATATGAATTGTAAAATATGGTCCAGGACTATGCAAAATTTGATAAATGATGATGTCATACAAAATATTCGTTCATCCTGATCAGTGGGTCTTTTGGATATAGATTTCGAGTTCAATATGTGATCCACAGAATATTCAGAATATCATTTTTCCGATGCTGATTTTTTCAAGAATCTTAAACAACATACCATTAGATTCATCAAAGAAAATCCACAGATAGAAAAAGCGATGGTGGATAATTACTGTGATTGATTATCAGCTACATTATGATATATGAAGAGTAGGGAACCAATTATTGATCAGTGGGAAAAGACCACAAGAGATTTATTTATATCATTGGGTATGCCAAAAAATTTTGTCCTACAAAAGCACAATAGGGTAGTCCCAGATACTATCATTTTTGGTACCTATGGACCAAAGTGGAGGGAGCTCCTTCCATCTAAACAAAAAAAAACATTTGAAAGGTTATTGGATATAGGGCATGAATTGAAGTGATTTGATGCGGCACAAGTAACGAAAAGATATATCGAAGATATGAAAAAAAATAGTGAAGATCTCCAACAGATGGTATCGGATATCAAAGAGGGCAAAAAGGAAATCTGATTGGATTCTAAATTTTTCTATTTGGATAATGGCGATAATCTCTATGATGAGGTAATAGAAAAGAGTAAGTATAATGAATATTATAAAGCCGAATTAGATTTGATACAAGAAAATAAGGAAAGAATCTCCCCATATCTTAGAAGTAAATATATAGGGTTATGATGTGGAAACGGAAAAAAAGATTGTAGTATGATTTCAGAAAATATAGATACGGGTAGTAGCATACCATTTCAACCATCTTCCTGATGAGGAATATCAAAAGTGATATTTATAGATAGTAGTCTGAGATCACTTTCCAAAGCTGAAAAACTTATAAGTAACAATAAGGGAGAGCGGTGAGTATCGCTGTGATCAACAACGATAATGTTTTCTCAGGAATGGATAGATACTTTGCTTCAAACCAATGAGATGAAGACGTTGACATCGGTAACACACAATCCCAAAGAATCATTACTCAATATCCCTGATATCAGAGAGTCATCAAATATGTTTGCAATTTTTGGAGGAACGTTTTGAAATTTTGAAACATATAGACCAACATTCCTGAAACAGATGGATGAACTTATGAATCAGGGTGATATATTGTGTATATCTCTCTTTAATCCACCTAAGACAGGAGAGGAGAAGAAAAAAATCATCCGTATGTATGATACGCCTGAGATCTATGCTTTCATGAAAAACTTTTTTATCAAACTGGGAATTCCAGAAGAAAATATATATATCAGTGTGTGGTATGATGAAGAAAAAGATGCTATAGAGATTGATGCACGTGTAGATTGAAAAGATAATAAACCTATTAAAATACAGTATAGCGGAGAATCCGTGATAGTTCCCGATGGTACCAAGTTTCATTGTCTTACGTCCAAGAGGATGGATGAGAAAATACTTCAAACATGTATTGATCAATCACAGACTCCCCTAAAAATTATAGATAAAATAACTACAGCAGGTAATCCATTTTCCTTGTATATGATTTCCAAATAGGAGTATATATATTCATCTGTTGGTATGTTTTTACAACATAAATTTCTCTGTAGCTATTGATAGTAGGTAATAAATCTATAAAGTATTCATTACTTTATATCCTTTTATGCATAATGAAAATACGTAAACAACTATCATCTTCTACATATTCTTGCTACTACAAAAGTAGGAAGGATTTCTCGTATTGTAGATAAATATATAATACGTCAAACATATATACCTTCCTATCATTGCTGATATGGGAGGTTTTTTTTTATTATTTTCACTCTATACACATGAAAATGACTATTACATGAAGGCCACTTGATATACAAGATCTTACTCAAGACAAGGTAGAAGAGTTATCTATCAGATTAAGTAATCGACAAAAAGATGAACAATTTATGAAATTTTTAAAAGATGTACCTATGTCACCAAAACAAAATCAAAACATCATTGAAGCTACCTTGGCAGAAGAGCAGAGCGTATACAAAGTGATTATTGATCAAGCAAGACAAGAGATTATTGGCTCTGTGCTCTTTGACCAATTCAATAGTGAAGATAGGTCTCTAGAGTCCTACACGAGAGTAAATCCTGGATGTAAATGATGATGAATTGGTAGTCAATGTAGAAAAGCTATTATAGCTGAATTATTATCATCAACAGATATCCAAAAAATAATATCGCGACACTCGGCACGAAATCAGTGAAGCTTTATTATCAACAAAAGAGCCTGATTTAGATTGATAGATTTTGTTCCCAATAAAACTTACCTACCCAATATCGGGAAAATTACCGATGATTTCAAACGAGAAATAAGTAAAGGACAAAAAATCCAGTCACCCGGAGAGATGATTGATAGGGAAGAAAAAAATATCCAGCGTATCATGGAAGGAATACAGAAATATGAACTATTTTACTTATTATCCATCGATGGATAGGACAAAACTCCAAGACAAAATAGTAGAGAAAAGATAGTCGTATCCGGCTAATTTTCTCTTGTTGTAATTTTACAACAACAGTATTTACTAGTTCTCCATTGATATTTATCTATATTTGTATATTTATAGAAATGTCAATGTATACTATTTTATTATGTTATATAGTCACAAATGAAGGAAAAAACAACTATTTCACTTACAGAACTTAATCAGAAAATTGAAACATTCAAAACCGATATCAGTAATTTTTCAAAGGAGAATGAAATCGAGTTTGAACAACAGCTCAATGATATAAAGCTTGATGCACAATTCGTGCTTTTGGAATCTGAAGAGAGACAAAAAGAAAGAGTAGAAAACCGTAGTGAAACCAACAAAAAAATTCTGGAATATAATAAGCAAGGTCCCAAAAAAGCGATAGAGGAGTATATTAAGGAAAATACCCATGAATTTCTTGCGACATTACAGAAAAAATGAATGCATATGGATGATCATGGAGATATTCTTATCGGAAAAATAAAAAAAGGAAATAAAATAAGTAATGTGGTTCCTATGCACTTCAAGCCCAAACCAATGATTACAAAAGACCATTATGAATTTGTTAGAGCGAGATTGCATGCAAAGGAAAGTGAAATTATTTTACTACTCACTCAGATATTCGATAACGCCAAAGAGAAAGCAAAAAATATTTTCGAATCATATACAAATCCCGAACAATTGTTTGAAAAATTGGGCATAGCTATACAAAAGGTAAATTATTCGTTTTTTACCCAAGAACAGAAAAAAGAGAAATTACCAAGAAAATGAGGTATTCATGATGGACTCAAAGATAAACCAGACTATGAACCACCAACATTCAAAAAAATATGATCGTTGATGAAGTATCTCTTGGATAACAATATCTCATTTCGTGCAAACAATATCATAGAAGATAATAATCAGCGATATCAATTTTATTTCTATGATAAAGATATTACTATTCTGATTTCTGATGAGGTTACAGGTAATTGTTTCAGAGATTCAACCTACGCTATCAAAGGTATAGTCCCATGATTGAGGAATATCAACAAAGAAGAACTCAAGAGTTATCAAGGGAAAAGGATTATGTTCAATGAAAATCGAAGTAGAAGAATGGAATCTGTATTTACTGATGATCCACAAAATTGGCCGATAATAGGCGAAGATAAAGAAGAACCGACCGTTGTTCCAAAAACACTGATAACTGATAGATCTAAATTTATAGGTATCATGAAAGAAAACTTCACTCCGAAAAATCTTACTACAGCGACCTATAGGAAATTCGCCAAGGAATATAATGAACGTCAAGGAAACGAACTTTTGTTAAACGATACAATATACGGAAGTGTATCATTGCTTGGTTTATGAGGAAAGAGAACCATCGAAGATATCAAAAGAGCTATTTTTGAGTCCCAAAAACCGAAGTTGGAGATACCGAAAGATTCATGTTTTTCAAATGAACATACCAAACAGAAATTGTTAGCAATTCAAAACTGTGAAGGTTTTGACTCTGAGAAAATTCTTTGATCTACGATCTATGGAACTTGGGTATTGGAACTTTTGAGGAAGGCATGTAAAGAGGAATTTGTAGATGCCGTCAAAAACAAATCATTGAAAGAAAAAAAATCAAAACTTGAAGAATATACAGGAGTAAAAGATATGCCATTATTTGCAAGCAAAATAACCTCTATGCTATGAGGACGTATAAGAAGTGTAGATGCTGAATATCAGAAAATGCTTCGAGAAAGATTTACTCTCTATATATATGATAAGTCCACATGAGAGTTCTATAATGAATTGGAAGATAGTATCTTAGAATATGAAGTTACATGGGAAGATCAATGATTACATCCAAATACTAACAAGGCGGATAAGAAAGTAAAACATCTGGAAGAGGAAACTAATCAAAAAAATCCAACAAACGAGAAAATAGAGAAAAAAGAAGAAAAACCCAAAGTTGTATCATCAAAAAGATTAAAGGGACTCCAAGAAAATACACAGATTGATTTGGGAGATGTGTTGAAAAATCCGATAACGATGCAGACCTTTCAGTTATACGGAATCAAAAGCGTCAAAATCGTTGATGAAAATCCATTATATCGAGTAGCGAAGGCATACAATTGTCCGATAGAATTGAGACTATCCAAATCAAGTGTAGGGAATGATGCCGTATTTCTCATGGGAGATAAAGTCAACGTCTTCTGAGTCAAAAAAAATATCAAGGAAAATTATATCCAGGTATGTGCAGAAAGAGAGGATTGATACCACAAAGTAGTAAAATTCCGTAACACACATCCAGATACCTTGGTAGATGAATTTATCCGTGGCGAAACCTATGATGCAGTAGTAAATAATATGAGCTGAAGATTTGCTTATGTATCTCTGACCAAGAATTATTCAGGAAGATTACTCATCAAGATAGGGACAAAGTACAAAATGGGTGATATCGTAAAAGTGGTATTTGATGGTATGGGAACAAATCACCAGAACAACCCATTCATTAAATTACAGTAATTTTTTTTATCTCTTATGATTATTGCCAATGAAAATATCTAATCACTCTATCCATACTCTATCTGAAAATGAAGTAATATTAAATAGCAAAAAACAAAAAATTTCCAACAAAAAAATATATTTTGATTCTGACGGAACCGAAATAAAAATCGGCTACGATGAAAAGACCGGTGTCGGATTCGTGGAGATTATAGACAACCAATAATTTTTATTCATTCATCATCAGAAGATGATCAAAAAAATAAATCAATTGCGTTCCATAGTAGGGAACAAAAAAAATTCATGAAAAAACTTCTTCGAACTCAATTTCAAAGAGGTGAATATATGAGAAAATAAAATCGCTCGGACTTTCTTCAAAGTAGATTTGGATGAAGAATACGGACAACTCGGGTCCAGAGAATATCCCAGCTATTTTTACATCAAGACGGAAGGTGGAAATATTTATAAAGCATTCAAACCTACCTATGAGATCTTACGGAGCCTGACAAAGGGTGATAACGTTAAGTGTCAGAAAATACTAAGCTGGCCCACACAATGGTGTCTTTATAATCCACAAACCAGAAAGATTACAGGAATAGAAAATACTGATATCAGATGTGGTGATATTTTTACATATGCGTCTCAGTGCAATACATCTACAGTAAAGGAGATTGTCGGGGTATCAAATAACATATGAATATGATCTCCAGCTTCTTTGACATCAACCATAGAACAGCAGTTCAAAAAGAAAATGAAATAAGTTTTATATTATATAAATTATACACACATGACAAAAAAAATTGATGAAATTGATCAGACTCCAGAAAGTGGAGAAAACAAAACATTATGAACAAAGAACACAGAAGTATTCCACAATATTTCTGGTAAAGGTACGATAACCTTAGATCAAGATGTTCTAAAGGATTTACTAAAAAATATTGATAGTAAAAAAGAAAACATTCAAAAAGTTACTTCTCTAGAAGATATTGATACCTTGGTAAATGAATCTATGGAAAGCTTAGATGCGGGGACGATACATACGTGTATTTCGCTTATAACAAATTACAAAGATTCGTATCTAAGTAGTAAGACACATGTGTCTGTCCAAAAATTTATAGAAGACCATCAGATTGAAGATATGGATGAAAAATTCTTGGCACTATCAGAAGATATGAGAATCCTGATAGCAATATATCGAAGTAAAATAAAGAAATATTGATACTCATGCGGGTGATGATTCTGATATTATAAAACACCTACTTCATGTGGGTGATGTATATCATGAAGAGAAAATATGGAAAAAGCAAATCTAGATCATCTGGCAAAATATATAGGAGAGAGACAATATCAGGTACCCAAAGAAAGAATCGAGGCAGCTAAGTCAAATTTCCTCCAAGAATTTGCATGAAATGTAGAAAATCCTACAGAGAGTTTACAAAAAATTATAAAATTCTATACATCCAAAGTCAAAGATTGTGAAGAGAAAATTCAAAATCAAAAAGCTATGAATGCTATAAAAGAAAACAATAAGGTACTGACTGATGAAATCATTTTGGATACTATTCCATGATTTGTATGACATATTGCTGACCAAAAATACGCATCACATATCCAAGTAGATATACCAAATAAAGTAGCAGCATATATCCAATGAACCAGTAGAGATTCTAAGTCAGCATGAATGGAATACGGTAATTATGTAGCTGTACGATATGATGGGAAAAGGAAAGACGTCCATGTCGTGTATAGAGATGCTTACAATTCAAGTAGAGATGATCGATCACTGTGCTTTAGTGCGTTAGAAATCAAAGACATAAAAACCAGTGGCGATAGAATTTTAGTAACTGTACAAGCGAGTAGCGATAAAAATGCTAGAACATACACCTTTGATTTTCCCTTAGCAAAACAAGAAAAGACATGATTGAGTAAGGAAGAGCAAGAAAAGTTTACTGAGACATTTGAAACTACTAAGCAAAAAATTTTACTAGAACAAAACAAAAGATATGACGGACATCAGATGCCAGTATATTGCCTACCGCCAGAAATGATGTATGATAATATGCCATGATGAGATGTTCCCTATATAAGACCAACAATATCCAGTGAATATGTAGATAAAACAAACTGAATCTGAGTCATTGTAATTTACAAACAAATCGATCATGCTGCTGATAGAAAAAGACAATTAGCGCGAGAATGATGGCTTATCAAACAAGATGGTTCTTATGATAGAGTAGAATATGAAAATATGCGAGATACTGAAAGATTACAGGGAAAACAAATCAAAATGGTTGCACAAGAAATAGCACAAAAAAACAATAATTCAGAATCCAAATAATTTTATTATTTTCAATATATTGCCATGAATGAAGATCCTATACTCCAAGAAATCAGAGATTGATTTGATGAATTGTTCCTCTGAACACAAAATGAAATATCTGATAAATCTAAACAACTGTTTACTACTTTATGAATTGAGTGATTCGCAGAGATATTAGCTAGATCAAAAAAATATTGATTTGTTACTTCTCAAAAGATACTCGCTGATTTAGTTAAATTATCATTCGTTGTATATAGTAATCTAGATAAGCTTCCTATACAAAGAAAAATTATTTTACCAGAAGAAAATTGATCACATAAATTTATTGTGACATCATTACCCCATAGCATACTGCGTGGACCTTCAGCGGATGATTTTACACAGACGGATACAAACGTTCTTTTCTTGGTCTCTACCGGTGATGATATGCATGCTAAGATTGCAAAAAAGATATGATTGAAATGAATATCATGAGAAATAAATGTTTTATGATGAGCGTGGATAGATATAAATCATGATCAAAAAATATTAAATATTCGTGATGATTCTGGTAGCTACTGATCTTGTTCAAATCAATTCGTAGAATGGATGCTACAAGAATATAAAGAGAAGTGATATAGCATTACCATCAATATGACAAATCAAAGAGAGTTTTTCGATGAAAAAGAAGAACTATTGGAAGAAAATATACTTGAAAAGAAGTTAGAACTTTTACATAGGTGTTTAGTACTTTCAGAGGTTCCTACTCAGCTTCCAAAGGAATTATCAATGTATACGGAATCATTTGAACTATTTAAACAGACAACAAAGGATTGTGGTGATGCGTTTGATGATACATATATTGAAGCATTGAGAAAACTTCGTGATGTTTTATTGGAAGATATATAGCAAACATCTAGAGAGAAAACCTTTCATAGTGATATGGGAGGTTTTTTGTATACAAAAAATATAAATATATTAAATAAATATTGACATTAAACATTAAATATATAAAAAGAAGATATGCTATTGTAGTATAAATATTTATGCAAATAATAACGGGGAAACTCATCCTGGCAACAGAAATTGAGAATACGTAATAATCGTCACATAAACAAAATAATAATAAAATCTATATCTATGAAAAAGATATCATCATTCTTCATGGTACTTGTATCCTGTACGTACATCAGTTGTGTTCACAAAACAGCACAACAGCATTATCAAGGAATAATAACTTCCGGTAATGTATTTGTCCATGAACCTATGTATAAGGATACTAGTAATTATGAAATGTACCTTCGTGCCATGTCCGATCCATTTTTCGGTGATCATTGCGATTATCTTGTCTACAGAGAAGGCTTTACTTATACATGTGTTGCTGTCGATACGACACTTTCATCGTTTCAAACCAGGATACAATTAGGATTTGCACCAGGAGATACTCTGTATTATCAGGTTGCCAAAGGTATAGCTAAGTTCTTGATAGAAACAGGCAAGGAAGGAAATGCAATTCATGTAAAACTTCCTAGACCAGAAGAACTAAAATCTTGGAATGTCTGGAAACTTCTATGTATACATGAAGCAGTACACGTAGCTGATTGTAGGGAGAATAAACAATACAAAGATCCCGGAGGGGAAGAGATTATTCCTTATCTCACAGAAAAGGATGCCCTCAAAAAAATGAATCCTGTATGGTATGATCATTTCTGTGCATCATTTGTTCCTTTCTATAAAGATTGTGGATTCTGTCTGGAAATGTTGAGTGCAATCAATGTTGTATTTACTACTGATTCCCTTTCTCAGGTAGAAAAGTCATCTATGACAGGGGCACTTATGATCTTCATAGCCATGGAATCCAAAGGAGTGAAAAATGGGGATAATAAGAAGATGAATGATATTCTTGCAGAGATGAATACCTTTTTACAATCCACCTCATCGGTCAACTATTATTGATAATCATTCGATGTTAATGTCTATCGCCAGTATGTATTATACTGGTTTTTTTAATGTTCAAAAAAATATTTTCCAGACTCATTGTATTGAATTGTTGTAAAATTCCGACAACATGTTTTGGTAGTTCTCCATTGATATTTATGTATATATAATTAAAAGTGGAAATGTCAACAAACAAAATAATAAATAAAAAAATAATCAAGAAAAGTGATCATTAACAATAATCGTATAATCAAAAAAAACAAAAGCCATGTTCGAAAAAAACGAAAAAATTAAAGGTTTGGAAGCTGAGATTACTCGCTTACAAAAAGAACTGGATATGTGCAGTTCCCGACCAATGAGCTCGGAAGACACACATGCACTCAATGAAAGAATAGTAGAACTTGAAACACAAGTTACGCTGCTTTCTGAAATTAACAAAGATATCGATGATGATACGCCATCAGGTGATTTGATTGTAAAACTTCGTGATGGATTGCTCAAAGCAAAGGCAATTATTGTCCGTCAAGATCAAACCATCAAGGAACTTACTACTGAACCATTATTATTTGCTGTCGTGATTCAGCTCCAGGAACAAGAAATCAAAGAACAAGATCCACTGAAAATTTTCAAAAATAATGTAGCCGTTCGTATTCGTAAAGACAGTAAATTTTACCATCAACATAATGGCATAGGCATTATAATCGACGAAAGTAAGCAGCATGGTTGGATTAGGGTGAAATTTGAGAATGATTATGAGAATAATTATCGCATTGGACTAAAGGATGTGGAGGATGGTGTTTGTGATCTAGAGCTTGCACAAAAGCCCTTGTCAGAATATCCATCAGCTATTGTATTCTTCCAAAATCAACTGATGCAGGTGCTTTTGCCTGAAAGTCGTGAAGTCATTGTTACTCCTGGAGATACCGTTAAGATATCTTCACAGACGAAACAAATCACTGACGTAGTTGGTAAATTCAAAGCAGGAGAAATCTCTACAGTAAAAGCCATCATTGATGACAATCACTGTGAAGTGGATTCCTCTGGAAGTCCTTTAGTTGTTTTCCGTGGCGTATTCACTGTTGATACTTTAGAAGATGGTGATAGAATTGTATTGGATTCATCCAAAGCTGTCATCGTTGAAAATCTTGGAAAAGATTCCAAACGTTTTACCTTAGATACAAATGTACAAATCGAATGGTCAGCCATCGGCGGATTGCAAGAAGCAAAACAGCAGATGATTGAAGCCATCGAAATGCCATTTATTAATGAAAAGGTATATTCATTTTATCACAAGAAGCCCATCAAGGGGATTCTTCTCTATGGACCTCCGGGATGTGGCAAAACCTTGTTGGCGAAAGCTGCAGTTACCTCACTGGCTAAGATGTATAAGGTATCATCTACGCAAGCATTACAATCAGGCTATATTTATGTCAAAGGTCCGGAGATTCTGACCAAATGGGTCGGCGAATCTGAAAGCATTGTACGCCAATTGTTTGCTCGTGCACGTAAACACAAACAGAAATATGGATATCCTGCAGTGATTTTCATTGATGAAGCGGAAGCCATCCTCAGAAAAAGAGGAAGTGGTATCAGTTCAGATGTGGAATCAACTATAGTGCCCATGTTTTTGGCAGAAATGGATGGTCTTCAGGATACGGGAGCAATCGTAATCCTTGCTACAAATCGTCCTGATATGCTCGATCCTGCAGTGGTTCGTGATGGTCGTATAGATCGTAAGATCAAGATAACCCGTCCCGATATCACAAGCGCATCGGAAATATTCAAGATTCATCTTGGTACTTTACCACTGAATAATGGATATTCTTACGATGAATTGGCAGCTGTAGCAAGTGAAACACTTTTCTCTGACAAGTTCAAATTTTACGATTTGTTCTTTGAAAAGGAAAAGACGCTTGCATTTAACCTCTCCAATATCATCAACGGTGGTATGATAGCAAGCATCATTGATCAGGCGACAAGTTTTTCTATTCGCAGGGACTTAAAAACTCCCAAGAAAAAATGTTCTGGTCTCATGAAAGAAGATATTCTGCACGCCATAGAATTTGTCTATGAACAAAACAGAGACATCAATCATGAAGATGATATTAAGGATCTCGTAGAAGATACCGGTTTGCAACTCAGGAATATTAAAAAAATTAGCCCAACTACATTTGTTCAACATCAAATACAATAAGCTATGCAAGACTTTCAGAAAAAAAAATCGCAAAAGCCAACGGGTAATGGATCTGGTAATTCGTTCGAAGATATTGAATCCATCCAGAGGGATGAGACAGCTACAGACGCTCTTCTTAATGAAATCGATATGCTTTTGAATGCATGTTCCAAGCCTATCGCAGACATGGAAAAAGAGAAAGAAGAACAAGAGCAAACAAGTAATTCAGGTCAGTGTGGATGTTTTTAAAAAAAATAATATGGAAAAAATAATTCAAGCATTAGTAGAGTGTCTTTTGATAGCACTCGCAGGATCAGCAATATCTATGACGCTTACCAAAGCAACAATAAGCAAATCACTTCGTGAAAAAATAAAATCAAAAAGTAAGTTTTTCGGAGAATTGTTGAGTTGTCCATATTGTACGAGTCATTGGATACATGCGATCCTCGTTATTTTCTGCCGACCATTGATACTTACCTTCTTCCCTAGAATGATTATTCCTGGAATGAATTATATTATCGTTTGGTTCGCATTAGTATCATTAAGTTCCTATGGATCAGGGCTCATTTACAGAGCGCTCAGTCCTATGGAATAATATACAAGACTCCGGTTATTTCCCGGGGTCTTTTTTTATATTCTCCTTCACTGGTCCTGTAAAGGAAAATATTCTCTATTTTCATTTCATTCTTCAAAAAATGCTTCTATGTTTGATTGAAGAATAGCTAGTTATCAAAACGAATAAATATTCGATTGGTAAACTATGATTGAGTCCCATAAATTATAAAATAATATATGTTTTCTAAAGTAATTGATAGATATTTTGTTGTAAGTTTCCGACAACAGTATTTGGCAGGTAAGTATTGATATTTATTATATTTTGTATATATATTACATACACAAAAACAAAACAGTCAAGTTAAACAAAAAAACAAAAAAATAAATACATATGAAAAAAATTATGATGATTATCATTGCCATCATGGCAATCAGTAAAGTAGCCTTTAGTCAGATTACTATCGACAAATTATATGTAGGTAGTTTATCAGGGACTTCTTTCTCTATAGATTCACTTCACACATCTAGTTTTACTAGTGTCCGTATGGGTGCCATGGCTACCTATAAGCCGGCCAAGTGGATTGAAATCAAGGGTTGGGGTATGGTACAGTCGGAAGCAAGCATAGGTAAGGCACAAGGAGATGTTAGTAAAGTATCCAGTTTACAGCAAATTTGGATTAGATTCAATCCATCTGGTAAACTGAGTATTGAGGTGGGGTCAATGGCAACATTGCCAACGGAACAAAGACCGCATCCGGTATCTATCGGTGGACATTTTGAAACTTGGAGCCAGGCTCAGATTCCAGGAATGGCACTCAATGCCAAGGCCAAATATCAGTTGAGCAAATCCATTAAAGTTGGAGCTGGTATCGCAGTACGCAGAGATAGTAAAGGCTATATACCAGAATATTCTGGCATGATAAACTTTCATGATAGTATTGCCACATTATCAGCTTGGTATGCTAATAATCTGAACTTCGGTTCTGTATTGACGGTAAGTGTCGGCAGATTTAGTTCAAATCTAGTATACAAGCAGAACCATATGGATTTGGCTAAGCCAGAAAACATACTGGCAAACAATATCAGTCTCAACATCAGTAAAAAGGCCAATCTCTTTCTCTACTTTGATAATGGGTTTGATTTGGGAAAAAACAAACTCGTCAGAAGTGAAAATGGCATTTACAAATGCTTTGATAGTGAGTGGATTGGTGGATTGTTCTGTATCGGATACAATTACGTTGATCATACTATTAACGCCTATGTAATGTTCCATCTTTCCAGCAAGAAGTCTGATGGGAAATGGTTTCATGAAAGGCAGTAAGTCTATCACAACAATACAATTTCCCTGGGTTTTTCCCGGGGATTTTTTTAAATAAAAAAAAACCACTGCATATCAGTGGTCAATAATACTTTCCTACTATCGTAATGGTTCATGTAGGTAGAGGATAGAGTACTTTTAGACTATGAAGACATCGTATTTGAGTGACAGAAGAGACACAGATTTCTTCTTTGTATGACACCTTGATATAATGAAGCAGTCTTTTTCTATAAATACCTGTTTTTCGGAATCACTTTTTGTTGTAATTAATACGCTGCATTGCTGTTTGCTTTGTAAAATGCTCAATTTTGTTTGATCGTCCATATGGCTATGTTTTTAGAGTATTGTAACGAATTTTTATTTTGTATCAGCAGTCATAGTTAAAAATTAAGAAAAATCAATGACTTGCATAAAATAGGTATAATTATTATTAGTATTGACTTCATTATACATATTTATATATTTTTAATTGAAAATTTATTGAGATATCGTGGTAGAAATGACAGAATGTATCAATAAAAAAACAAGAGAAAATCAATCTGAACATCATCAAGGGTCAGATCTTTTTTCTATAACAAAAAACTCATCCAAGGAAATGCTAGAAATCTTGGAAGCAATGAAAGAGGATCCGAACATCGTTACAGAATTATATAAAGCATTGAACGTTATCCAAAAAGATAAGGCTGACAATATCGAGTATACAAGAATACGAAATTTTGCTTGGCATAGAGTGCCATTGGCTGATATTTCTACAGATATCAAAAATTTCCAAAATAGAAGAAAACCTTATAGTGAATATAGCGCGCAGGGGATTGTCGATGCCGTAAAAACGTGAGAATTTAAATGGAAAATGTTTACGCCCGCATTGTTGTGGAGAAAAAATGATGGGATATTATACGTCTTAGCAGGACATTCAAGACATGAAGCATTTAAAAGACTCTCTACAATCTACAAAGATGATGCAGCAGTAAAGGGATATTGTGAAAAACACAATTGTGATTTTGAAGATTTACCTTCGCTTATCCTCAATGATATCGATTTTGATGATGCAAAAATGGTGGCGTTGATGTCCAATGCACTCGCTACTGCAGAGACCGATGTCGAAAGAGCCGATGTCTATAGACACATGAGGATAATGGGAAAAGATAAGAAATCGATAGAGGAGTTCTGAAAAAAATGTGAAAAAAGTAACCGATCAAGGGTGAGATCATTTTCTCATTTAGCACCAAATGGGATGGCGATGGATATGTTGTATGCATTTGAAACAGGCGAAGATACTAATTATGTTATAAAGAGAATTTCGTATTGGATAGGTGAATTGAGAAGAAAAAATCCAGAAATATCTGATATGCATGAGGGTGAATTGTTTGACCGATTACTCAACAAATGAGTATATGGAAAAAATAAGAATAAATGAGAAATCAATAAGATGGATATATTTATAGATATTATAGAAAAACATATTCAACAGCTGAAAGCGCACAATGAATTCGCTGCTGATCAACCACTAAATATCGCTAAGATAAAAGATATCTCCTATGTGATGAAATATTATTATGAGACATTACAGAGCTATAGATCAAAAAAAGGAGTGCTCATGCAAGATTTCCACGCTTCTCGTAGAAGGATAAGTCAACTAAAAGCAACGACAGATATTTCTGATGAAAAAAGAACTATGTTGGCAAAATTAGAAGAGCAATTTCAAACGTCATTCAAAGCTATTAATGAATGCGAAGATGTCCATACTGCGACGAATATTTTATTTGATGCGACAGAAGTATATCTCAATCCAGATGAAGAGATTGCTAGATGTGAAAAGATACAAGCAGCAATAATTAAGGAGATTCAAGACATAGAAAAAAAATATTATATACATCGTGGCAAAAAAAATAGTTTTCAAAATGCAGGTAAAACCGTAATGAAACTAGATTTTACTGGTGAGTAAGGATAGATTGATAATTGATATATCAGATAATCATGTACTGTTGTTTTTTTATGCAAAAGTATTTATATATTGACATTTAATTATATTAATATATAAAAAAATTACAATCATAGTAGTAACACACAAAATTAACCGATTATACAACACAAGATTGTCGTTACTAGCGTACTTGGTTCATTGATCTTTATGGCCAATATCTACGGAGCAGATGCTCAAGGAGACTTATATCTTTCTCCAAGGTATTTCTCCAAGAGGTGGAGGAAAAATGAGAGGGGTATGTACTCATTCCCTCATTATGAGGTAGAACTACTCAATATGCGAGATTTCAAACAGCTGAAGCACGGCCTCAAACTTCATATCCACAGTTCTATTAGAGCGAGGGGTGAAAAAGAGTTCATGTGTTATACTGCCGACCTTCCTACACAGGAATCTGCAGAGCTTATGTGGAGAGCATGGTGTGTCGGCACGGTATATTCATATATTTGTGCACAAACCAGTCGCTTACCAAAAGACCATGATTTCGGATATCCATTTGTTGAATGCAAAGAGGATCAACAGACATTCATAGATCATATGGCAGCTCAGGGTATCATTATCTTAGAGCAATTATGTGCTTTATTATATTAACTGATTTACAGTATTTCCGTAAATCTTTTTTTAATAGAAAAAAACTCGATTGTTCGAGTTTTTTTCTATTTTTATTTTTCAATCTTTAAATTTTTTAATCCTCAAACCTATGTAATGATTTTATCGATTATTCCATATTTCAAAGCTTCTTCAGCATTCATCCATTTGTTTCTTTCCATATCTTGAGCCACGGTTGCTGTCTTTTGCCCTGTATGCTTAGCAAAGATATCAATAAACATGTTTTTGACTTTTACCATCTCTTCAGCTTCAATCTGGATGTCAGTTGTCTGTCCTGTTATACCACCTCATGAGATAAGTGGTTGATGAATCATGATTTTACTATGTGGCAATGCATATCTTTTTCATTTTGTTCCTCATGCAAGAAATACTGATCCCATAGAAGCAGCTAATCAGGTAACAATTACACAAACATCACATTTGATATACTGGATTGTATCATAAATAGCCATACCACTATAAACCTCTCAACCCGGTGTGTTTATATAGATAAGAATATCTTTATCAGGATCTTTCTTTTCCAAAAAGAGCATCTGAGCTATTACAGAACTTACTAAATGGGAGTCAATTTGATCTCCGATAAAAATAATTCTATCTTCAAGTAATCTAGAATAGATATCATAAGCTCTTTCTCATCATTTAGTTTTTTCGATTACGCTAGGTATTAGTGTCATATTGTATAATTTACAAGGTAAAATACATGTATCAATGATATACGAATTTAGGTGATTTACAAATATCTATGGGTAATTTAGTGATTTTAGCAACCAAAATCAACTTGAATTTATATAATAAATGTATAAAAAATTGAGTAATCCAGCTTATTGTCTTTACTTATTGATAAAAAGTGATATGAAGATTTTTTGAAAATTGTTAGGAATTTCATTAGTATGTATAACAGTCTTTTTTTGATTAATTACGAAAGCAGCTACCTGAGATACTACAGGAACAGGAAATATATCTACTGGAGTGACAACTACAGGGACAGTGAATACGTGAACCATACGATATACTTGATCACTACTTACCTATCTAACTACTCAAGAAAGCGGTATACTAGCATTATCAAATACAACATATGGACAAGTATATACTGCGTTTAGTAAAACATGACTCAATATTCTCAAAAGTATAGGGTATCAGAGTTTAGTATGTTTGTGAGCAATCAAAGATGTTTCGTTTTTAGCTCAATTTCAAAAAGATAAAACAGCATTGACAATAGCATTTCAGCAAGATTTTGTCGACATACAAAATCAAATTTTATCGTTGGAAGATAAACAATCGTTACAGACATCTGGGGGAGTCAATGTCTTTGATTCAGGAACTACCTATGAAAGTGAAAAATTAAAAATTAAAAATATTATCGATACAAAAGTGGCTTTATATCAGTGATTGATAGCTACGTTTGCGACCAACTATGCTGCAAAAAATATTGATTTTCTTACTACATATCTCCAATATAGTGCTGCTAATCAAGCTTTGATACAGGGAATTCAAAAAAAAATGGATACTATTCAGAGTGTACTTACCGCTTTCTCTTGAGTAGAAGATACAATCACTGCCATCAACGCAAAAATACCGTGATTGGATGATGTGATCCAAAAAATAGAAACCGCAAAAACAGCAGGGTTGGCAAATCTAGATACAACGTTTCAATCACTTATTGATGCTACTATCAAAAAATATACAACACTTCAAAATCTTTCTGGCGGATTGAGCCAACAAAAAGCATATATAATAAATGAATATCAGGCAGACTTTACTACTTATCTAAACAATACGTTTCAGGGGCGATACGATCGCAGCCAGTATCTTGCACTCAAGGATCAAATAGATGCATTTGAAGCAAAATATTATACTATCAATAATCAACTCAATTGTACAAATATTCTTGCTATGAGTGACCAAGCTACAGCACTAATAAGCAAGATCACTACTATGCAAGTGTTAGTTGATTCGTGATTATCAAAAATATGATCGGATGGAACAAGTACGACATTCAGCGATCAGTTGTATAGTGGTTTCCAAGCGCTCTATATCCAACAATTTAAACAAAGATATACAGAATATACAACCTATATAAAAAATTACATTATGACAGCATTCAAAAATTCTTTATCGTCTCTCACTTCTACCGTAATAAACACTGTCTCTACTACTTGAACTTCAACACCCACAATAAAAGCGCCCAAATATACATTTACTAAACCATTCCAAAATGGTGAATATAATCAAGGTATCAAAACATTGCAAAATATCCTTACAACACTACAACTCTATAGTTGAGCGATTGATGGCGTCTATAGCAAAGCTACCAAAAATGCTGTGTATCAATTTCAGCTAAGCAAAGGATTACTCAAGTGATACAAAAATAAGCCAGCCGTATGGTGACGAATGGGTCCTGCGACAAGAGCAGCACTTAACAAATTATCCCAATAATCTATCAGAGCTAGTAGTCAATTATCCATGAAATAATTTAATTTTTAAAAAGGGAGTATGGTTAAAAACAAAAAAAAGAGCCCAGGGAGACCCAAAAAAGAATTTATCTCTCATAAATCTAAAACACCAACCAAAAACTGACCAGGGAGACCAAGGAAAGAGAATAAACCACATACGGTGAACAATCAGATTTCATCTACTACAGTTTGATTTGTAGAAAAATCTGTCGATGGTTCAAAGAAAAAAGATCTGATTATTCTTTTATTGTTTCTTTTCTCGTTCATATTATTTCTTGTTTCTTTGTATTTCACGTTTATGAGAAACAAAAAATCGGATACTCCAAGTCAGTCAACTATGCCCGAAATAACAAATGTAGATACAGGAAATATTGATTATACTACAATGAATACAGGGAGTATCGTACAAGAAGAAACTTCTCCGGCAACAGGAATTACTCCTCCTGTGCAACAAGCTAGTCCCTCTGTACAACAAACTCTTCCGGTAATAATAAAACAAGAACAACCCGTAACGACAGAACAACAAATACTCATGGATTTCTACCATGCAGTAAATACTATAGATACCGCAACCATTTATAGTATGGCAGATGCACATCTCAAACAGTCTAATGTCTTTCAGACCTATTACAGTAAAAACTGGTTATCTAAGTTTTCTGCGGTAGTTCTCGCACCAAAGATTGTCGTTAGCAATATCCAAGAAAGACCAAACACCACCAATAATCCGAGCATAAAAAATTTCTCATATACAATAGAATATACGATTATAAAGAATCAACAGAAATTCACTGAAGAACGATCAATGATACTAATTCCCAAAGACAATACTTGGAAAATAGGAAAATTGTTATGTGAAACTAAAGGCTGTTCAACGATGCCATTTTTCAATCCAGATAAATATAAATAAAACAAAATATATTAAGATTACCTTCGGTAATTATTAAGGACTTCTCCTATTAAGACATTAAGACAACATGCTTAATTCTTAATTCTTAATTCTTAATTGGTTTGAAAGTATGGAAATAGCAGACATAATTTTGGAAGCAAAACAAGAAATAGAATCCTTTCGTGAAAAAAATCCTGATGGAGTTGTTATTATCCGATGAGCTACAGCGACAGGGAAAAGTAAATTTTCAATATTACTTTCACAATATTTTGACGAAGAAATTATTTCTGCAGATAGCAGACAGATTTTCAAATATATGAATATCGGAACTGATAAAGTGTCAGACGAGATTCTTGCGAAGATTCCCCATCATCAAATAAATATCGTAAATCCAGATGAGACATATACTTCGGGACAACGGAAAAATGACGTTTACAAAATTATTCCTGACATCCTTGCACGTAAAAAACTTCCGATGATCGTGGGAGGGACATGACTCTATATCGATACGGTGTACAAAAATTTTTCTATGCCAGATATTCCACCAGATATGAAGTTGAGAGACGAACTTTTTGGAAAGGAGGATAAAGAACCCGGGATTCTTCATAAGGAACTCATGAAACTTGATCCCGAAGAGGCAGCAAAATTACATCCCAAGTCTACGAGATATATTGTGCGTGCATTAGAGATTTTTTACAAAAGCGGACAAACTAAAACAGACACGTTTATTTCTCAGCAACCAAGACGACCATTATTAATGCTTTGAATACGACGTGAAAAAGAAGATACCAATAAAAAAATAAATACGAGAGTCAGAGAGATGTTGAAGTGATGACTCGTCGAAGAAGTCCAGTGATTACTCAAAAAATGATACGATAAAACATTACAATCCATGCAGGGAATCGGCTACAAAGAAGTCGTAGAATTTTTAGAATGACGCTGTTCCTACAAAGATATGGAAGATCGTATTATGATAACCACTCACCAGTTAGCAAAAAAACAGAGGAGTCGATTTCGCAGATATATGGCTGAAGGTATTCAGTCTCCAAGAGAAAATGTGACCTATAAAGTACGAAAATTATCATAAACTAAAAAACACTCCTCCTTTATGCAAAGGATGGTAAATATTTTTTATTATTTCTTTATATATTTCATTTGGATTCCCAAAAATCCGAAAATTTCTTTTTTGGTATTTCTTTTTTTGATATCGACCAAAACTCGCGCAAGCGTTTTTTTCAATAATAGTCAAATATCGGGTCATGCTGCGAGTTTAAATTGTTTGATGATATCTCAACCATTGATGACGAGTTGTTTCATGGTGAATTGTCATTCTTCTTTTTGAAGTTTTTTTAGGATGGTTTTGAGTTTATCTACATCAGACAGATCGGAACTATTTTGTAAAGGATTGTATTGTCCTAGTCTATCAGCCATAGCAATATCCAAAACATTTATCGCTCTTTCATAGCCGGCTTCGCTAAAAAATGTTCTCACCTTTTTTTCGACATTTTCTTCTTTGGCAAAAATCATTTCTTCCGGTGTGTGATGATGCGCGATATACCAAGCGATATCAACAATCTCTTTACTGGAAAATCATAATGATTTAAAATCTGCTTTTGCATACTCAGGTGAACTTCTTCTATGGTTCAATGGTCCCGCTAGAATGCCTCTAATTTCTTCTTTGGTAAGTCCCTCGGCATAAGCCCCAAATTGATCTACCTTACCCACATCGTGATAGAGCATTGCTAATCTCACGAGCGGATCTTTATTGATTTTCTGTACTTCATAGAGGCAGAGGAGGGTGTGAACATATACATCAAAAGGATGATACCTGATCGGTTGTTCGATGTTTTTCGTGGCATATAACGCAGGAAATAGATGTTCCAATACTTGTGCTTCGTCGATCAAGGAAACAAAACCAAAAGGATTACCTACGGTAAATGCTTTCATGATTTCTTCTTTGATTCTTTCTTTGGCTACGTTTTGTACCAATGCATGATTTTTTTTGATACTATTCCACGTCGTTTTTTCAAAATCAAACAGCATTATTTTTTCTTCTTTTTTTCAATCTTTCAATTTTTTAATCTTTCAATTTTTCAACTTTTCATTAAGTACATTTACAAATCTAATCGCTCTGAGTATTCTTAAGGCATCTTCGGTAAATCTATGGTCAGGATCACCTACAGCTCTCAATTTTTTATGGATACTATCTTGAATCCCTTTATGGGGATCAACGACTATACGTAATAATTTTCCTGTATCAGACTTTTTTTCTATCGTAAAAACTGTAGCTGATTTCAATATGTTTTTAATCTGATCTGTTTGAAAGTTTCATTCAGCAAAAAGTTTGGCAATAATCGTATGATCTTGGATGATGAGGAGTTTTTGGTTGGTAATATACAGATATCAATGGTCGTCGAGTCTTTTGAGAAATGTTTCGTCGTCAGAATATTTGTGGATATTTTTTTTATCAATCAGTGATGTGAATTCAGCCTTATATGGCACATTCGTATAATATATACAGTTAATCGTAAAATCTCTTCTCTTCGAATCCAATAACACATCATTGCTTCGGTTGATAACATCTGGATGACGAGAATCAGTATACTCACTTTCTGTACGTAATGGCGTCAGCTCATATTTAATGACTCATGAATCAATATTTTCTATTTTTCCATTCTTCAATTTTTCAATTTTTTTTATAAGTGTCATCGTTCAAAATTTCTCGGTCATGAAGTAGGACATTCATGTTTTATCTATCAGTGTATCTATCTTTTGGGGGTCTCCAGCCATGGTAAAATCTATATCTGTGGGGCTTTTATCCAATCACAAAAGTGGATCTCTGACACATCATCACACCAAAAAGAGTGTGTGTTTATCTTTGATCCTTTTCTGCAAGAAACTAATATGCACATCCAGGTGTTTAAGATAATCGAAAAAAAGCATAAATAATAAATTAAGGATTAAGAATTAATAATTAAGAATAGGTGACAAAGTAAATATAGATAAAGTCATTGGTTTTTCAAGAAAAGAAAAAAATCGTTTCATGGAAAAAATCTTGCAAAATCAAACGGAATCAGTATACTCTATGTGTTAAATTTATAGTTTACGAAAAATCTTTATGGTTACTTTCCTTACAAATAATGGAAATAATAACCAGCTCTGCAAAGAGAGATTTTTCTAGAACATAAAGGTTACTATATCCCATTGATATAAACTCTCTAGAAAGTCTCTCTGGAGATTTTTTTCGTTTAATTTGTTTTTATTTTATTACTATATATACCATGACAAGCACAGAAAGAACACCAGTGATTCTAGATACTTACAGAGATTGTCCCATCAATTGTATCGACGAATCGTTTTTATGAAAAAAAATGACGATTGCATGATGGATACATGCTATACGCGATCATTGAGATTTGGTATTTATCGATCTGCGTGAAGATGGAGAGATTTTTCAGATAAAATTTTCCCGTGATGTTTTCGGGGATATTGATAAGATTCCTAGACTTAAAAAAGAGTCAGTAAGTATGTTTACCTGAACCATCATCAAAAGAGCACAAGATGATGTCGATTCCAAAAGCAGAACAGGTACTATAGAACTAGATTGTACACAATTCACTTTACTATCGGAAGCAAAACCACTGCCATTTGCTATCCATGATGCAAAAATAATTTGAGAATCTTTAAGATTGAAATATAGATTTCTAGATTTGAGAGAAGAAAAAACGAGACAAACTATAGTTATGAGAAGTAAGATAGTCTCTTTTATGAGAAGATTTTTGGAAGAAAGAGCATTCATGGAAATCGAGACGCCCATATTGGGAAAATGAACGGATGAATGATCCAGGGAATTTATTGTTCCTAGTAGAATTCATTCATGATTGTTTTATACCTTACCACAAGCGCCACAACAATACAAACAAATGCTGATGGTGTCAGGGTTTAGTAAATACTTCCAAGTGGCGAAATGTTTTCGTGATGAAGATGATAAGGGCGATAGACAGCCAGAATTTACGCAATTAGACTTGGAAATGGCATTTGCCAGTGCGGACGAGATCATAACATTATTCTCTGATCTGTTGATTTCATTAGTAAAAACTTATTATCCTGAAAGACCACTACAGACAGATACTATTCCACTCATGACATACCAACAAGCGATGGATGACTATGGAACCGATAAACCAGACATAAGATTCTGACTAAAAATGAAAGATATTACGCATCTTGTTTCTTGAACGTCATTTGAGGTATTTCAAAAACAAATTGATAGAGGATGAATCGTGAAATGTATTAAAGTTGAACAAGATATGACCAAAAAGCAGATTGAGGATTTGACGAAATTAGCAATTCATGCCGGACTTGGATGATTAGCATATATTACGGTACAAAGTGATTATCTGCAGTCGCCTATCGTGAAATTTCTGGGAGAAAAAGTATCACAAGATATCGTAGAATATATGGATGCAAAATTGGGAGATACAATATTTTTCTCTGCAGCGAAACGTGAAATAGCTGATAAAGCACTAGATATTGTCAGAAGAGAATTAGGAAAAATGCTAAAATTGTATCCAGAAGATATGATTTCATTTTGTTGGATAGTCGATTTTCCTATGTTTAAAAAATGAATAACAGGAAAATGGAAATTTACTCACAACCCATTTTCACTTCCTAAAAAAGAACATATAGATTTGCTTATGGAAGGAAAAGATATTGAAAAGATACAAGCTCAACAATATGATATCACACTGTGTGGACAAGAAATCGGTGGATGATCAATCAGAGCACATCTTCCTGAAATTTTGAAAAGTACGTACAAAGTGATGAAGTATTCTGATGAAGAGATACAGCATAGTGTTGGCCATATGTTAGATGCATTTTCCTATTGAGTTCCTCCACATGGAGGTATAGCATTAGGTATCGATAGAATTATCATGATTCTCCAGCAAGAAAAATCCTTACGTGAAGTTATCGCATTTCCCAAAACAGGATCAGCAGAAGATCTTTTGTTTGGTGCACCATCATCATTGTCTGGTAAGACGTTGAGTGATGTTCATATTAAGGTAGAAAGCTATATTACCACCCAGGGAAAATAAAAAAAAATAATTTTCAATTGCTTTTTTGCTTGATTTTTGTATATACATCCAGCATATATTTTTTGTGTATGGTAAATATATTGTGGGTGAATAGCTCAATTGGCTAGAGCAGGTCCCTCTTAAGGACAAGGTTCGGGGTTCGATTCCCCGTTCGCCTAGATGAAACAGCTACCGGGATAAACCCCGTTCGTCTAAATTAATAACATAACAAAGAGGGGATGACTTTCTCTTTTTTTTGTTATCTGGTTTAGTAAAGTAGAAAAAGAGCTTCTAGCTTTAATCTTTAATCTTTAGTCTAATACTATGCGTTTTTACGATGAAGTCACCATAAATGTACAGTCCGGGAAAGGATGAGATGGAACAGTTACCTGAAGAAGAGAAGCAGGAGTCGCTTTTTGATGACCATCAGGAGGAAACGGTGGTAAAGGATGATCGGTTATTTTACAAGCACGTAAAGACGAAAACACTCTCCAAACCTATAGATATAGATCAACATTTAAAGCTCCTCATGGAGAAGCAGGAAAGTCAAGGGATCAATATGGATCAAATGCAGAAGATTTAATTCTCTATGTTCCTGTAGGGACACTTATAAGAGATAAATTGACCGATGAAATACTCTATACCTTTACCAAAGATGGAGAACAATATACTGCAGTCGTAGGCGGTGAAGGAGGAGTAGGGAACATTCATTTCAAAGATGCCGTTCATCAATTTCCTACGTTTTGTTTGCTTGGTGAGCCGGGAAATAAAAAAGAACTTGTACTCGAGCTCCAATTACTTGCTGACGTAGCATTGATTGGGACACCAAGTGTGGGGAAAACGAGCATTATTAATAATATTTCCAATACTAAGGCAAAAGTCGCTGACTATCCATTCACGACATTGATACCAAATCTTGGATCAGTGACGGTCCAAAAAACAAACTTTAATGTTATAGATATTCCATGACTTATAAAAGGTGCTGCTGAAGGAAGGTGATTGGGAAACGCATTTTTGCGTCATATTCTCAAAGCAAGGATTTTTTGTATGATTGGTGATATTTCTAGATATGACAAATGAATCAATGAAATACCAGAACTGCTTGAGGAAATTTGTACCTATACGCGCACCAAATTTAGCAAAGATCCCAATGCGGTAGAGATCCAAATCAGAGAAGATAAGGGGATGATAACCTTATTTATCTATGAAGAAGAAAAATTGGTAATAGAAAAAAGAATACTCTTTCTCATCAATAAATATGATCTCGTCAACGATCAAGAAATTCTCAAAGAATATAAAGCACAATTTCGAAAGGAGATTTTGGATTTCTTCAAAAAGGAAAAAATCTGAACCAAAATTACGAAAAAACTCCTCGAAGAGCATACCTTTACTATCTCGGCTGCAACTCATTTCGGTATCGATGAACGATTAAAAAAGATTGTTGAAATGCTCAACAAAACAGATGTCCAAGAGGTCTATCATATAGAAAACGTTCCTCATCATGAAGTAAAACATATCGAAAGTTCAATCAGAAATATTAGTGATCATGAAAAAGAAGTATTGATTAATGAAAATTACATTTCAGCAACAGACGCGCAATACGTCAATGTTCGAGAAATTTATAACGAAGAATTTGCTAAACTTGTTCGAATGATGCAACGAGGAAATGATGAGGCAGAGGCGCGATTTTGGAAGCAACTTGGTCACAAATGACTCTTAGATGAATTTGAAAATAGAGGAATCCAAAAAGGAGATATCTTCAAGGTATTGAGTCCTTACAATGGGCAAAATCCAAAATATATACAATACTAAGACTAGTGACTAGTGAATAGTGAATAGTAAAAAACACATGACTTTCTTATATTATGAGCTATTGTAATTCACGATAGTCTATATGTACAATTCTATCGTTTTTAACTTTTAGTTTTTCACTTAGAAAATGTTTGTAATATTGAGTATTAGCGATTCTGATAAACATCGAGAAAAAGTAGTCGAAGAGTATCGCAAGCGTCTAGGTAAATCAGTAAATATAGTAAATATTAAACCAAGCAGAAAGGGAAACAATCAACAAATAATTCAATCTGATACGGAAAATATCATCGCTAAGCTGGAAAAGTTTTCAGAGTATAAAAAGGTTTTATTAAGTAAGGAGGGGAAACAATTAGATACAGTAGCGTTACACAAATTTCTAACAGACAAAAACTGTGTGTTCATTATCGGCTGACCATACGGATTGAACGAACCAGCATTGACCAAATATATTGATGCTAAAATTTCTTTCTGAGCAATCACCCTGCCTCATGGTCTAGCAAAAGTGACCTTATTAGAACAGCTCTATAGGATTTGAACAATAGAGCAGGGAAAGAGTTATCATTATTAAAAAAGATTGACTTAATATATTAAATATATAGTATAATTTTTAAAACAAAAAACTAACACGCTAAATTATAAGTATATGCAAAAACCAATATTAACAGTAAAAGGGTTAATTGGCACAGCTACATTAACCATTGCACAAGCAATAACCTATCTTGATCATCAGAATTACAAGTTGAGGGATTCAGAAATGGTTATTCTGAACGATGATTTAGAACTCATTGAGGTAATGCAGTTCGGAACGCTTAACGGCATAAACGAAGATGGTGAAGTATCGTTTATCGCTAATGGTGGCGGTTTGGAAACAGTCAGATTGGGGGCAAAGAAAATTCTTATAATTTTCCCCATAAATAAACCCAAACAAGCTGTTTTCTATCAGTAAACGTATCCTAATTAAATTTTTTTACGAGTCATCAGGAGGGTATTACTTCCTGATTTTTTTAATATGCTGATTTCTTTTGCAATTTAGTTCCTAATTCCTATATTTTCCATGAAAGAAATCTGAGATAATTAGCGAGACAGATTAGAAATTTGGGACGTATTCCATTCTAAACTTCTAATCTGTCTAATTTGACTATATTTTCTTTCAAATTTTATTCTTATTATTTTTTTAGTATGTCTATCAAGAAAAAGGAGTTTACTCTCCATACACAATCTTTCGATCGAGAAGGGAAAACGCTCTCGTTTGAAACGGGAAAACTTGCAGTCCAAGCTGACTGTTCACTTAAACTCCAATTTGGAGACACCGCACTTTTATGTTCTACCGTGATGGAAAAGAATCCAAGATCAGATTCTGATTTTTTACCGTTGATGATTGATTTTAGAGAAAGTTTTTCTGCAGCAGGAAGACTTGGATGAGCTGCTTATAGAAGAAGAGAAGGAAGACCATCAGATCAATCTGTTCTTTACTGTAGACTTACCGATAGAGCACTTAGACCTATGTTTCCCAAAGGTATGATCAATGATGTAGTGATTACTATTACACCACTTTCACTTGACCAAGAGTTGGATCTTGGCGTTTCGACTATTATCGGATCATCATTGTCTATCATGGCAGCGGGTATTCCTTTTGACGGACCTGTAGGCGCAGCACAGATCGGATATATTGATGGAAAATTTATAACCAATCCTACGAGAGCAGAGTCAGAAAAAAGTTTATTTTTGCTATTAGTCGCAGGTAAAAAATGATCAATCAATATGATTGAAGCGGAAGCCAATGAAGTACCCAAAGATTTGCTCAAACAAGCATTTGAGTTTGGACAAAAGGCTATCGATATATCATGTGATTTCCAAACTGAGTTTCTCAAAAAACTTACGATACATACCAAAGAGATAATGTACAATAAGCCATCAGAAGCGCTTATTGCATATATCAGCAACATCCTTACCAAAGACAAATTGGCTGCACTTACGGGCAATAGCAAAGTACCATTCAACGAATTATCTTCTCTGTACGAAAAAGAAGTATTGGCGATTTGTAAAGAAAATATCACTGATAATGAGCAAGCAGATTTCACCGAAACTAAAGTGAAAATGTGAGTATTCACTGTGATAAAATATTTTCTCCGTCATCGCACTATCGATACAGGAGTAAGAATTGACGATAGAGATCAAAAAGATATTAGACCAATTTTTTGTGAAGTAGGGACATTGCCGAGAGTGCACGGAAGTGGATTGTTCCGAAGAGGTGATACACAAGTATTGACGACCGTTACTTTATGAGGACCAAAAGAATATCTGATTCTCGATGATATGGAAAACAATAACATACATCAAAGATATTTTCATCATTACAATTTCCCTCCATTTTCTGTAGGTGAAGCAAAAGGTACCAGAGGAACAGGAAGAAGAGAAATAGGACATGGAAGATTGGCAGAAAAAGCATTGGAAAAAGTACTTCCTACGATGATAGAATTTCCCTATACCATCAGAGCAGTATCTGAGTGTTTAGGATCAGGGGGTTCAACATCTATGTGATCCGTTTGTGGTTCAACATTGGCACTTATGGATGCATGAGTTCCTATCAAAAAACCTGTTGCAGGGATTGCTATGGGACTTATGACTGACCATGATGATGACGATAATATTACCAAACACATAGTGCTCAACGATCTTATGGCTACAGAAGATTTTACTTGAGATATGGATTTCAAGGTTGCAGGAACGAGAGATGGAGTAACTGCCATCCAATTAGATACAAAATTGAAAGGAATCAGTATGGATATTATCCATGAAACAATCGATAGAGCTATCGAATGATACAATGAAATTATGGATCTTATGCTTCAGACTATCGCTGAACCTAGAGCAGAAGTTGGACAGTATGCCCCAAAGATTAAGATTATTCATATCAAACCTGACAAGGTAAGAGAAGTTATTGGAAAGGGTGGTGACGTTATCAATGGTATTATTGATGCCAATGAAGGCGTAAAGATTGATTTTGAAGATGATGGAACATGTTATATCGGACATAGAGATCAAACAGTAATCGATAGAGTAGTAGCTATTATTATAGACATAGCATCTGACCTAGAAGTAGGCCAAGAGTTTGACGCAAAGGTCAAGAGAATAGAAGATTATGGATTGTTTGTAGAATTACCTAAAAAGAAGATGGGACTCTGTCATATTTCCAACCTTGGACAAAGATACGATATTCCACTTACCAATCATTTCAAACTCGGACAAGTTATCAGAATAAAAATTAAAGGTATAGACCCAGACGGTAAGGTAGCAGTAATCAAAATATAAAAGTATTGTCTACAAAACAAAAATAGGCGAGTTTGCCTATTTTTTGTATAAGGTAAAAACTAGTTGACTTTTATTTTCATTTTATTACAAAAACTTATGGATGCGCAATAAAACAATAGTGATTCCCAAAAAAACTCAATGAGAAAGTATGGGAGCAGCCCAAACTCCAATATTTGGAGGGTTATAGGACCCTGCCGTGGAATAGACAATATACCAAAAAATGGTGTCTTACCTAGGGGTATCCTGAGTAACTGGCAAAATCCAGTGAAATCACGTGCATAACCAATCACGTAAGGCTAAACGCATTCTACAAGGTCCATGGTATCGCCCTGGACCTTTAGTCGTTAAAAAAACTTGTTATTTTTTATCCAATCGGTAATTATATAGCATAAAAATACATGTTCACACAGTATCTTTTACTTATTTACTAGTTCTCTATGAAATTTCTAAAAACATTTCTAAAAAATGTAGGAATATTTCTCGGTCTTTTCATTCTTTTAGCGCTTGCTAATCGATGGTATTTAGGTGGATTTGCGAAACTGGAAGCAAAAGAACAAAATATGGGTCCCTATACAATAGCATATATCAATTTTACGGGAGAATATGGAAAAGTAGGACCATCAATGACCAAAGTAAGTGAGGTACTTTCCGGTGCGGGTATTATTTATGAAACCGGTATCGGTATCTATTATGATGATCCAGCTACTGTTTCGTGAACTGAACTAAGAAGTGATATAGGTGCGGTGATTACATCACAAGATAGCAGTAAATTAATAAATACTAAAGAGATAAAAATAAAGACGCTTCCCGCAGGGACAAAAATAGTTGTAGAATTTCCTCTAAAAAACACTATTTCGTATATGATTTGACCGATGAAAGTCTATCCTGTAATCACAAAATATATGGAAGCAAAATGATATAAAAAAACTGCTATGTTAGAATTGTATGATACAGCAGCTAAAAAAATCTATTATATAGCAGATATCATCAAATAATATCTAGTATTTTCATAAGAGAGGCGCTATTGGCGTCTTTTTTAGGTAAAAAATGAAGTTATTGGTAATAAAATACTACTATATAACCTTTTTGTTGTTTTGGTAGTAAAATTATACGTATATATGGAACAAAATTGCAAAAAAACATGGGGTGAATATACTTATACACGAATACCTTTAGCCCTAGAGATGTGTATGGATAAAGTATGAGAACATAATCATTATAGATTACCACATAGACATCCAAACACACAGGATGAAGTTGCTGATATACTCAGAAAGAAGAAAGAAGTTATGGATAGTGATATGAATATTTTGATCAAATTGGCAGAGTATTATTACGAAACCAATAAAGTTAGAGATTATAGCAAATATATAGAAAATACTGATCATATAATTGAAGACGATGAAAAAGTATCGCAGTTAGAATATCTCTATACCTTAATCAAATATGAAGGGAGAGATACAGCAATCCATATAGGGACAGGGGAATTTATTTCGGAAGTATTTACAAGAAAAGATATACTAGCATATAAATGATTCTCTCATAGTCCACTACCGTTATTCGTGGTTGCGGCACGAGCAGAACAAGAGCATAGAGAAAATACTCCCAAAAAGTTTTTTAATGAACATGCTACATTATATGCTCCCAAATGATGACAAGTAGAAGAACGCATAAGTCACAAACAAAGAGAACAGAGTATTAATTATGGAGAGAGTAATGGTATTATGGAGTATAGTGATGCACTTCTAGCACTACAAAACGGACAAATTCATAAAACATTCCACAATCCAAAATCCTTTGAAAGATTTATTACAAAAATAAAAGAACTTAAAACATATACTCCTGAAAAATTACAGATACGAAGCAATATAAAAAAAGAATTTCTTTCAAAGAATAAATGAGAAACAGAAACATATTCAGAAGAAGAAAATTATAATATGATACATGACTGTCTCTGGAATATAAGTGGCAAGAGTCAGGAAAAAATGTACACACTTATACAATCGTTTGATCTACATAAACAAGTTTTTACTCATACACATATGTTTTAATTATTTAAACAGACAAATGGATTTACAAAGTATCAGACAAGTAGCTGATGATATCAAAATCATAAAAATTCAGTGAGCGACAAATATCGCCAAAGCTGGAATCGATATCTTGGTCAAAGAAATCAAAAAACAAAATTTCAAATCTGAAAAAGAATTTGATACATTTTTCAAACAAGCGATTGTGATTCTTAAACAAGCGAGGGCTACAGAACCGATGTTGTTTAATTGACTTAAATACTGTTTAGCTAGCTACAAAACATTATTGGCCAAGAAAGTTGATATCAAAACTATGACAACTAAATTGTTCCAATCAGGTAAAAGTTACTTAGGTGATATAGAAAGAGAGGAGGCATTGAGACCACTTATCTGAGCTAAACTTATAAGAAAACATATGAATATTATGACCCACTGTCATTCGTGATCAGTAGTAAAATTACTCGTGACTGCCCACAAACAAGATAAAGATATTCATGTATATAATACGGAGACGAGACCATTGTATCAGTGAAGAAAAACATCACAAGATCTAGTAAAAGCGGGTGTGCCTGATACCATGATTACTGATGATGCAGCTCCATTTTTCGTAGACAATTTGTATGAATCTGATACACATATTGATATCTTGATTATTGGTTCAGACGCAATCAAAATGGATGGAAGCGTATACAACAAAATTGGAAGTTTCTGATTGTCATTAGCTGCTCGACATTCCAAAATCCCTGTATACATTGTAGGAAGTTTGACCAAAGTAGATACCGAAAATACCGTAAAAATAGAACAAAGATCTGGGAAGGAACTTCGAGCAGAATCCCCAAAATGACTCGAAATTATTAACTACGCATTTGATATGGTTCCTGCAAAATTCATCACCGGTATTATCACGGAATATGGAATTATTAAACCTAAAGATATCAAAAAAATGGTAAAAAAACATTGTCCATGGATGATTAAGTAGGGTATTTTAGATAATACAGTTGTTTGTATGAATGACATTGAATCACCTAAATTCGATAAAAATGAGATTCTTGCAAATATGGTTGTAAGACAATTTTGAGTTAGTCGGCAAAAATTTAGTAAAAACAATCAAGAACGATTAGCAAAAATGGCAAAAATACCAGGAAAAGAAGAAAAATATATAGGAAGTCTAGAACAAAACAACCGCATTAGAGACAGAATACTTAAAAATGATATGCTTCCTTTACATGAATATACTGAGGTAATAAAACAGTTTTCTAAAGAACAGACGACAGCATTACAAGCTGCCTTTTCTGATACACAAATTAATATGTATATGAGTAATCTTACAACCCAACAGATAGAAAAATTCAAAAAACTTACTCCCACCCAATTAGTAGGATTTTTAGATGATGAAATAACTAACGTTAAGAACAAAAAAGAACAAATTTCAAATAGAAAAAATTGAACAAATATTAATGAAAAAACTAATGAACAAATGGTAATTCTAGATCAATTGGATGATGTAGAAAAGAGAATAGATAATATAATAAATAGTGAGGACATATTAAAAGCTTTCAGAAAAGATCAAATCAAATGAATATTTGCAAATCAAACTACTGAGAAGAGTTTTCTCATGGAATCCAAAAAATTTAAAGTAGAAAACAAGGCTACGTATGCGAAATGGGTAGAGTTAAATGGCGAACAATGAGCAGAAAAAAAAATCAGAACAATGTATATATTACAGCAGATAAATAGCTCAGAAATACAATCAAAAATGAGTGAAAAATCTAGAACAGAAATGAATGCTTTAGTAATAGAATATTATGAAGCTAATCAAAAATTAGGTATAGATCTTTCATTATCTAGCATGCAAAAAATCTATGAAAATGCTAAGCAGTACATTGGATCAGAATATACAAAAAATGATACATATGCTGTATTGCTTCATAATGTGAATACAGATTCAGATATCACAACATATTTCGATAATCACAAAACAAAAGAATTGGTCCCTGAATGAATGAAAGACAAATCATATTATACAAAATTGCTTCTTTGGTATCCGACTTTAGATAGTCAAGAAAATGGAAAGAAACTATCTGAATATCTCTCATCTCTCAATAATGATATGACGATAAAAGAGAATACATCCAATGAAGAAAAGAAATTTATTACTACCTTATTGCCCAAACTCAAACAGCAAGGAAAGCCATATGAAGAAAAACTTCTCAATAAAACCAATGCTCTTATGCAAAATACAGCCATAGAACAATGTATACTTACCCTCCAAAAATATATGGATGTAAATATCAGCGAAAAAGAAAATGCTATCAAACAGATGAAAGTGACGGAAAATGCAGATGCAGTATCTTCAGATCTTGTCTTGCACATTAACGGCACACTCAATGGTAAAAAAATAGCTCTTTCATATAATTTATTGACAGGAAACGTATCATACAAAAGCTTTTTAAGTAAAAAAGCTGATACTGATCAAAGCCCATTAACTCTAGGAGTCTGAAATGAAGAAGATCAGGTGCCACTTATTACTTTGCCAAAATTTGGTGATTTTGTAGAAAGTGCTGAACATAGTGATTATCATAAGTTGATCAGTGATGCTGAAACTATCGATGAATATGGGAAAAAATTTACAGAAGGTATTCAAAATGATGTACAAAAAAATCTGGATAATGATATGGATATACAAAAAGATATGCTTAAAAAATTCATTATCAAAGATATGATTACGCAAAATATATTTTCTCTAGCATGAAGAAATATGGATATAAATCCTTCTGGATATGTGATTACTCCAAATGGACAAACTCAATCCTATGCTTTCTATAATTTTATGTATAAAAGTTTAGAATATTATTCTATGGGATCTATAGACCAATTACAGTTATTTCAAAGTAATATAAATACACTATTGCAGTATAGGCAAGAGCCACGAATAAGTCAATCACCAGAGGTATTGATACAACGTAAAAATGAAAATCAAGAAATGTTTGCACTCCAAACAATTACCAATCGTACTATTATTACAAACATTACCAGCACATTTTCAGATCAATGACCAGAGACAAATTTACAGTCATTTTTCAAATGTTTTGAAAAACAGGTGTGAGGAATAGATATTGTAGATGTGGAAATGATGGGTGATTACTTCAAAGCAGCAGCAGGAACCAATAAACAAGATAATGCAGTAGGGAAATGGAAGAGAAATGACAGATTTACCACATTAACAAATAATTTGGAAACTAAAATATCTGGTGATCAAGCAAGGGTAGATTTAGATGCCCAACTAAAAATGGCATACAAATAAATTTGCCAAGAAAACAAAAATCAGTATAATTACATTATACACTATACCCTTTTAAAATTCTAATAGATACAATCATGAAAGAGACGTTTAATAGGATAATAAAAGTCTTAGGACTTAACGGAAAGGATAAAAAATCCGAAGAATTGGATTTTTGATGAAAACTAGAAAAAACCGGAGAAAATGAATATGTTTTTGAAAGTTATGGTCAAAAAACTCAGGTTAAGAAATATGATGAATTAAAATTCAATATATGAGGAATCATTGATACAGAAAAGCATATTAAGTTTATCGCAGATTTCATAAATCACGGTAAACAAATAGCGGCGGAATGATCGATGAACGACGGAGTGAAATGAACTTCATTTTCTTCTTATAAAGATTTTCCTGATACAAATATTGATGTTGTATTTCATATAGAGAATGATGTTGAACCAGAAGAGATGGGTGATGAATATGAATCATGATATTGATCTGCTAAATCAATCATTGAAAAAAAAACGTTTAATAAAATGAGTCAGTCTGAAAGATATCTTATTAATAAGAATAAGTCAACAATTGAGAAGTATTTAAATGATCGGGCCAAAGAAAAACATATAAATGAAATGCCAGTATCCACAAAAGAAATTGAAGCATAAAAAAATATTATTTTACATTATAAATATAAACAAAAATGGATATTAAAGAACTTCTTGTTTCGCTTAATCCTCACCAATTAGCGTACGTGAATTTGGATCTACCCAATCCTAAAAACGGTGAATATATGTTGTGTGTATTTCATCTTATCCCAGGAGGAAAGTTGAATATACTCCAGGCTGCTTGTGAGGTATCAGCAGAATCATCTACTGGGACAAATTTTGCAGTACAGACAGAGACAGCGTTTTCTCGTGAAATGAATTCATTAGTATATAAAGTGGATTTAGAAAAGAATTTGGTTTGGATAGCATATCCACGAAGATTATTTGATCGTGGAGGTAATGTACAAAATATATTAACTTATGTTGCATGAAATGTTTTCGGAATGAAAGAAATCAATGCGTTGAAAATTCTTGACGTACGGTTTCCCCCTGCAATGTTAGATCAGTATGATGGTCCAAGTTATACTTTAGACGATATGAGAGCATATTTAAATATTTACGATAGACCAATTTTGTGAACGATAGTTAAACCAAAAATGGGATTGACCTCAGCAGAATATGCTGAAGTAGCATATGATTTTCGAAGAGGGGGTGGGGATTTCGTAAAAAATGATGAACCACAGGCTAACCAAGATTTTTGTCCGTATGATAAGATGGTAAAATATGTGGCAGAATCAATGGCCAAAGCCGTCAAAGAAACAGGACACAAAAAGGTTCACTCTTTCAATGTTTCATCACCAGATTATGATACTATGCTTGCTAGATGTGAAATGGTAGTCAATTCATGAATGGAACCAGGTTCATATGCATTTCTTATTGATGGAACGACTGCAGGATGGATGGCAGTACAGACGTTAAGAAGAAAATATCCTACAGTATTTATTCACTTTCATAGAGCAGGACACGGAGCATTTACAAGACCAGAAAATCCTATCGGATACACCGTATTGGTATTATCTAAATTTGCAAGATTAGCAGGTGCTTCAGGTATCCATACAGGAACTGCCGGTGTAGGTAAAATGGCAGGGACGCCAGAAGAAGATGTAACTGCAGCACACAATATTTTCTGACTCGATGAACCAGGACATTTTTTTGAACAATCGCGAGGTAAAATACCAGAAAATGATGCAGACCGGATTAAAAAAGTCCAAGAAGATCATCATCAGCATGTTACCAAAGAAGATGATAGTTGGAGAAATATGAAAAAATGTTGCCCAATTATTTCATGAGGACT
>CAZTFP010000003.1:0-63528 GCA_964613015.1 uncultured Candidatus Peribacteria bacterium | reverse complement strand
AAAAAGCACCAGCTAAAAAAGTAGTTAAAAAAGCTGTAAAAAAAGTTGCTAAAAAAGCACCAGCTAAAAAAGTAGTTAAAAAAGCTGTAAAAAAAGTTGCTAAAAAGAAATAGTGATTTTTTTAAAAACTAAAACAAAAGGAAATACTCTGTCTTCGGGCAGAGTATTTTTATTATTGAAAACATATAAGCAATAAGTACTATAAATCTAATTTTTAAAATTTGAAAAATGAAGTTTTGGTAAAAGTTTTAGTATGAATGTCGTGAGGAGTAGATTCTGCAATCGCTGCATATCTTTTAAAAAAAGAATGATATGATGTTGTTGCTGGATTTATGAAAAACTACGTCTCTGACAGTGGCAATTGTACAACCTATACAGATGCAGAAGAAGCTATTAAAGTTTCAAAATTTTTATGAATAGAAATTATATCATTTGATCTTCAAAAAGAATACAACGAAAAGATTATTGAATATATTTACGACGGATATCAACAATGAATCACACCAAATCCGGACGTATTATGTAATTCACTGATTAAATTCGATGTTTTTCTCGAAAAAGCATTAGCGTTATGATTCGATTACATCGCTACAGGACACTATGCTAGAATAGAAACCAATAAAAAAGAATATAAACTCCTAAGATGATTAGACTATAACAAAGATCAATCATATTTTCTTTCAGGGCTCAATCAGCATCAGCTTTCAAAATCATTATTTCCTGTGTGATGATATACAAAACCAGAGATAAGAGTATTAGCAAAAAGGATAGGATTGCCAAATGCTGCACGCAAAGATAGTCAGTGATTATGTTTTATTGGGAATATTCCTATCAAAGAATTCTTATTGAAAAAATTACAAAAAAAAGAAGGAAATATAATCACTACTGAAGGGAAAGTTGTCGGGAAACATGAATGAGCATATTTTTTCACCATAGGCCAAAGACACGGCCTAAGTTTGCCCTTCAAAGCATATGTCATCAAAACAGATGTAAAGAACAATATAGTAGTTGTTGGTGAAAAAGAAGATACCTCATTGTTTGGTAAGACTATTGGTACCACAGGACGACATTGGATTAGAAAAGAATATAAACTACCAACAAAAATACTTGCTAAAATTAGATACAGACAGGAACCACAAGAAGCAACGCTCAAAATGAACAAAGAAAAGGATATTATAGTGACGTTTAAAGAGAAACAACGAGCTATTGCACCAGGTCAAACTATAGTCGCATACAAAGGTGATGAATGTATTGGATCATGAATAATTACAGGGTAATATATAGAAGAAAAGTCAAATAATTCTGTTGATGGAAATTGACAGATTTTTTTTATTAAGTATACTTATAAGACTTTACCTATAGGTAGAAATCAAATGAAACACATCAAAAAACACATCAAAAAGCATTTCTCAAAAATCAGTAAAGAAATGATGAAAAAATGAATCAGTGCACTCGTCATTGTTTTTTTTGCTATGGTGATGATATTTCAAAAAGATACACCAAATACTGAACTCCAATTTGTACGAAATAGTAGTGAAACCTCTGTACACAACGCTGCTAACCAACAACGAGATTATCTTTTTCAGGATTGATCATGACAAGCAACATACAAATGACAGATATACACAGGAAACATAACAGGTACAACAACATCGACTTTAGATAATCTTATAAATCCCAATGAAGTAAATCAAATAATCAGTACTCTAGGGACACAAACAGGACAGACATATACATGAACGCTATATTCATGAACTATACTTACAGGAAATCAGATATCTCAAAAAACAGGCAACAACACTATAGCACCAATAAATTGTATCACACCCTGGAATGAAGAAATAAAAAACAATGATTTTGTCTTAGCATATGAACAAAGAAAAGATGTAAATACTATTTGTAATATAGAAAAAAGAGTGTGTACCAATGGAATACTATGATGATCATTTACCCAACCTTCATGTAAAGAAGATGTAGTATATACGTATCAGAAAGCAAAAGTAATTTCATATAACCAAAAGGTACTCAATGACTATATTCAACCAACAGCCCCTACAAATGCATGAGCAGAATTTAATAATCAAGGAAAAATAGATACCACAGGAAAAGCAATAGATATACAAGGAACAAGCAATACGCCGGTAATTACCACATCATGAATAACACAAAATTCATTACCAAGTATATCAAGTTGCATAACACCACGAGGACAGGAAATCAAACATGGACAATTTATAAAAGCATACAAAGCACCACGTGGATTTATTGATCTTGCATGTAATGTAGAGATAAGAGCCTGTGTAAATGGAAATTTAAAAGGAACATTTACCTATTCCAAATGTACATTTAATAATACTAGCTACACTGATTATCTCAAAGCAGGTTCGCCTACAACAAACACTGGATTCCTTTTTTTTCAACGAATCAAAGCAGCGTTTAGACGTTGATAATAATGAATATATACTATATATCAAAAAAATGGACTTTTGTAGATTCATTTTTTTATTTACCTATTTTTATAAAACAACAACTTTGCATTGAGCATGTTTTTGAAAATATTCTGCATCTTCTCATGTACCTATAATAGTATTATAATGCATAGGAATAGCTAGTTGTGGTTTAATAGATGTAATAGATTGTACAGCTTCTTGTGCTGTCATAGTATATATTCAACTGATGGGTAAAAGAGCAATATCTGGACATAATCACTCCATCTCAGGTATAAGGTCAGTATCTCAAGCATGATAAAGTATTGTTCCATCAAAATTAAATAAAAATCACACATATCATGATTCTTTAGGATGATAAGGAACTCAAGGAGATCTAAATTTATCAATAGTATATGCTGGAATAGTTTTTACTGAAAAATCATGCAACATCAGCACAATATTTTGCTTTAAAAATACCTTTTTATTATATATATCCTTGAGATTATCTTCACAAAGAGAAGAAGCGACTATCATTGTAGTAGGTTGTATAATCTTAGCAATGTCATCTATACTTAAATGATCGTGATGATTATGAGTAAAGAAAATATAGTCAGCTTGAAAAGTCTGTTTGAGTTTAAATGGATCTATACATATCTTTTTATTTTTATAGACTATCAAAAATCAGTCATGACCAAGCCATTCAATATGTATATTTTTATACGTATACATGATGAGATAGAAATATAAAATTAGAAAGTAAGTTCCAAAACTATTGGACAATGATCAGATCACTCTATAGAAGTTTCATGAGTGATTTTTTTTATATGAGCAACAACATCTTTAGATACCCAAAAGTAATCCAGTCTCCATCATACGTTATTATGCCTAGCGTTTGCACGATATGACCACCAAGTATATTGATCAACAAGCGTAGGATTATGATACCTAAACACATCAACATATCAGTTTTCTTCCAATTTATCCATCTCAGCCCTTTCGATAGGAAGGAATCATATATTATTTGCATTTTCTTTTGGTCTCGCAATATCGATTTCACGATGACAGATATTAAAATCTCCACAAGTAATAACACGTTCTCACTTATTCTTGAGTTTATTTATGTAATGAATGAAGTGTTCATAGAATTTTAATTTATAACTCAACATTTCAGTTCCATCTGCTCTTTCGCCACCATTGGGAAAATATATATTCAATAATGTGTATTCCTGAAACTTCGTCTCGACCACCCTACCTTCTTCATGAAAATGTTCCATTGACTCAAATTTGGATATTCAGGAAACAAAATGTAATTGTTTTTTATACAAAGTAACGACACCAGAATATCCAGGTTTTTCACCTGCATGTCGGATTCGATTATAATCATTCATATGATAACGAAATTCTGGAGGTAATTGGGATTCAAAAGATTTTACTTCTTGCAGACAGATAATATCTGGATTATTTTGTTTGACCCAATCATAAAATCACTTGCCAATAATTGCACGAATTCCATTCACATTTCGAGAAGCTATTTTCATAATAACAATACAATAAATAAACTAATATTTGTGTCATTTGCTAGCGCTTAATTTGAAACCGATATCTTGTAAATATGCATCTACTTTTTCAGATTGCAAAGAGATGAATGAATCAAGGAATATGAGCTCTGCTATATTGGTTTTTGTTTCATATACTACAAAACTAGCCCTTCAGAATTTATGAGCACCGAGTTCTCCAGGATTAACGATAATGCAATCATTAATTTTATCCATATTATATTTATGATCATGCCCATAGAACACTGCATCGAAATCTCATGATTTCGCCATAGGTTTAGCAAGTAGTGGATAATGAGTCAGGAAAATATTCCTTCAATCAAGAACTATCGTATCAAACACATCAATTCATATTTCCAGATTACTTCAAGAGGTTAGAGATTTTCTTACGATAGAGACTTTATCACCATCATTATTTCCCCAGATAGCAAATACAGGAATAGGAGATGAAGCAAGGATCTGTGCAACAAGAGGACTTACAAAATCTCACAAAAACAAAATCTTCTCCACTTTGAGTTTTTGAAATATTTCCAATGCTAGTACAAGATTATGAGAGTTTTCATGTATATCAGAGAATACAGCTACTTTCATGGACGATTAAGAATAAATAAAATTATGAATCAGATGATTTATAGAGATTTTTATAGAAAAAGTATTTAGCGATTTCAACCAGAACTAGATAGACAAGTATTAAGACTATGATAGTGAAATATGCATATGCAGGCATAAAAGTGAATCAGAAAATCGGAGCCAAGAAAGGCAATGTGAATACAAATCACAACAACACCATACCAAACGTGGTAGTCAGTAGTCGTTTACTTGGTCATGATTTCCAAAACGGAATCATTCTCGTTCTGATGACATAGATAACAAAGACTTGAGTTGCTAATGATTCTATGAATCGTCACGTCTGAAACATAGAGCCTTTGAAGTGAAATATAGCAAATAGGAAGTAGAACGTCAAGAAGTCAAAAATAGAGCTGATAGGTCAGAATGCGAGCATGAAGTTTCTGATGAATTTTATATTTCGATGTTTGGGTTTCTTGATATATTCCTCATCCACATTATCGGTCGGCAATGACACTTGCGACAGATCATATAAAAAGTTATTAAGCAAAATCTGACTCGGTAGCATAGGAAGAAATGGTAAAAACATAACTGCCCCTATCATACTAAACATATTTCCAAAATTTGAGCTCAATCACATCATCATATATTTCATCGTATTTCCAAACGTTTTTCTTCATTCTATCACTCATTCCAAAAGTTCTTTAAGTCATTTTCTTACTAGAATGATATCAGCCGCTTCTTTGGCAACATCGACAGCATTACTGACAGAGATTCAGACATCAGCGCTCTTAAGTGAAGGGGCATCATTGATTCCATCTCAGAGATATCATACAACAAATCATTTTTTTCTGAGTACTGATATTATTCTATCTTTCTGACTTGGTGATAATCTTGCAAAGATATTTGCTTCCATGACTTTGACAGCAAGCTCATCATCTTCTAATACATTTAAGTCCAGATATTCTCATGACATAATACCTTCTATAGGTATATCCAACTCTTCACAGACTTTTTTGGTAACCAATGGACTATCTCACGTCAATATTTTAATCATAATACCATGATTTTTCATATCAATCAACGCTTGTTTCACATCATGTTTAGGTGGATCATAGAACGCAAGCATACCTACCAAAATCATATTCTGTTCTTCGTCTTTCATGTTTTTAATCTTTCTACCATCCAAATCTTTGGTAGCTATAGCCAAAACTCTAAATCATTGACTACTAAGATCATCATAGACGGAAGTAACTTTTTCTAAGAATTGTTTATCTACAAGTTTAGTTTTAGATCAGAGAGTATATGAAGTACATATTTTAAATATCTCCTCTGGAGCTCACTTACTCACCATCTTTTTTCCATCACTTTGCTCTTGATAAATAATAGATGACCTTTTACGAAAGAAATCATACGGAAGTTCATCAACTTTTTTGATAAGTTCGATATTTATATGTTGATAAGCAAGAATAGCATCATCCAAAACACTTCTGATTCCTGTTTCGAAAAATCAATTAATATATCACAGTCTCAAAACATCCTGATTTATATCACCGAAAACATCGATAAATTTCACCAAGGTAATTTTATCTTCCGTCAGTGTTCATGTTTTATCAGTACACAAAATATCCATGCTTCAAAAATCAGGGATTGCATTAAGTCTTTTGACAATAGCGCCTTTAGCAGCCATTTTTACTGATCCTCTAGCCATATTAATACTCATAATAACAGGAAGTAATTCAGGAGTAATACCCACCGCAACTGCCAAAGAAAAAAGAATTGATTCTAAAATATTTTTATGATTGATGGCATTAATGAGAAAGATAGCGAGAACAATGAAAACAATAGATTTGATGATTAAATATCAGAATTTTTTCATTCCGATTTCAAAAGAGGTAGGTGGTAATGGTCTAATAAGCTGTTGTGCTATTTTACCATATTCTGTCTGTACTCATGTGCCCGTAACCAGAAATCTTGCAAAACCAGAAACAACATTCGTCCCGGAAAACACTAATAAATTTTTTCATTCTCCATCTATAGATTTATCTACAGGAAAACTTTCACCCGTCAGTGAGGATTCATTGATAAAGAGATCGTCCGCTTCTATAAGTATACCATCAGCGGGTATAATATCTCCTGCAGCCAATAGAACAACATCACCAGGAACTATATGTTTGGTAGTGATACTCTCCTCTTTTCCATTTCTTAATACCATAGACTTTATTTCCAGTTTTTTAAGAATATCTTGTACTGCTTTGTCCGATTTTGTTTCTTGATAGTAATTTAAAATAACACTTAAAAAAATCATCAAAACAATAATGATAGAGTTTTTATATTCTCAAGTGAATCAAGAAATGGCAGCACAAACGAAGAGAAGGATGATAAGGGGTGATTTGAAGTAGGAGAGAAATTTTAAAATTCAACTAATCTTCTTAGCTTTCTGTACCTCATTATATCCATACACTTTTATTCTCTTCTCGGCTTCTATTGTAGACAATCATCATGCAGTAGCATGAAATTTAGTATACATATTTTTAAGAGAAGTTTTGTTTTGATTTTCTGCCATAGAAGAAATATATGGTAAATTATTTTTTACTATTATTAAGTTTTTTCAAGACTTCATCAGTTTTACCCGACATCATAATCCATTTATTGGAAGCATAGAATCCTATACGTTTATATCGTTCATATTGATAGCTATCTTTGAACGTATAAAAATCCCATCCTACAACATGAAATTTTTTAATAGCATATGCTATACCATAAGCAAAAAGTTTGGCACCTATTCATAATTTTTGATATGCAGGATCTATAACAATATCCCCATCATTCATAACATTTCAGAAAAACAAAGGTTTAACATCAGAAAAAATTGCTCAAACAATCTTTTTATCGTATATAACTTTTATCTTGATACTTTTTTTATATCGATATTCTACTATCTCTTGGCTTTTTTTGGGTTTCCAAGATTCTCATTCTTTATTATATGCTTTTGCGTAAATATTAGCAAGAATAGGAATATCTTTTTTTTGTACTTGAGAAAATGAAATCATGTATTTATGTAAATAACTGTAAAACCCCTTCATCTCTTCCCTGAATCATAGTATCAGTTCCTCATCATTTGATACCAAGTTTAGTAGCAAATTCCTTGGCAGAGACTCATATTTTAGTAAGTAAGATAAATCATCCTTCAGAAGTATATAGCAATACATTTTGATGTTCAAAGATTGATTTTGCCTGAAATGCAACGTTTTTGAAATTCAAAGTAAGGGGAATCAGAAATACCTTATCCAGATCCTTTCATGAAGAAAAATCAGATCAAGTTAATATTTGTTTGATCATTATTGTTTCCATTCATTCAATTTTTGTCTTCATTTCATCGTATTCTTTAAGTGTTTTATCAAGCTTATCAGTAAGTTGTGTAGAAGTTTTAATTCATAATTTTGCTACCGTACCATCCAGAATGTCTTGCACTTCATGGATCTTCATAGCCACCTTTGGTCAAACAATGGCAGTTATTCTCTTTACTCCTGAAGCAACAGCTTCTTGTCCTATGATAGCAAAGCAGCCAATATCTTTGGTATTGGCAACATGAGTTCACCCACAAAGCTCTATAGATACTACCTGATTATCATGAGTAAACACTCTCACCACACGAACAACATCACCATATTTATCTTCAAAAAATGCTTTAGCTCAAAGTTTGATAGCTTCATTATATGAAGTCTCTTTCACTTCAACGGTATACGCATCATAAATCATCTGATTGATATTTTTTTCAATATCATGAATTTCTTCGGGACTCAAAAGTCTATCAGCATTGAAATCAAATCTAAGATAGTCTTCATCCACAAGCGAACCAGCTTGTTTAGTTGTTTTGAATATTTTAGCAAGCTGTGTATGAAGCAAATGGGTAGCAGTATGAGCTCTCATCTTTGCATATCTTTGACATTGTTCGACAATCAATTGCATTAATACTCACTTATAAAGTAAAGAACTATTTAGTTCATGTAGTAGCAATTAGAGGAGAAACCGTTCATATATTAACAGTTTTTATAGTAGAAATTCATGTATCAACAGCCTTTGTAGCAATAACTCAAGAATCAATAGTTCACGTACTACTAGTATTTCATGACAAGGTAGTTCATGACAACACATCACCTGTTCATGTAGTATTTTTAGTTCATCCAAGATATAACACAGAAATAAGTCCTGTAGAAAGAAGGAAAATAGCTAAAATAACAATAATTAAAAATTTTAATACTTTTTTTCTTGCGGTCATGACAATAAAATACATAATAAATAAAAAACTAAATATATGGTATGGTTATGAACGATATTTTCAAGAATAAAGACATTAGCCGGAAATGGGATTCGAACCCACGATCTTTGGTTTACGATACCACTGCTCTACCAGCTGAGCTATCCCGGCAAATATATTATTTCCAATACGAATCATCAGAGACATAATCTATTTTAAATGCTAGATAAAGATAGTCTTGTTTAGAATCATTTACGACAATATGCATATCATTAGGTTCAATAAGCAAAATATCTCATATGTTAGGAGTAATTTTTTTTCAATTAACAATTCGATAGCCACAATTACTTAAAAAATAAAAGATTTCTGTCTGGATTTTGTGATGATGGGATTGTGCTGTTTCACCAGGCATAATTTTTATTTCCTGAACCAAACTTCATGGATATCAGCTATCTTGTCCATCGAAAAGGATTTTTTTGCTATATCAAACTTTTTTCTGCCAAATTTTTGTATCTCATGGGAGAAGTTTCATATATATTACTTATCTTGTAAAAGATTCTTTGTTTTTGTATTTAATTCTATACCCAATTCATCTAACTGGTCCTGTTCTACAAATCATGGAGCGCCCATCATGACATCTTGAGCCCTTCACGACTTAGGAAATGCATAGACTTCTCTAATATTTTCTTCATCCTTGAGAATCATCAACAATCTATCAAATCCAATAGCAAATCATCCATGTGGTGGTGGACCAAATTGAAAGGCTTCATACATAGCACCAAATTTCTGTTTAATTTCTTCTTCTCCCCTACCAACCATTTTAAATGCTTCTAATAATAATTCTGGATCATGATTACGGATAGATCCGGAAAGAATTTCATATCCATTACACGATAGATCGTATTGTTCAGAATAAATTTCTAGTTTGTTAGGATTTTTTAGTGCCTCAGCTCATCATTTTACGATAGAAAATGGGTTATGACAAAAATCTAATTTTCCTGTGTCATCCATTTCAAATAATGGGAAATCTTCTATCCAACAAAATGATAAATCGTTTTTATCAAGAGTAAGATAGGTATCTCTGATATATGTTCTCAATCTTCCCAATGAGGTAGTAACCACATCATAACTGTCAGCAACAAACAAAACAGTATCACCATCTTTGGCTCATGTTTTAGTTTTGATGATTTCAATTTCTTCAGGACTGAGAAATTTTACTAGAGAACCCTTGAGTCATTCTGAATCGAAACAAATATAGGCAAGCCCTTTGGCTTTATTTTTCTTTACCTGTTCTGTCAATTCATCCGCTTCCTTTCTACTCAATACTTTATTTTCAAATTTCATAGCTTTGATACTTCATCAATTTGCTATAGTTTCTTTGAATACAGAAAACTCTGAATGATCAAAATCTTTTGTCATTTCGACAAGTGGCATAGCAAATCTAAGATCAGGTTTATCGCTTCCATATTGATCGACAGCTTCTCTATGTTTGAGTCTTTTGAATGCTACGGTAATTTTTTTGTGAGAAGATAAAGTAGGAATAAGTTCATTCAGATATCATTCTACTACGGTATATACATCTTCTTGATTGATAAATGACATTTCACAATCAATCTGATAAAACTCACATGAATGTCTATCTGCTCTAGGATCTTCATCACGAAAACAGGGAGCTATCTGAAAATATTTATCAATTCATCCTACCATAAGTAATTGTTTATATTGTTGAGGTGCCTGTGGTAAAGCATAAAATTGTCCCGGATTAATTCTTGAGGGAACAAGATAATCTCTTGCACCTTCAGGTGAAGATACGGTAAAAATAGGAGTTTGTACATCTACAAATCCTTTATCACTAAATCGGTTTCTCGTAAAGGTAAGCATTTTTGATCTAAAAAGTACATTATCCAAAACCCTTCTTCTTCTGAGATCTAAGTATCTATATTTAAATCTATTTTCTTCACTAGTATTGGGTTCATCGACAATAGGAAACGGAAGAAGCTTTGCTTTTGTAAGCACCTTTACTTCAAGAGCATTGATTTCTATAGCTCACGTAGACATGTCTTTATTGATCATATTTTCGGGTCTTGCAACAACCTCTCCAATTATTTGAACAACATATTCTGATTTTACATCAGGAAATTCCACACTAGATTTTGCAGGATCGTGAGTTATCTGGGTGATTCCATATCTATCACGAAGATCAATGAACGTCATTCATCATAAATTTCTAACTTTATTGACTCGTCAAGAAAGCGTAACCTTTGTTCCTACATGTTTGGCAGTAAGTTCTCAGCAAGTGTGCGTACGATACATCAAAAATTAATAATTAATAATTAAAAATTAATAATTATCATTATATGTATACAATTAGTATATTTTATCAAGAAATTGTTATAGGAAACTACTCATATCTCAATGCTTCAATTGGTTTAAGTTTGGCAGCTCTATATGCAGGGAAAATACCAAACGATAAACCGATAATAATTGAAAATCACACCGCCATAGCGATAGACTGTAAAGTAATAATTCAGACTATCACACTTTTCAATGCAAATATAATAAGATAACTAAGAACGATTCCTATCACGCCACCAACAAGACATAAAACCAAAGATTCTGAAAGAAATTGAAGGATAATATCTTTATTCTGAGCACCGACTGCCTTACGGATTCAGATTTCACGAGTTCTTTCTGCGACAGAAACCAACATAATATTCATCACACCTATACCTCAGACAACCAAAGCTATACCAGCAATCGCTCATAAAAACAAACTCAAGGTACCGGTAATAGAACTGATGGTAGACACAAGATCAGCTTGATTAAGTACGCTAAAATTCGCTGCAGTAGGATCTTTTATATTAAAGTGCGCAAGCAAAGCATTTTGAATATCAGTTTTTGTCGTAACTATGGCCTGGGAAGTAGTGACTGATACTCAGATATCAGAAAGATATTTGGTTCCAAAAAGCCTTTCCTGTGCAGTAGTCAAGGGAACGAAAACAACATCATCAGCATTTCAGAATCACTGTGTTCATTTAGCTTTCATAACACCGATAACCGTCAAAATAGTATCTCACATACGAATATCTTTTCCAATAGGATTTGTAGTTCAAAACAATACTTGCGCAGTATTTGATCAGATAACCGCAACCTTATCTATATTATCAACATTTTTTTTCGTAATGAAAGATCCGTACGCTACAGTTGAATTACGGACCTGAAGATATGATGGCATGACCCCATATACGCTTTCTTGAGCATTATTATTCATATAGATAACCTGTTTTCTGGAAGAATATTCAGGAGAGACCATAGCGACATTGGGCAAAGCACCAATCAAATCAGATTCAGTAAGCGTAAGTACGTTTTGAGATCACAATCCTCCTGCAGATCATCTCACATTAGATTGTTGGGATCATCAAGGCATAACCATCAAAAGATTGGTACCTAACGCTTCGATATTTCACAGAATAGATGCAGTTGCTCATTGTCCCAAAGCCAATAACACCACCACAGATAAAATACCAATAATAATACCCAAACTACTAAGTGCGGATCTCAATTTACTAGCTATCAATGAAGCAAATGCATTTTTTAAATATATCCATATTCACATCCTTTTTTTTACTATTATATATAAAAAAAAATTATAATATTATTTTTTACCCGCAGCGTGTGATTTTGCATTTGCTGCGTTACTCACTCATTTTTCTGTATTAATGTGGACTCTTTCTATCAAACCATCTCTCATATGTACGTTGTGTTTGGCAAAAGCTGCAATATCTGGTTCATGCGTAACCATAACAATAGTCTTTCCTTCTTTATTGAGTTTGGTAAAAATATCCATAATTTCAATACTCGTTTTCGTATCTAAATTTCCCGTAGGTTCATCAGCAAGGATCAACGTAGGATTAGTTACTATGGCACGAGCAATAGCTATTCTTTGTTGTTCTCATCAAGACAATTGATTGGGTTTGCTATCAACCTTATGTGCGAGTCCAACTTTTTCAAGTGCTTCAACAGCTCTCTGATATTCATCTCACACAGGGACTCATTGATAAAACATAGGAAGCATAACCTGATCTATGACTTTCATCCTAGGAATAAGATTGAATGCTTGAAATACAAATCAGATTTTTCTAGAACGTAATTGTGCTTTTTCATTTTCTGTCATTTCAGGAAGTTTGGTTCCATCAAGAATATATTCTCCACTTGTTGGTGTATCAAGTAATCAGATAATATTCATAAGCGTAGATTTTCCAGATCCAGAAGGTCCCATGATAGCAAAAAAGTCACCATCATTAATAGTTAAATCTACACCAAACAACACTTTGGTCATTATTTCTTTGCCACTCATATAATCTTTTTTAATATTCTTGAGTTCTATCATATATCCACATTTTTGATGCAAGTAAAAATTAATTTCCAGGCCTACTACCTCAAGCACCTTGCAACATTCTAAATGATTGTTGTGTTTGTTGCGCAGAAGCTCATGGAGTTCAACTACCACCTGGTTGAAACGTAGTAGATTTGACAGCGGACTGCACTTGGTATGCTTGAGCAGAAACAACATCTCCTGCTTGTAATCAGCTCAAAATTTCTGTCTGTGTTCCATCTGTTATGCCGAGAGAAATGTTTTTGGTTCCTTGTTGAGTCCAGACAAAAGTATTGTCACCACTCGTTTGTATAGCAATTGTAGGTAAAACCAAAATATTGTGTTTATCATCGATGATAACATTAACGTTTGCTGACATACTATCATATATTTTTTTACCAGTAATTTGTTGAAGAATTATCTTTGCTTTATAAGAAACTACTCAAGCACTAGTGACTGGTGTTGGGTCTATACTTGCGATAGTTCAAGTAATAGTATACCCAGGATATGCATCAAATGTAATTTTTACTGGTTGACCTGGCATTACCTTAACGATATCTATCTGATCTATAAGCGTATTTACTTCATAGGCATCTGGATTAGAAACCGTTATACCATTCGTAGAAGAACCAGCACTATAAGAAACTGTATCCCCTACTTTAAATCATATAGCATCAATCGTACCATCAAACGGCGCTATAATTTGGTAGTTATCTAATTGTTGAGATGTTTGTGCATAACTAAGTTGTGACTGTTTAATAGCATTCGATTGAAGTATTCTATCATTAGATTTTGGCCCATTTTCCATATCTTGTACCGTCTGTTGAAGCATTTGTAATTGAGCCTGATCATTATTTATTTCATTTTGTTTGGTTGGAATATCACTTGCTGTATTTTGAAGATCCAATATATTTGTATTTACACTAGAAAGAAGTGATAATACACTAGCACTATCACTAGTAAACCTAGATACCCATCCATTTATATCTGTTTGAGATAAATCAACGCTAGTTATAGCATTTTGTGAAGTAGTTGTAGATAACATAACCAAAGATGAAAGTGAATTCAAGAAATCCTTAGTAGAATTTTGAAGATCCTGGATAGCAGTCATTTCTACAGACATTTGTCATACAATTGATGAAAGTTTAGATGATAATTGATTTAACTTATCTGTTTCTTGATAAAATCAATTGTCTATAGAAGATAAAGATGCACTATTTTTAGCAGAGATATTTATTTGTACATTTTGATAAAGAGCATTATTTTTGGTTATATAAAAAACCTCATCGATATGATTTAATATGGTTTTACTACTATTGATATAATTTCTAGTAGAGATAACGATATTTTGAATCTTAGGACTACTTAATTGTACAGTAGTTCATCTTGCAGACTGAAGATCAACCAATTGTTGTTTTGCTATTGCCAACTGGCTTTGCATATTATTGACATCATTTTGAGCTTTAAGCTTATCTGCATCAGTATATTGCGTCAAAAGTTTATCATAATTAATTCTAGCATTTTGGATACTTAATGCCTGTTGTGAAAGACTTATCGAAAGACTTTTTTTATCTATTTCAGCGAGAAGTTGACCAGCTTTCACCTTATCTCCTTCTTTCACGTAAATAGCTTTCACCTTACCTTCAGCTCAGAAAACAAGTGTCTGCATATTGGTGATTTTAGTAGTTCAGATAAGTTTGAGCGTATTTTGGATACTACCAGTTGTAACAGAATACGTCTGTGTTACAGCTGTTGTAGTAGTAATTGATGAAGAAAAATATCATCTGACCACAAAAACGAAAAGAACTACAGCAGCAAGGACATATCGTTTATGTCATTTTATTATTTCCCATGTTTTTTCAGAAATTTTTTGGATGTTCATTATATATATTAGTAAATTAAAAAATTAAAATATAGTAGTTTCATCAATACATAGTAGTTTCATCAATACATTAATTTCCTCATCTTCTACCACCAAATCATCATCACATACCAGGCAATCACATTCAGCCAAGTCATCATGCACTACGAGAATTAGTTACCGATCAACCAAAATTATGAGATGATCTATGTCATCCATATCTATGGATATTTTGTACTATCAGTATAAGCGACAATATACAGATAACGACAATAAGAGAATTCCTAACAGTGAAAAAATGTTTTACTTGATGTATGAACTTTTCCATAGTACCTGTTTTATAAGATAAAAAAAATGGAACGAACAAAGGATGTTCGGAAGTATAAATATCTACCTTAAATCTACCTTAAATCCCTTTTCAAAACAAGATAATAGTATTTTTATGAAAATAATTGTAAAGAGATTATTTTAGAAAAAAAATAATGTCTCATTTTTCATCATAAGAAATAGTTTCAATACGATCAGGAAAATATTTCGCCATATTTTGATAGAAAACGATTGAATTTGTCTGCTCGTATGGAGTAAGTTTTACTGAAGAAATTCTTTTTTCTTTACAAATATCGAGAAATTTTACAAAAATTTCTTTTCAAAGATATTTTATAGGAGAAGCTAGAATGTGTATGCGTTGATATATTGTTTCCTTTATCTTAGTATCAGTATCAAGACCACAAAGATTAGAAGTATAAAGTATCTTCATACGAGTATGAAATCATAATACAGTAAATCTACAAAATCCCAAAGATACAAGAACATCTTTGTTAATATATTCTAATATAATATCTTGATTAAGTCCATCAGAAATCAAAACAAACCTAGTATTATCACGAATATCATCGATACTTTTAGCATAATTCATAACAGAAGGAGGAACAAACTTATCTGGATAATCATGATTAACTAAAAATTCCTGCATATAAACAATATATATACAAATAAAAATTATACTATTTTACTAAATCTATTAAGATTCCATTTTTCCTTTTGCTGAGAAGTAGTTATAAATACGATTCTTTTAAATCATATAGGATTGGATTCATATAGTCTATTATTAGAAATATTTTCTATAGATTCTTGTTGTATGGGAGAAACTTCAATATAAGTATTATCTTTTCATGGTGCATGGATATATTCATTATCAGATATAAGTATTCACATATGAGTTGGAATTATTCATTTTCTAGAAAAAAATATAAGGTCTCAAGGTTGTTTATGTAAATTATGGACAGCAACTCCATATGTATCGAAATATTCATATGAATGTCTTATGTCGGGAATAGCTAGACCGAACTTTTTCAAGATGAAAGTTATAAAACCAGAACAATCGAATCAGTTTTCATCAACACCGATATCAGGTCATCTATATTTCATAGAAGGTTGCCCAATATACTTCAAACTTTCTTGTATAATCTGTTGTCTTGTTTCTTTCAATTTTTGTTTGAGAAACATAGGCTCCAAGAGTAAGACATTATTGATGTCATGTTTTTTACTCTCTATAAAATTCTTGAATTCAGACAATTCAGAAATATCACTTATTATTTCACTATTTTTTATAGACAGCATAGATAAAAAATATATGTAAAATTATTCAAATTCTTCATGTTTATGGTGATATTTTCTAGATACCAAATTCATTAGCGAGGGAATATAAAGCAAGGTAATAAAGAACGAAACAATAAGTCATCAGATAAATCCTATCGCCATAGATCAGAATAATTCGTCTTTCATAGCAAGAATAAGCAATCCAATGATGGTGACAGTTTTTGTCAAAAAGATAGGAACAAATCTTTCAGCAATACTTTGCTGAAAACTATCAACCACTGACATTCATTTGTCTTCATAAAAATATTTAAAATCTTCCAGATGGATTAATGCTTGATTGACTCATACTCACATGACCCCAAAAATTCCTATCATTGCAGGAAATGTCATATCATATCAGGTCAAAGCAAGAATAACAATAGTTCATCAAATAGTCAGAAAAACACTAGAAACAATGACAATAGCATATTTAATATTATTAAATTGAATAATTAAAACAAGAATCATAAGAATAAGTCAGATAAGCATCGCTTTACTTAAATCTGACGAAGCTTGAGTGAGCGAAGCTGCATCTCATCAGGTTGTTTTCTGTAATCCATCAGGCAAAGGATGTTTTTTTATCACTTTATCAATTGCCAAAGTAATATCGGTCAAAACTGCACTATTAGTTTTGTCAGCTTGAATAGATATACGTCTTTTACCATCTTCTCTGATAATAGCATTAATTTCTGGTTGTAGTTCTTTTTTGCTAATAATCTGATCTAAAGTAATTTTACCTATTTTGGTCTGATCTATAGGTAAGTTAGTCGACAAAAATGCATTCAATGATAGCACATCACTACCAAAATCAGAAAAATCTTTTATTTTGACACCATTAGACTCATATCCAGGATTCTTAAGTGCGATAAGTGAAGTAACAGAAGACATACTGGTAATACCAAGTGATTTAGCCTTGTTTTCATCTAATACATAAACTATTTTTCCATTCGTATATTCGATAGAGATTCCGACATTGAAAACACCAGGAATATTTTTGATATCTGGCAATATCTCCTGTACATAATTATTGATCTTTTGATAATCATCACCTACAATATTGAAAGCGACAGGTTTACCTGATGATGCTCAAGCTTGAGTAGTAAAAACAGAAATATCTTGGATAAATGTGTATTTTTCTTTTAGCGCAGCAACTAATTCTTTTTGCATCTGTTCAACTATTTGAAAAGATTTAATATCTCTTTGGGTTGTATCAACGAGCCTTATTGTGAATGAACTAACATTATTTCCAGCACTTGCAGATCATTGTAAAGAATATCATTGTCAGAGATCGATAGAGATATCTTTGATTACACCAGACATAACCGTTTGGAAATATTTTAACGTTGCTCTAGCAACTTTGGATGTATATGCTTGATTATCAACCATACTGATTCCTGGAGGATATTTAACATTTATCCAGACATTATTGGAATCGATATTTCCCATAAACGAGAATTTAACTACGCCCAAAGGCATAAGCGACAATGCTCAGACAAAAAACACAAGAAATCCAAAAACTATTCATCTAGATCACCATCTCGACTGATTGTGACGATGATATCGATTACCAAATTTTACTCCCGTTTTTTCTAAAAACGATAAAGAAGGTGGAGAAATATATATCTGTCATGATTTATAAAAAAACAAAGCAAGAACCGGCAGAATAAACATAGTCACCACCAATGAAATAGCCAAATTAGAGATAATAGTCACTGGCATCGCCTTGAGATATTCGCCCATGATTCACGTCAATCAGAAATAGAGCGGAATAAATATAACAATCGTCGTCAATGTTCAGAAAAAAATTGGTTTACCATAATTTTTAATAGAATCACCTATAGCTTGCCAGATATTACCTGCAAATTTTTGAAGTCCAACAACAATTCATTGTGTGATTACAATCAAGTTATCAATCATAATTCATAGCACCAGAATCAAAGCGAACGAAACGATATTATTGAAACTATATCATATAGCTTTGAGATAGATGAAATTACCAAGATATACAATAAGAAATGACAACATAATCAACCATGACGATCTGAATCCCAAGAAAAGTAGAATAATACAAAACACGAGCAATGCTGTCTCCCAAAAATTTTCTATAAACAATCCATACGTTCTTTGGATACTTTCTTTTTGTGACAATGTTTCGGTATAAGTGAGATCAGGAGTAGTCTTGGCATAAGCAGCAACAACAGTTTTCAATTCATCAACAAACGTATCCAGACTATATCAAGGAGATTTTTTTATTTGGAAAGAAAGTGCATTCTTAGTTTCTAAACTGTTTATATCAGTAATAACGAATGATTTGTTATCTTGTTGTTTATATCAGATATACACCGTAGCCACGTCGCTAAGTTTAATAGTTTTACCAGCGACATTGAGAAGGTCATAGTCGTTGAGTTGCTGAATTAATCAAGTCAGATTAGTTTCATAGTTTGTTATTTCAAATGAATATAATTTGCCAGCGACATCTTTTTTATCTACAGGAAATTTAACAAAAGCTCATTTTAACTGATTTACTATCATAGAAAAATCTAGATCCAAAACTGCCAATTTCTGTGCATCAAAGGTTAGTTTTACTTCCTGGATTGGCTTACCAATAATATTAACATCAGAAACTCATGCTACAGATTTGATTTGATCTTCCAATGATTTTAACTTGGTATACATGACTTGAGTAGGGATATTTCCAGCAACAGAAAATGAATAGACAGGAGTATCACTGACAGATATTTTTTTGACGGATGGATAATTTACATCGGAAGGAAGTGTCGGATATACTTGATCTATAGCAGCCTTCAAATCGTTGGTTGCATCTACATCAGTTTTTGCTGTCGTAAATTGTACCAGAATCGTACCGAAATTATAATAGCACGATGAGGTAATTTTATCAATATTGGTTATCGATTTAATTTTCTGTTCCAAGGGAATAATCACCTGCTCCTCTATCGAAGAGGGATCAGCACCTAAATAACTAACACTAACATAATAATAGGGAATATTGACCGAAGGCTGTGCTTCTTTCGGTATAGTAAGAACACTAAATGCTCAATATATTCAGATGAATATAGTAAACACCAATATTGCTATTTTATTTGTCTTCAAAAATTTAATCATAACTTTTTTATTAACTATAAATCTGATTTATTTTTTATGGTCATATTTTTTCATTTTTTCTTTGAAAATCGTTTCATCCCCATTACACTCCAAAAGAGCAAAATATTGATCATATGAATTAATATGCGAATATTCTTTTTTCAACAATATATGTAATATATGTATCAGAATTGGATCATTCAATTTTCATAAAGTCCAAGTATAAAATGTGGTAACATTATGATGTCATAATTTTTCATATTCCATAGCTTGTACAGCAGCATCTAGTTTATCAAGATTTTTAATTATTATTGCCTCTTGTGTTTTTTGTTCTTCAAATTCGATTCGAATATGTAATAATTCACATTTTTTTCAAAAATATTCTTGTAACTCAATAATTACTGTTTTTTCTCTTCTATATTTTTCATCTTCAGAAATTTCTCATGGAACATAATCTTTTTCCTTATATTCTGCTACATCATGCCGTTTTCCCATTTTAATTAATTTTTCCATGGTAATATTTGGGATATGTTTGCCATATATTTCAGCTGCTTTAGCTACTTTTTTACTATGTTGTAATACCGTTTCAGCTATTTCTTGAGGAATATTTCTTTGTTTCCATCATGTTCTGATTTTATCCACTCATTTTTCTATTTCTTTCAATTTAGTGAACATAACTAGCAAGTAAAAATATAAAAATTATTGCACTATTTCGTCTCAGATATTGAGTCAGTTAAGTACTTGCACATAACTATCATCAATATTTCATAAGGTTACATATATATTTTGGATACCAGTACCTGTTTTACGGGTAACGAGATTACCCTCAAGTCTTGGACTGATATATTGTAAAGGAATCCATATCTGGTTTTGTCCATTAGGTTGTAATGATGTAACAAGGACTTTTTCATTTTCTTTGAGAGGAAATGAAATAACCGGAATTTCATAAATATAATTTTGAGTTGCTGGATCTTTATAAGGATATTCATACGTAAGGCTTCAAGTACCGAGAAATTGTCATTGATCATTGGAAATACTGACTGCACTTCAAAGTAGCAATTGCTGATACGAAAATATCTGAAGACTAAGACTTCATGGATTGGTTGGAAGGATTTGACAAAGCATGGTATTGGGAGCAACTTTATTATCTTCACCGACAGCCCTCATTTTGACAATACCATCGACACCAGCATACAAGAGTTCTCACTGAAGCGAATTGGATAATACAGCAATATTTTGTTTGAGCGTAAGCAATTGGTTTCTTAAGCCAACAAGTTGAATTTGTTGATTATAATCAGAAGAAGTAAGTTGGGTCTGTAATGTTTTTTGGGCAAGCTCCATATTAGCTTTCTGATTTTCAAATTGTAACGCTGTAGATTGTGCTGTGTTTTCTGTAAGATTTTGAGCATTGATATCGGCACTTTTTATTTGAGTGGCATAGGTATTTTTTACAGAATCATAAGAAGATGCAACTGCGTCAAAAGCAGATTTAGTCGCCAAGAAAGTTGTAGAAAATGTTGTATAAATCGTATAGAGTCCATCAATCGAAGTCCCTGCACTGCTCGACTGAGGCAATGAGCTTGATGGCGTCGTAGCACTTATACTATTCGCAGCCAAACTCATAAAATCACTCATATCAGAAAGATAGTGAGAAAATTGATTAGTAGTCATAGTAGTGGACGTTTTGGTATATAAGTCAGAATATTTAGAGAGTACCTGTTGTTTCAATTGAGGATTCTTATCAGAAACAGAATATGTAGCACTATTGAATATGTCATTCACTTTCTTCAATGCATCTTTGATAGTCACCATATATTGCTTATACGAGGTAGAAATACTCTCCTGCATTTTATTTAAATCAATCGATTTAGCAGTTCTGAGAGAGTTATACTGTTGATCCAAAAGTTGTTGCTGATAATTCATGCTTGAAGCACTATAATCTTGTGATTTTTCTAGATTATCAAAAAGCTGGACATTATTATTATATTGATCTTGAAGAATCGTTTTTTGTAATGCCAAAGTATCTTGTGTCAGAGAAAATACTTTGGTAAGATTAGCTAATTGTTCTTGTAATATGGATTCCTGAATAGTTGAATTTTGATAGGTGAGATCATCAGGATTAGCCTGTATTTTTGCGATGATAGTATCTTTATATATCTGTTTACCAGGCTGACAATTAATATATTCCAAAATACCTCATCTATTGGTAAGGATATTTTTTATACTATCAGCAATAACGGTTCCATACAAGGCTTTTTGAGATACAGGAGAATTTCCCACGACATATGATGTTGTAAATGATTGTACACTTCCTGTGGAGATAATACTGTTATCGACTGTTTTTCCACATCCAGTTAATATGGACAAAGAAAAAACCAATGAAGATATAAGTAAGATTTTTTTCATAATCAAAAATACAAAATATAAATGAGACACAAAACTTGAGAAGTAAATTTTTTAATGTCGATTTTATCTATAATCTCCATAGATAAATCAGATTATTATTTTATTTCGGAATTCATATATTGGAGAAATTTCGGAAGATCATTGGATTTGACCATAGCGATAGCCATATCTCACTTAGAGACAATTATCAAATCATCACCAGGATTGATACCAATCAAAGTTCTAACGTCTTTGGGAATAACTATTTGTGATTTCGGACCAATGGTAACCTTACCATGAATCTTCATTTCTAAAGTATGTGGACAAGTCATAAACAATCAAAAAAGTAGTAAAAGTTGGAATAGTTTTACTAGAATACACTTTTAGAGAATAAAGTCAATACAAACAAAAGAATAATAAGAAAAAGACGACACGTGTCGTCTTTTTAAGAGATACTAGCAAAAAAGACTATATTTTCATTACTGCTACCCGAAGAGTAAAGAGAGAGAAAAGAATAATCAGTAAAGAGGTAACTAGAGATCCTGTAGATGTCGAATAAAACCATGTATACTTATTATACCCCATACGAGGAAATCGCATTAATAGTGCTCACTTAAGCAAGGAAACATATCCAAAGATTGAAAAGAACATTGCCCAACCATTGGTAAACGTCTGATTAACAGTCAAAAAGAGGAATCAAATAAGCATAGTAATAAATGCTCGAATTCTAATAATATCAGAATTTTTTAGCGTTTTCTCCATAATAGATTTGAATGCTTTTGGGGCGAACAACATCGGCAATCAAATAACCAACATAAAAAAGGCAGTCCAGAGCAAAAGTAATGTTGGAAATGCAATCATGAAAATAGAGGTAAAAAGATAAAAAATACAAAAAATTATTTTATTATTATAAGTATAAAATATACAGACAAAAGAAGTAGAAACGCTCCTACAATTATAGTAAGTATTTTTTGGCTATAAAATATCTTTCCTCACATTTCAGAAAATTTTGGATACCATATCAAGGCAAATCCTTTAATCAAAGCCAATACTCCCAAGATAGAAAAGATAATATATCAGGCTCCATGGAACATATAACGCACCATAAAAAACAACAATGCGATAATAAAGATGAAAAAACCTCACAATCTAATAATTTCTTCATTCTTCATGATTTTTTGGAGAACACTCATGAGTTTTTTAGGCACAAAAAGTGCAGGAATTCAGAATACCAGAAAAATAACTATCAACGACCACAAAAGAAGAGTAACTGGGAAAGTAACCATCAAATATATGGTAAAAAGTTAAAACTACTTATGAATATTTTAGAAAATGAGCAATTTTTTGAAGTTCATCCATATCAGCAAGTATATGTCATGTAAGTCATCATGCAAAAGATTCTCCTCATCGAAAAGGGTATAATTTTACATGAGCATGAGGCACCTGTAGTCATTCGACGACAAGTCCAATTTTTTCCACTCACAATCAATATTTAAGTAGCGAAACAACATTCTTACTTGCAAGCATAAGATCAACATACACATTGTTTTCCATAAGAAATATATCAGAATCATAATGATGTTTTGGTAAGACCAACGTTTGTCCTTTACACGCAGGAAATGCATCCAAAAGAGCAACAAATTGATCATTTTCCCAGATTTTTACACTAGGGATCTCTCCAGCAATTATTCTACAGAATAGACAATCCATACATATAATAATAATCGTAATAAAACGTGTATATAATAGACGTTTACAAGAGTAAATCAAGATACAATAAAAACTTAGTACATTGAAATTTTTTTATAATAGTGAATTTATAGTATTAAAAAAAACCGTCATAGAGACGATTTTGTGTAGGAAAGGAAGAAAGTCGACAAATATACATACAACATCCAAGAAGCAATATAAAGAGAACTTTATAATAGAAACAAGAATATCGCACTCGCAAACAATTTTGACTAGACAAATACAAAGGGAGAACCCGATGTTTAAAACCTATATACACACATACTATAATCGTTATGATAATTCTAGTATAACCATAACAACGTTGAAGCACGCAGCGGACAGGAGTTAGTATTTGAAAGCAATGGTACCGGTAAAGGCAACAAAGCATATATTCATGACCTTCTTCCTATAGTATATACCAGTACAAACGAATATATAGTATGGAAAGAAGATGGATTATTAAATAATTATAACTATTTTTTTATACTTGTCAAATTTTTGAATACTTTTTTATGGAATGAATTTGAGAACTTATTTTAAGGGAAGAAGGAACTTAGATATAAAATGTTGGAAAAATCAGATCCTCGCTATTAGACTAGTGAAGTAGAGATTTTACTATTCAGCAGAGTGAATAGGCAACAAACACGATACAGACAAGATATACACAAAGGTATAAACCAGTTTTTGACAATACTATATACACCAATGAAAACTATAAGCAGTACATAAAAGCTTATGCTACAAAAAAGGATAAATAATAGGCTTTTATTTTTGTTTGTGGTAGCACTCTTAAATACAAAACATTATAGAGTAAGACACTAGGATACAGCAAGTATACTGGTAGTGCATCGTATTATAGTTATATATAAGACCCTCTTCCTAAAGTAAATTATACCCACAATCATAAATAATGCAAATTTTCAAAGACTTTTTTTGAGAACGAATAGAAAAACTAAGTAATCTATATTGATAAGCACATTATAAAAGCACAATGAGAATATAAGTATAGGAATATATACATTAGTACAAGCAGTAATTGAGTTGCAAATCCTCATCATTTTTTTATATATTTCCTACTGATTTACCTTTTAGTATATTACTATTTTTATAATGTGATTTAGTTTAGATACTATTGTTTCACGAGCAAAAAGAAGAGGGTTTGTTTATCCAAATTCTGAAATCTATTGATGATTAGCCAATGCGTGGGATTTTGGTCCGTATTGATCTTTACTCAAAAAAAATATTGCAGATCTTTGGATAAAACATTTCACTCAAGAAAGAGATGATATTATGTTCATGGATACTGCTATAATAGCACATCCAACCACATGGAAAGCTAGCTGACATTTAGCCTCTTTTGCTGATGCATTAATTGATGATAAAAAAACTGGACAAAGATTTCGCGCAGATAAAATCATTGAAGACTATATTGAAAAAGAAAGGGATTGACTTAAGGATGAAGAATTAACCAAAAAATTATGAGTAAAAAATTTATCTCCAGAATCGCGAGGAAATGAAGGTATGAGAGATTTTATCGTAAAATATATTCCAAATAATCCTGAAAATAAAAAACTAGCTGAATGGACAGAATGTAGAAATTTCAATCTTATGTTAGATACCCATCTAGGACCAGTAGCAAATGAGAGTTCAAAAGTCTATATGAGACCAGAAACTTGTCAATCGTTATTTACTGATTTCAAATCCATATTAGACACTACAAGAGCAAGGATCCCATTTGGATTAGCACAAATAGGAAAAGCGTTTAGAAACGAAATCACTCCGGGACAATTTCTCTACAGGACAAGAGAATTTGAACAAATGGAAATAGAATATTTTGTAGAAAACGATGAAAAAAAAGCAATGGAGACATATACTACCCGAAAAGATAATTGTATGATATATCGGACAGAAATTATAGGTATTAAAAATGAACATTTAAGATTCAAAGACCATGAAAAATTAGCACATTATGCAGCTGCTGCAACCGATGTAGAATACCTTTATCCACGATGATTTTGAGAAATTCAATGAATACACAATAGGACAAACTTTGATCTTACTCAACATCAAGAAGTAAGTGGAAAAGATATGCAATATTCTGATCCTTATACAGGAAAAAGATATATTCCTTGGTGTATTGAGGCATCGTTTGGCTTAGGAAGACAAGTAATGGTAAGTATGTTGGAATTTTATGATGAAGAGATATTAGAAAACGGGGAATCTCGTGTAGTAGTTAGATTTCCAAAACAATTAGCTCCAATAAAATTTGCGATTTTTCCTTTGGTAAAAAAAGATACCCAACAAGTTGAAATAGCAGAAAAAATATTCAAAAAACTAAGCAAAGAATATAAATGTGAATATGATGATGGATGAGCCATTGGAAAAAGATATCGCAGACAAGACGAAATAGGGACACCATATTGCATCACAGTTGATCACCAAAGTGTAGAAGATGGAACAGTAACTATTAGAGAAAGAGATAGTATGGAACAAAAAAGAGTCAAAGCAGACGAAATAGTATTTTAGTTATTCACTAGGCTTAAAATATGGCTGAAGCAACAAACTTTGTGGAAAAAACTTTAGGCGTAAGTCTAGATAAAGAGAAAAAAATGGATCCAGAAAACAATTCACCAACAGCTGAAACCAAAGAGCAAGTGTCTATGTATACCGCACCAACACCCAAACAATCTATACCAGAATTCACACCACCACAGATAAATCAACAACCAGTAATTCAAATCATAGAAAAAATTGTGTACAAAAAACAAAGAATACACGGATTTTTTAGAACACTCACAATTATAGCATTACTTGCTATAGGATTTCTTATGCTCTGAGAATCTACAGGACTTATAACACTTTCTGTCAATAGTTTCAAACTCCATCAGATATTTCCTCTTTTTATCATTTTCAGTACAATAATCATTCGAAGTTATAAGGGAATCTTTTGAAAGATATTCTGATTGATTCTTTTTTTGAGTGTATTTGGATGAATATTTACTATTGGAATCTATACATGACTCAACCCATCAAGTAAACGAAAATCCGGCAATATTGAAAGTTATGCTATCGTGAATACAGGACAAACTAATCTCTATGTGGAAACGCTTATCGGAAATTCATATATTGAAGGAGGTGGAACGGACTCGAACATCCAATCGACATGGAATTCAGATAGAAATTTGTTGGTATCATCATGAGCTGAATCAATACTATTCAACGAAGATGCTAATTGGAATGTATTGCAAAAATACTCAAGCAACATCAATCTCAAACTTCCAAACACAACAAACTTCGATCTTATCTACATCAAAAATCTGCTCTGATTACATACCATCGATTTGACTACCTTTCAACGAAAAATGCTCAAATTTCACGCGGGAATAGACGACATCACTATCAGAGTAGGTAATGTACTCTCAGGGAACAAAATAGAAATCCAAGGTACGGCAGCACAAATAGACCTTAGTATTCCTAAAGACATAGGAGTAATACTCTACTATAAACAATTGATAGGGGCACTTCAAACACCAGATTTTGATATACTTTCCGGCCATTATTTTCAATCAAAAAACATATCTACTGCCAAAGCAATCGTAAATATCTATATTAATCTTTGAGCAGGAAATACTAAAATCAATCGAGTAGATCCTAAATAACCATTTTACAGCTTCTAGCTCCAAGCTTCAAGCTTTAAGCTTATAATATGAAATTAATTAGTAAAAATAGACATGCATACCATGATTATCAGATAGATAAGGACTATGAGGTCTGAATCATTTTGAAGTGACATGAAGTTAAATCTATCAAAGCAAGTCATGTAAATATCAAAGATAGTATAGTAAGATTAAACAATAAAGAACTGCGAATTAATAATATGGATGTACCTTTATACGAAAAAACATCGTATGCTCTCATAGGTGGATACGAGCCAAAGGGGAAGAGAAAATTATTAGTTACAAAAAAAGAATTAGCTAAAATAGCTTCAGCACTCGACAAATCATGAACTGTCATCATACCGCTAGAAATATTTATCAATAAACGTGGATTAATTAAGCTAAAAATTTGAATCGGTAAAGTTCTAAAAAAAATAGAAAAAAAACAAGTACTCAAAGAAAGAGACATTAAAAAGCAAATGGACAGAGAGATTAAACACTTATAATTTTGACAGTAAAAAACTTGAGATTTTCTAATTGAAAAAAAAAAGCGGATTCGTATATATGCAACACGACCAAAATGGCACCTTGCTAGAGTGGTCTAATAGACGGGTCTGCAAAACCTTGGTTCGCCGGTTCGAATCCGGCAGGTGCCTTATGACTCTAGCCATATCAACCAAGAGAAACAACCCTCAGTTCCGTTCAAAAGAAACTCCTCACCAGGAGCTTTTTTTGTTGTATTATTTTGAAATAAGAAAATGATATGCTTTTGTTAATACTGATTTAGAATTATCTTGAGTTAACTTTTTGGTGGCCTGTTTATAATCTAACCAAATACAATTTAATAATTCATCAGACATAATAATTTGTCATCATATAGATTCACAGACAAAGAAAACAACATTTTTTTTAATAGTAAAAGAAGGACCAATCATATAGGAAAAGGTTTCCCTAAATCCTGGGGAAAAAACTACATGTAATCATACTTCTTCATAAATCTCCCTGATAGCTGTTTCTTCTTCAGATTCATCTTTTTCTACATGACCCTTAGGGAAAAACCAATGTTCGCCTTCTTTTTCCTGAATAATAAGAAATTCGATATTTCATTTATTCTTACGAAAAATAATAGCACCACAAGATTTTTCAGTTTTCATAAATATATCTATTTTCAAATAAATTCTTTACCCATATACGGCACCAAAACATCAGGTATTTTGATTGTTCCATCTGCTTGTTGATTATTTTCAATGATTGCTACCATAATCCTTCCCATAGCAAAAGCCGTTGCATCATTCATATGGACACATTCTTTAGTTCAATTTTCTCTTTTCACCCTTGTATTTAATCTACGCGCTTGATAATCAGTCATCCAATCAGACGTATGTGTTTCTCTATAAGCTCACTGCCCCGCCATATATGTTTCTATATCTACATGTCTATAATCAATATCTCACATATCACCTGTACAACATTCTACCACACGATAAGGCAAACCTAATTTTTGCATCATATATTCTTGTAATCCTATAATAAGTTCCTGTTCATCTCATCATGTCTCAGGAGTAGAAAATATTTCCATTTCCATTTTATCAAATTGGTGAACCCTGATAATACCTCTTACATCTTTTCCATATGTTCCAGCTTCTCTTCTGAATGCTGTAGAATATCCTATCATACGAACAGGCAATTCTTTTTCTTCAAACATACGGTCCATATACATAGACCCCATAGTATGTTCTGCACTTCATACCAACACCTGTTTATCTTCATGAAGGCAATACCTCTCATCCATAGGATGTAACCTTCACATCTTTTCCATAACTCCCATACTCATAATAACAGGAGGAAGAACAGGAATAAATGGAGTATCTTTTATGGTAAGTTTTTTTTCTTTGATTATTCCTTGAATAACTTTTGAATTTCATAATGTATCAAATACAAATTTAATTATTCCCATCTGCATAAGTACTAAATCTCATTTAATATAAGCAAATCTAGCCCCAGAAACAATAGCTGCAGTTTCTTTGTCTATGATATCTCGCATTTTTCCAAGTTCTTCATGATCTTTAACAGGAAAATCAAAATTTGGTAAATCTCAGACTGTTTTAGTAACTACATTTTCTGTTTCATCATTTCCTATAGGCGTATTCGGATGGTAGAAATTTGGCATATTCAATAACAAAATATTTAATTCTTCCTCTACTTTATTATATGAATCTTCCAATAATTGAACATCCCCTTTGAGCGCCTTAGCTGATTCATAATCTTTTTTTTCAGCCAGTTGTCTTTGTTGAAATTTCAATTCATCAATTTTTTGTTGGAATTCCTTTCTTTCATCATCCAGTCTAATAATCAGATCTACATCTATATCCTTCTTCTTATTTTTACAAATAAGTTTATATCACGTGATATCATCACGCACTTCTTTTAAGTCTATCATTTTTCTAATAAGTAATTATCTAAAAAATATTTTTTTATAAATCATTTCCGAGGCGAGTTTTAGACTATTGGAGTTTTTTTGTCCCTTTTGGAGACTATACTCAGTATATTTTATATGTACAGGTATTTCTCTATACTTCATATGATGTCTTTTAATTTGTTCATTTACCTCATTGGCATAGTGCATACCATCAGCAGTGATAATAAACTTTCTCAAGGCAGGAAGAGAAATAACTCTATATCCAATATGGGGATCAGTAACATTAGTTCCATAAAAGATTCTCGTTACCAATCTTGCGATAGCAAGAATAGTTTTTCTAAATCATGGCATATTGTCTACCTTACTTCCTTCAATAAATCTCGACCCAAGATATAAATCTGGTTTTTTATTATCAACATCCAATCAAAGTTTTTGATCAGTATGAATTTGGTATATAAAGGTTTCCATGTCTTTGACATCCATTTGACCATCAGAATCGAAACCAACAAACCATTTGATTTTGAGTTCATCACCATATTTTTTTACGAAATTATATCCCGATTGATTAGCTGCACCACCTCATCTATTGATGGTATGATCAAGTATAATAATAAGATTATTAGGATATTGTTTCTTTTTCTCTTGAAGTACACGTAAGCTATTGTCACTCGAACCATCATTTACAAGAATCAATTTTCTAAATCCTGCCGCAATGATTTCATCGATAACCGAGCCAACAGCTTTATCTTCATTATATACTCTGATATTAAATATAAAATCATCTTTTTCATCATTATTGTGTCGATGTAATATTTGTTCTTGATTGGTAGTATATCAATTATCGATAGCAGTCTGAGAAATAAGTTTGGTTAATTGAAATTTATCTTTAGTGTGTTTATTGAGTACATCTATATAAAAATAAGACAAGAGAATAAGTCAGACATAAACAAGCAAATCAGCACCTCTTGCTACACCAAAGAATTTACCAAATTGATTTAAAAGTTCTTGATTGAAAGCAAAAAGAATAAGCATTCCTCCTCCAACAAAAAACACGAAAAAATGAAGAATGTTCATTTTTTTGCGTTTATAGAGATCCAGTCCAAACAAAATGAATACGACAGCAGAAAGAATAACAACAAACTGAAGTAATGACATATTTTAAACTAACGTTAAGAAGTAAATATCGTACAACATAAAGCTTTATAGTTTAGCTCTAAGCTGAATAAATGTATAGAGTTGATAAGGAAAATCAAGGCATTACTAAAAAAATCAGTTGTTATTATTAGGGGAAAAATTATATAAACAAAAATAAAAATGTCAAACAATGAAAAAATTACATCCTATTATGCTCTTGGGAGCTTTTATCCAGCTTCTCGTAACCCTCTATGGAGGAGAACAGGCAACGCAAAAGAATCCTTTAGGATTTATGGCATTCTTTTGTGCAGGAATATTAATACCTATTGCAAGTATTATTGTTATTTTGGTTTATTAATAAAAAAACCCGGGTGTTCCCGGGCCTTTTTTTACCTATAATTTTTTCATTTTTCAAATTTTCAATATTTTACAAGCCTATTTCTTTTTCCTCTCCTGTTTTCATGTTTTTGATTTTATATCTCTTCAATGATTTCTCTCATTCACCAAAGATAATAACATAAGAAATTCATTTTTTGTCTGCATAGGCAAATTGTTTCCCTAATTTTTCTGCAGATGGATAGATCTCTATAGTTTTCCCTTCATTAATAAAACTATTTGCGAGCATCAGGATATCCTGTATAGTTTCAGGGAAATGCACGAATAAATATTCAGTTTGTGTGGTATGTTCAGGTTTCATAGTCTCCAAGATTAAATAGACCATCCTTGAAAGTCAAATACTTCATCCTACTCCAGAATAATTACTTTTTTTTGGATTGATATATCAGGTAAGATTTTCATATCTTCCTCCAGAACTAATGCTACCCAAAGCAATATCATCATCAAACAATGTCTCATATACCGTACCTGTATAATAATCCAATCCCCTAATAATACACGGATCCCAGACAATAGCATATTTCTTTTCTTGATTGAGTCAATCAACAAAACGAAGCACTTCTTGTAGTTCTTTATATCATTTACGATAGTTGTCATTATCCACAAGATTCGAATCTAACCTATCAAAATCACATTGAACAAAAGTAAGTATTTTTTTTACATCAGTTTCAGAAACCAATTCTGCCAGCTCTTTTTGAAATACATCAAATCACATCTTATAGTATTTATCAAGCAAGTTATAGAGTTGAGGTACAATCTTGTCATCAAACTGAGAAAAAAATCACGCAAGGAGATATCTATTATTAATGTGTAAAGTAAATGGTTTATTTAATAGAAATTTTGCCACAATTTCATGTAAAGTTTTTGCTATCACAACCAACATTTCTGCATCATAATACAAATTTTTTCCTATACTTCATTTTTCTGTCTCCTGCCAAATAACATCTATATCTGATTGCCAAAATTCTTTAAATCTTCCTCTTTGTGATCTTTCTCCTCTCCAAACAGGTTGGATTTGATAACGTTTAAAAGGAAATGTTAATTCATTTTCTCGATCTAATATATATCTCGCAAATGGTACAGTAAGATCAAAATGTAATGCATAATCTTTTGTATCATCTTGTCCTTGAGCCAATCCATACAATCAGAAAATCTGCTTCCCTGCATCTTCACCATTTTTTGCAAGAAGAACAGAGTTGGCTTCTACTGCAGGAGTTTCTATATGAGCAAAACCATATTGACGATAATTGGTTTCAATAATTGTTCTAACCTGATCAAAAATCAACTGCTCCGCTGGACTATATTCTGGGAATCATCCGGGACGTAATACCATAATAATAATTAATATTTAAAAATGGAGAATGAATAATTTTGGAATCTTTTTTATTTTATGCATTATTAACTATTCATTAGCGATAATTGTAAATTCTTATTATCGTTTTTCAAGTCAATTAGGCAACACAACGGTGAAGATATTTTTTGGAATAGATATAGGTAATCAATAGCAATGCAGCAACCGCACCAAATGGAGACATTCCTAAATCAATAAGATATCCACCAAAAAGGGGTCAGAAAATATTTGCAAGATTCATGAGAGCAGACATATTACCATTGATCAAACCAATATCTTTATTATCTCAGAGAATAATATTTTGGAATACTGGACGAAATATTCATTGAAAAACTCAGCTCAAAGCAACAAAGAGTATAATGGGTCATATATGATTAAATAAAAATGCTCCAACATAACAAGCCATCATTCATAAAATACTTATAGACACCAACATTTTATCAGAGAATTTTTTGAGCCAAAAGGATTTAAGAAGAAATCATTGGTTAATGGCCATAATTATACCAAATCAAGCCAAAACATATCAGCTTGTTACACCAGAAAGTCCAAATCTCTGATTAAGAAACAAAGTAAACGACATTTGATAAATCAAAATAGCAAGATTGACAACAAAAAATACCAAATAATATTTTTTTTCCTTGGTCACAAACATATCTTTGAAAATATGGACGATATTGATTTTAATTTTTTTCAAAGTATTGAGAAATTTATTAGTTTCAGGTAGCCAAAACAGGATAAGTAAGAGATTGATTCAAGAGAGAATAGCACTGATAATAAATGGTCGTTTGATACCAAACGATAAAAGCAAAGCACCTATAGCAGGACCGACGATAAATCCTATACCAAAGATTGCACCAAAAAGTCAAAAATTATTGGTACGTTCTTTCTGGTCTACAGCAATATCACTCAAGATAGATTGAATAGAGCTAATATTACCACCAGCCAAACCATTGACTATTCTCGCAACCAAATATATCCAAACGTTTCATGAGATTCGAAGAATAATAAAACTCAAAAAACTAGAAAATACAGACACTCCAAGAATCGGTTTCCTTCAAAACTTATCAGACAATGCTCCCAAGATTGGTGTAGACAACAAAGCAAATAAAGAATAGAGTGTTAATCACAGAGAAATCATAAAATAACTCGTATGATAATATCCGACTAAATCAGGAAGAACAGGGATAATAATGGTCAATCCCAAAGTATCTAAAAATAGGGTAAATAAGGCTATTCGTTTTATTTTTTTCATAATCAAAAAAGGCAAAAAAAATTAAAGATGTAAGGTTCAAACTTTACGCTCCAATATAATAACTATATATGAGGATACAGAGAACAACAATATAAAGTTAGTAATATATGCTATTTTTGTATCGTAATTCGTCTCATTAAACTGCAGTAATCTTAACTCAAATACTTTGTAATTTAGTAAGTATATCATCATATCATCTCGCAATAATATCTTCATTCATAATATTGCTTGTACCCTGTGCCATAATTCAAGCAAGTACCATAGCACCACCACATCTAAGATCAGTAGAAGAAACATATCCACCTTTGAGTTTGGTCGGTCAAATAACAATCGCTTCATGTGGATTGAGAATTTCTATCTTTGCTCAAAGATTTTCCAATTCAGTCAGATAATTAAATCTTCATTCATAAAGTGTTTCAAATATCTTGGAGATTCCTGTCGCTTGAGTAAGCAAAGTTCAAAAAATAGATTGTAGATCAGTAGGAAATCAAGGATATGTCCTCGTTTCAAATTTGACAGCCTGATAAGTTTTTTTATTCTTGGAACTGACTCTGATAGTATATTTATCAAGAATTTTAAAGTCTATTCAAATCTTGGTAGCAACACTATAGATAGCAGATAAATCATCAACATCACATCCCTTTATGGTAATTTCACTATCATCAGCACCAGCGCCTATTGCAAAATACGTTCCCGCTTCTATATAATCAGAAATAATAGTAAATTCATGGTGTTTGATATCAATTTTCGAAGGTTTCATAACAATACTATGATCAACATTCAGATGAATATCTGCTCCTATACAATTGAGAAACGCAATTAAATTTCTCACATGAGGTTCTATAGCAACTTGATAGATATTGATTTCGTAATCGAAATTATTTGCGAATGCAAGATAAGTCAGCAAGGCTTCGATAGCAGTCACAGAAAATCATTGTAACATGATATTTCTTTTGGGGATACCAACAACTTCAAATATTTTATGTTCATCTGTTTGTGTCACACTAATACCTGCCTTCATCAATGCATCATCAAACATATCCAATGGTCTCTTTCAAATATTACATCAACCACTTCAAACAAATTTCACTTTACCATATTTGATAAGTCCAAAAGGAATCAACAAAATAGATGCTCTGAATTTCTTCGCTAAATCGTCAGTCAAATCGAAATATTCTTTGGATTTCGCAATTGCATCTTGTGCTAATGTTTCCATAGACAAAACATCTTTGATATTTGGTTTATTAAGGAGTGTAACAGCATTACCAACACACAAATTAGCAGCCACGATAGGCAAAGCCGCATTTTTACTTCCAGAAATTATAATTTCTCATCTAAGCTTGGGAGAATATTGGATTTGAAACATATGAAAACGAATGAATAATTAAAGATTAATAATGAGGGTATGTCTTAAGATGGACTATTGATAATTAGTAATACTGAGATGTAGTCCTCCCAACACACACTTCATAATAAAGTTTAGCAAAAGAACAATTATTTTCAAGCAATAAAAAAAATCCCCCGGAAAACCGAGGAATAGTAAGACACAAAATTAAATAGTGTTTAGGGGCCAACTGCAGCCTCAAGTTTGTGATAGATCTCAATCTGTGAAGATGATATTTTCTGCCCTCTGGTATCAGAGAGTGATTTTTCTGCTTCACGAACGTACTGACTAAGGATCTGAGAAGAAGACTCATCTTCATTCATAGATGATTGTAATCGTTTAACCTTGGCTACTAAGGCTTTTAATTCTTTTTTATTTGGCATAAGTTGTGATTTTTGTGGTTAGCAAAAATAATTAAACAAGCAACAAGAGGTCTTGATACCGATGAACAGCCTCAGGAGTCAGTTGAGGATTTTCTGCTTGAAGTTCCTCATCAGACGATACTTTTTCTGAATCTGGATTTACTGGAGAGAAATAAATAAGCGGCAATCCCATATCCTGGCTGAGTTGCTGTTTAAAATCTTCTAACAGTTCATTAAGTGGAGAACTGTCTAATTCGTCAGCCTTTTTTGCCGAAATTGTCTCAGAAACACATTGAATCAAAATCAATGCATCAGTAAGTGTTTTTACTTGGTTCATAGTGTTGTTTTTAAATGATTCTTTTTGTTTTTATAAAAAATATTATAAATATTATTATAAAAATAGCAAGACTTTTAATACATAGAGGATAAAATAATGGAAATGTAGAAAAATTAATTTTTCCATATTTCAGTATGTAAATCTTTCCATATTTTATCGTTTTCTCCAACTAGGGCACTGTTGATCAACATCAATATGAGAAAATCATTGGTGATTGATACCATCTACAATAGCTTGGATAAGAAGTGGTAAATCTTTATCTATCATATGTACAGAATAAGCACATCATGCAGCTTTTGCAAGTGCACTAGGATCAAATGGCAATATTTGGTTTCCTTCTGGAGTAGATCTAGTTTTGACGTGAAGTGGAGTTGTCGGAGATGCTTGACCCGTAGTCAAACCATAATTTTCATTGTTAGCCACGATATAGGTCAGATTAATGTCTCTTCTACAGGAATGAAGAAAATGTCCCAATCAAATTCCATAGCCATCACCATCTCATCCATAAGCGATTACCGTCAAATCAGGATTAGCTAATTTTATTCCCGTAGCAAATGGCAATGATCTCCCATGTAGGGTTTCACAGCCATACCCATCAATATATTGACTAGTTTTACTTGCACATCCGATACCAGAAAGAATAACTACTTTATGTTTTGGAATATTCAATTGTTTGAGCGCACTCTTGATGGCGGCATTAATAAGAAAATTACCACATCATGGACATCGTTGAATTTTAGTTAAGTTTGTTCTCATGAGCTACAGAGTTGATAAGTTAAAATATAATGTCTTCATTAAATATCGGATATAAGCTATATTTTCTAATATGCGTAATCTTATTGTTCCATTTTTTATCATTGAGCCAACATTTATTGGTAATGAGCTCTTGTAATTGTCAGCTATAATTCATTTCTACAAAAATAAGTTTTTTAATCTGTTTTACATGTGCATCCAAAAAGTCTTTGAGTCTCACATCCAGTGGCTGTAAAACTTTAATAATTATCAATCAATATTTACTCTGTCCATTTTTCAATTTTCAATTTTTCAAGCTTATATACTCCTCTATCACATAACGATTGACCCCAAATGTTACAAAAAATTCTTTTGCTTCAGGATTGATAATTTCGTACCCATAAAAATCCTTGGTAAATTCTTGTTGAACAAAGGTTTCTAATTTTTTGAACCTCTTATCCTGTTGTTGTTTTTTGATAATGGGATCTTCATTGGTTGCACCATTTTCATCATGTTCATATGAAGTAGCGATAAATTCTCCATTTTCAGTACCAGGCAAGGTCAGCGGAGAAATTCAATCATCAGTAAGCAGATATCTCTTGTATCATTCAGATCAAGTATTTTGAAGTTTTCCTCTATTGATAGAATATGAAGTTAGCTTAGTCTTGTCTACAGAAAGATACGATTCGGAAAGTTGTTTATCGATAAGAAAGATAACCGGATGTTGATAGATATCAGATCGATTCAATGCCTTTCAGATTAAAGCATATCATTCTTCAAAAGTAGATGGCGCTACTACTATAGGGTATGTATCACCAAAACTTGCGTTCAACGCATAATTCAAATCTCATTGACCAGTATAGGTTGGTGTACCCGTACTTGGACCATCACGTTGAGAAAGAATATATACTCATCATAATTCAGCGATATTTGAAAAACTTATGGACTCTGTCATCAAAGCAAATCCTCCTCCACTAGTTCCACACATAGCTCTTTTACCAGCAAATTTAGCTCCAAGCATAGCCATACTGACAGCAATTTCATCTTCTCACTGAAAAAACGTCACCTCTTTATGTTCTACAATGACATCAATCAACGAACTCGCTGGAGTCATTGGATACGCTGAATAGAAATTCATTCCAGCAGCAATAGCTCAAGTACCGACCATTTCATTTCAGAAGACAAATGATTTAGCAGTTCAGATATTTTTGGAAAGATCATAATTGGAAGTTTTGAAATAGTCATATCATTTAGTCAGTGTAGCAATATTATCATTCAATACATCACCAGAAAACTGATTTGCCAATAATTTTTCACCTTCCTCACGAGCGATACCAAGTAATTTTAGTGAAGCTCAGAAAAAATAGACGTTTTTATATTTGATAGTAGTGTCCTTTAATGGATGAATTTTCTTGAGATTATAGAGTTTGGAATTTTTTGTCACTGAGTATTCATCAAATGGGAAAAAGTGATCGATAGTTTTAACTATAAACGGATGCTCATCAGAAATATAGAGAAAAAAGTTATTATTGTCTCCTTTAATGATAGAAGCATATTCCTTATCTCATAAGATTGAATATCATTTGGACGATAAGAGTTGTCCAAGAAGCATTCCAGAAGTATTGACTCCTGTACCTGCAGCTCACGAGAAACCTATTGAAATTTTCATACTAATAGAAAAACAAGATAAATAGTATATCAAAATCGTTATACAAAAAATTAAAGATAAAACAATTGAAAAACAATATGGTTTTGTTACCTATAGGGAGCATTTTTATATAGATAGAACATATGGCATTTACCTTTGAAAAAAACAAGGATATACCAGACATAATAACAATACAGCCAAAAGTCTTTTGAGATGAAAGATGATTTTTTATGGAAACGTACAATCAAAAAGAATTTACAGAAAATGGAATAGACACGGTATTTATACAAGATAATCATAGCAAATCTAATAAAGGTGTTTTTAGAGGATTTCATTTTCAAACACAAAACACCCAATCGAAACTCGTAAGAGTTTTACAATGATCCGTACTAGACTTTGCTGTAGACATAAGAAGTGCATCAGAAACATATGGAAAATATATAATAGAATTACTTTCAACAGATAATAAGAGACAGTTATTTATTCCTAAATGATTCGCTCATGGATTTTTATCATTAGAAGATGGAACAGAATTTGCATATAAATGTGATGATTTTTATAATCCCAATAGTGAAGGATGAATACTATATAATGATAAAGATATTAGTATAGACCGAAATATAATTATGCAAAAATATAACATTAATGAATTGATATTGTCTGAAAAAGATAAGAAACAATTATCCTTGAAAGAATTTTATGAAAATAATCCTTTTTAAAAACATAAAAACAAATATGGACGGAGAATTGTTAGCAGACCAACCATTGGGACAGAAACTAATAAAAAAATGATTCTGGTTATATTTTTTTATGATTATCACTGCACCGGTATCATATATAATCAAGGTTATTGTTTCAAATACGCTCTCTGTAGAAGATGTTGGTATTTTCTATAGTGTTTATGGATTAGTTATACTTGTATCACTCTATCATGATTTAGGATTAACAGAATCTCTTCAATATTTCGTTCCAAAATATCGGTTAGAAAAAAAATATAACAATTGCAAAACCATCATAGTACTAAGTTTAGTAATACAGCTCATATTGGGCATATGAATTGCTATCATAATGTATTTTTCAGCAAATCGAATTGCAATAAACCATTTTCATTCAGCATCAGCAATACAAATTATTAGAACATTTTGTTTCTTCTTTATATGAATCAATATTGTACAATTTTTCAACTCACTCTATTATTCTTTTCAAGATGTAAAGAGAACCGGCGTAATAGAATTTTCAAGAATATATATAATTCTATGATTTACACTCTTTTTTTGGCTAGGAAAATGATTGACACTAAATAATTTCAGTATGGTTCGAATGATGGGTATTTGAGCAGCAATAATAACATGAGCCATACTCTTTTGAAAAAAATATAAAAAAATATTTAGCCAAGGAAAATTTGTTCGAGATTTATATGTATTTAAAAAACAACTGAAATATGCATTCCGAGTGTTTATATCAGCCAATGCACGAGTAGTTTTGGTACAAATAGACCAGCAATTAATTATCAATCTTCTTTGACCAATCTCTGCAGGATACTTCACAAATTATTTAAGTATGATCATGGCTTATAATGTTGTTTCAACACCAATACTTACACTAATTTTCCCGATAGTTAGTGAAATTATAGCGAAAAAAGAACATTCAAAATTGGAATTATTATTAAATACTCTCTACAAATATTTTTCTATTTTTGCACTCAGTATATGAGGATTATTCGTGGTTTTATGACCAGAAATCATGACCATATTTTTTGGCCAAAAGTTTCTTATTTCATGAGAATTACTCAAATACGCATGACCATTTCTAATTTTCAATGTGCTTTTTGTGATTAATTTTGGTGTTTTAGCAGGAACCGGGAAGGTCAAACAAAGAACGTGAGTACTTATAATATGATTAATAGTAACAGTAGTTTCTATGGTTACATTTATAGAAATATTTAAACGATGATTAGAATGAGCTATATTAGGAACAGTTATAGGGTGGGTAATTTTATGGATTTTAAGTTTTAGAAGAGTATACAAAATACAAAGAATATCATTTAATCGAATTTTTTTTATAAAAAACATTGCAATAATAGCAATAATATGTATATTCATTTTTTTAATAAAAGATCAGTATTTTATTTTGAAAGATACATATAGATATAGTAACTTATGATATTTAACAATTATAGGAATTATCTATTATCTTATTATTTCAGGGATTAATTATCCAAGCATAAAATTATTAAAAAAAGAAATTAAAACATTAAGAAAATAAACTTTATTAGAAATGTAATATAGAAAAAATAAAAGTGATTTTATATATTAATTAAATTAAAAACCATAAATCAATGCTATTTTGTTTAAAAAAATATGTTTCTATAAAACAGAGACATAAAAATATTATATTTTATATTTGTAAAAAAAACTAATGACGTTAAAATTTAAAGAAATAAAAAAACACTTAAATGACTTCGAATATATTGATTGTCCTTTATGTTGAGAATGATATAAAAACACTAGAACATTATTTAAAAACGATAATTGATTGCCTGACCACAAAAGAATATGTAAAAGGTGTTGATTAATATATCAATCACCCAGATTAACAGACAAAGATATAAATAAATTTTATAATGAATTTTATTTGAATGATTATATGTGACGAGGTTGTGAATGAAATTCAAAACACTTTAGTCATGGATTAAAAAGAAAGAGCGAAATTAATATTTTTTATAATGAGATAAAAAACGCAAAAAATCCTATAGAAATAGGATGCTCTTCATGAGGAGTACTTAAAGTACTATCAGATATCAATGATAAATTTTACTGAATAGATATTGATGGTGGAGCAATAGAATTTGCAAAAAAACAATGACTAAATGCAGAAAAAGAAGACATATTTAAACTTAAAGACAATATATACGATTTTGTCATAATGAGTCATGTAGTTGAACACTTATTAAATATCGATTCTTTTCTAAAAAAGGTTAATGAAATACTAACAGACAAAGGATTATTATTAATATTTGTTCCTGACTCATATAAGGCATATGAACCAGGAAATTTACCACATACTCTATATTTCACAGAAGAAACATTGATTTCTATGATAACAAAATATTGATTTGTTATAAAAAAAAATATCCAAAAAAATAATAGACCAAAAAAATTTAAAAAAGATATAATTATATTATTTCAGAAAGAAAAAGATAGTAAACAACAAAAATCTAGATATAATTGATGGGAATTTAGTTTACTAAAAATAAAACTACTGATAGTTAGAATAATAATTAAGACACTAGAAGCAACAAAAACAAAAAATATTATTAAAAAAATTTTATACAAAACATAAAAAATGCAACCATTAGTTTCTATAATACTACCTACTTATAATGCAAACAAAAAATGGCTTTGTGAAGCTATTAACTCTGTTTTTAACCAAAGTTATAAAAATTTTGAATTAGTTATAATTCATGATGATAATAATAACGATATTAGACAAACAATAGATATGTATATTAAATTTAAAAAAAAAATTATTTACCTTAAGAGCAAAAAAAAGACACTAGTAAATGCATTAAATTTATGAATTAAAAAATCAAAAGGAATTTATATAGCAAGAATTGATGATGATGATATACGAGACGATAAAAGTAAATTACAAAAACAAGTAAATTTTTTAAACAAAAATTTAGATTATGGATTAATTGGTGCTTGAATTATATACAAAATAGATGAAAATTGAAAAAATATATGACAAATAAATATGAGAATTTCTAATAATGAAATAAAAAAATATATGTTACAGGCATGTCAAATTGCTCATCCATCAATAATGGTAAGAAGAGAAATTTTAGAAAAAACAGGAATTTATGATCCTCAATTAAAAATGGCTGAAGATTATGATCTATGGCTTAGAATATGAAGAATTACAAAGATATATAATTTAGAAAATGTATCTATAAAGTACAGATTAAGAGGAGATAGTTTAGGACATAATAATATATACAAACAAAAAATAATTACATTAAAATTGTGTATAAAATACAGAAAATATTATCCAAATTTTTTTAAATCATTAATATTAAGAATAATTGAATTACCTTTACCAAGATATATAACAGAAAATTTTTTAAATATAGTTAAAAAATAATTTTATATACATGTATATAAATGAATAGAATAAATATTCTTAATATCAATCTTATTGCAGGACGTACAGGTGCGGCGCAATTAGTTAATACTATAACAAATGATTTACCTACAACAGCATTTTCTTATCATATTTTAGTATGATATAATTTTTGAAATGATAATCATACAAGCAGTATATATAAAACAAATAATTCTCGATTATATAAAAATATAAGATATAAATGAGCAGTTGGATTAAATTTTTTATTTGATCGAATGACACCTTGACACATAAATATGAAATATTTAAAAAATTTAAAAAATTATCAAGAAGCGGATATTATCCATTTACACAGTATCCAATGAGGATATTTTGATCGGAAAGAGTTACCAACAATCAGTAAAGAAAAAATAATAATCATGACGGTTCATGATGATCGATTAATTTCAGGAAATGACAAAGAAAATAATTTATTTCCGTATAAGACATATAAGTCGTATAAACAAAGAAAAGAAATATTGAAGAATTGTAAGATGATGTATATATGAGTATCCAATCGAACAAATAATAAACTAAGAAAAGACTGAATTACAGCAAACAATAAAATGAAAACAATATACAACGGAATAAATACAAATATATTTTTTAAACAAGACAAAAAAAAATGCAGAGATGAATTAGAATTACCAGAAGATAAAACAATTATAATTAGTATAGCTTGAAGTGGAAATAAAAGTAAATTAAAATGACTAGAATATGTAAAAAAAATAATAGAAGCATATAAAAAAGAGGGGAAATATTTGTTTATAACTATATGAAATCATGCAAGCAAAAAGATATCAGATAGCTTTTGGGAGATATGACGAGTTGATCATGAGAAAGTAGGAAAATACTTTAATGCATCAGATATTTTTTTATACCCAACTTTAGCTGATAATTGTCCCCTAACGGTTTTAGAGGCGATATCGTGTTGATTACCAGTATTATCATTTAATACATGATGAGTAACAGAATTAGTAGAACACAAAAAAAATGGATATATAGCTCCGTATAAAGATTATGAAGAACTAAAAAAATGATTTGAGTGGATAGTAAAAAATAAGAATATTCTAGAAATAAAGCTAGATAATAAATTTACACAAAAATCTATGGTGAATCAATATATGGATTTATACCAGTCACTTATCCAAAAGAAATAAATTATCAATATCTTTCTTAGTATACTTTCTTACTTTATACCCCTGTAATCTATATGGCACTCTCTCAATTTTATCAATCAAATACCCAAATTTCAAACGATATAAAAAGGGATAAACTATTTTTCTCATAAGCTCAAAAAGCGTAGTAGAAATTACATACCAAAGGGGGTGCAAACCAATGACTGTCTTCAAATTTTTAAGTGTAAGCTTATACCACTTATAACTATAATTACTTGCACCATCTCTAACACGATGCATGGTAATGGCTTGATCTATATTGTAGATCAATTTTTCTCACTTACAAAGGATTTTTTTTTGAAATAAGGCATCATTCATATAGACGGTTTCAGGATATCTATAATGTTTATTATTTCTAAACACAAGCGATGGATGGATTGTATAATAATTTTCTTTTCAGAGATAATATTCAAATCACATCTGATCTCATTCATATCGCATCAACGTCTTAGTTCCACATCAGATATATCTATGATTCTTATCCAAAAACGCTATTTGTTTAGCCAACTTCTGTGGATGCCATAAATCATCATGATCTTGAATTGCTATATAATCTCCTGTTGCTTTTTCTAGCAAGAAATTGAGCCCTCCATAGGGGCCAAGATTCTTTTCTGAAGGATAAAGATGTATTCTTATATCTTTATATGACTTAATAATTTCTACAGTTATATCTTTGGAATTATTATCCAAAATAAGTATCTCAATAGTAGTATAACTCTGACATAGTATGCTCTCTAATGTCGCACGTATATAGTTCTCTGCATTATAAGTACAGAGTATCACAGAAACCATAGATGACATGGAAAATGAAAAAGATAAAGACTATTAGAATATTATTCAAATGTTTTATTGATTTGTTGTTGAAAATATCAAGTAATCAAATGATCAAAAATCATATGAATATCTTCTATAGGTCAATAACTCGTGGAAGATACTAATATATGATGATGAAGCATATCTTTAGCCTTTCCTCAATCAAATCATAAAAATCCTATAGTAGTAATACCCATCTCTTTCGCTTTTTCTATGGTTTTCAATAAATTTTTTGAATTACCACTTCATGTAATTATGATTACAACATCTCAATGTTCTCACAATGTAACCAATTGTTCAGAGAAAATATATTCATATCATTCATCATTACCCCAAGCTGTCATAACAGGGATATTATCACTCAAAGAAATAGCCTTAAACTTATGTATATTATTTTTGTGATGAGGCTCTTTACCTAGAGTTGTTTTCTGTAAATCTGACGCCATATGACTGGCTGTAGCTGCACTTCCTCCATTACCGGTAATGAATATTTTTTTTCCGTGTAAAAACGCTTCTTCAATAACGTTTAGGACTTTGGCAATATCTTGATGATTAAGGATATCTAGATTTTTTTTGATTTTTTCAATATATTCTTTTGAAAAATCAACTTTTTGTTGAATAGACAATCAAGTATAAGGTTTAGAAATATTCATAATAAACACAATTAATGAATAAAAATTATTTTACTTCATGTAGTATCAAAACTAAATTTAACCTTTTTAAGATCATTTAAAGCTATATACACATCTTCTTGTCTATCCTTTGGTACATAAAAAAGCAAAAATCATCATCAACCAGCACCAAGGATTTTTCATCCTAAAGCTCAAGCCTTCATAGCTTTATCATACCATTCATCAATTTGAGGATTAGATATTCATCCAGACATTTCTTTTTTAAGAAGCCAATTTTGATGCAATATTTGACCAAAATTATTTAAATTATTATCTTCCAATTGCTTTTTAAGATCATATGTCAATTGTACCATTTTTCTCATAATCTCCTGTTTTTTTTCATTTGATATCAAATTTTTATTTTGATCAGCAAGAATATTTGAAGCACTTCTCGTGATACCAGTATACAACATGATCAAATTTTCTGAAAGTCTCTTCTTTGTCTCAGGGAGACAGATAATGTGCTCTACAGAAACCGTATCATCGGAATTGAATTGTATAAAATTCAATCATCCATAGGCAGCAGCATATTGATCTTGTTTTCCTATTGGTTCACTACATTTTTCTATTTCTATCATACATGCTTCTTGTGCTAACTGTTCAGGAGATACATATTTTCACTTATATACATAGAGCGCTTGCAATATTCCAGCAGTAAATGATGAGGAAGATCATAGTCCTGATCATTTTGAAGGAATATCGGCAATAGAAGTTATTTCAAGTCATCAATCAAGATTCAGATATTTTAATACCTCTTTGACATATTTATGTTCCAATTGATCTGGATTTTCAACTTCTTCTGTTTGTGAATAACTTAATCTGATATGATTATCAAATTTTTTATTCACGGTGATATAAATATATTTATCAATGGATGTACTAATTACAGCACCACCAAAGTTACGATAAAAGCTAGGAAGATCGCTTCCTCACCCAGTAAAACTTATTCTCAGGGGCGTACGAGAAATAATCATACAAAAAAAGTAACGATATAAAACACAAAAAATATACTAATTTAAGTAAATAATACAATCTGAATATTGTTTAGTTTGGGTTATGAAATGATATTCATCTTGCTGTCTTGTTTGATACAAATCAGTGATTTCAGAATCAGAAAGTCATTTATATATATAAAATTCTTCAAAACGGTTTTTTCTGACATCCTCATCTATATCACAATAGATTTTAAAATCAGAGATATTTCTCAGATAAGGAATATCCAAGCTTACTACACCATCTATAATAAGAATAGAAGTTGGATCATATACAAAGTCAGTGGTAAATAACTTCACCGTCCTGTTTTTAACGTCATAGGTATTGATTTTGATAGGCTTTCCTGTAAGTAAGGTTTCGAAGTCTTTAGAAATATTATCGTATTGATATCTCTCTCTTACGGTCATGGTAGGAGAACGTTGATCCCTTGGCAAAAGCCGATTATCCAAATTAAGATATTGGAAAGGGACACTATGATCGTGAAGATAAAGAGAAAATATACGAGTAAATGTAGATTTTCCAGAACGGGAAAGTCCGGCGATAGATATTATTTTAGGTTTTTTTATCAATAAACCTTCCACTTCCTTATATAAGCGATCATAATCATCAACGATAAAGGTAGATGCTTCAAGCAAATCTTTAAAAACAAAATCTGGAACAACATTATATTTTCCATCGTCACCAGCATATCACGTCCTGACAAGTATAGTTTTGATTCATGCATTTTTTCCTGTCTGGATGTCCGTAGTACTGTCACCAATAATAAAAGATTGTGCGATATCTATATTATATTCCTGTAATGCCTGATCTATCATTCACGTTTTGGGTTTTCTACAGTCACAGTCAATTTTCAATTCGTGGATTTCTCCTTCAAATCATTTATCAGGATGATGAGGACAATAATAGATATCATCGATATATGCTCACGATTTACCGATTTCTGATTCTAACTTTTTATGAATTTCATCAAGCTCTGCCTCCTTGAGAAATCATTTGGCAATCATAGGTTGATTAGTGACCAGCAAGGAAAGATATTCAGATTTATTGATGATTTTCAATCCTTCAGTAGTTCAAGGAAGGATATGAAGATCATCTATATGAGAAAGATTATCGACTTCTTCATTAATTACGCCATCCCTATCTATAAAAACAGCTTTTTGTTTATTTTGCATATTTAACCTAGCAACTTTTCATGAAAGGATATCATATTCCACTTGCTGTAATCTTTCCAAAGTTCACATATCTTTGATATACTCATGGGTTTTGTATGCTCTTAATGTTTTATGATCTTGTAATATTTTGGGGAAAATATGTTTTCAAAAATCGGAGGAGACATTGGATTCTATATATGAAAATATTCTAGGATCAAGGATATATAGAGCTGCATTAACCAAATTATGATAATAAAGTCATGCTGGATGAGGCTTAGAATGAAAAGCTTTGATCAATCATTGTCTGTCGGATTCTACAAGATCACTATCATGAGGATGATTATTTGGATGAACTAACAGTGTTCATAAACTCTCTGCATAGATACTATCAAAATCCATCATTTTCTGAAGATCTATATCCATGATAGTATCACCATAGAATACAAAAAATCTTTCGGTAAGCAAAGATTCTAACTGTTTTACGGCTCAAGCAGTGCCAAGCGGTAATTCTTCTATCATATGTTGAATATGTACGCCAAATTTTGATCAATCACCAAAATAATCGACTATTACGTTACCCAAATGACCAGAAAGAATAATGATCTCATCCAAACCATACCTTTTTGCAAGTTCTATTTGCCACTGTAAAATAGGTTTACCAGAAACTTGAACCATAGGTTTGGGAATATCAGTCAGTCAAAGTCTTGTTCATTTTCCACCTGCAATGATAACCACTTTCATATTATAATTCTTTTCAAAAATAAATCTGATCAACAATATCTTTCGTTCCCTGAATTACAGCCTGTTCACTATCATATTTTGGACTCCATCACAATTGTTTGAGTTTATTATTATCTAATTCCACTTGAGGAACATCGCCCTTTCGTCATTGTGCTCATCAACTATAACTGATAGTGACATTTTGCAATCACATATGATGGATGACGGATTCAGCAATTATAGTAACTGATGTTTTTCATTGTGGCGTAAGATTGAAATAATTTAATTCATCATTTGTATGTGTATATCAGAACAATATTCCTTCTATTAAATCATCCACATAAATATATGGTTTGGCTTGTTTACCATTACCAAGGATTAATAATTGAGCAGGATCTTTTTTTAGTTTATTCACAAAATCATAAGCGGCTCCATGAGTGGAATTTCTTCCTATCACATTTCCAAATCTGAAGATCCATCATTGGATACCATAATTATGTCCAAATGATGAAAGCAAAGCTTCACAAGCAAGTTTGCTAGCACCATAGAGAGATATAGGAAACAACGGACCATCATCTTCTCAGGTAGGGACTTTGGGGGCTATTCCATAAACAGCACTCGAAGAAGCAAAAATGATTTGTTTGAGTTTATTGATTCTCATACATTCAAGGACATTATAGGTAACTATCGTTCATATTTTCAAATCAATATCAGTTATTTCAGCACCCTTGGAAATATCACTATTAGCAGCCAAATGGATAACAAGATCGATTCACTCAAAATACATTTGTATTTTTTCTAGATGTAATAAATCTTCCTCGACGAATTGATAGCTCGGATGTGCAAGAAATTTTTCGATATTTTCCTTTTTTCATAAGGCAAAATTGTCTATAGCAATGATTGAATGTCATTGTTCAAGCATAAATTTAGTTATATTGGAAGCGACAAATCACGCTCATCACGTCAGAAGGATTTTCATTAGTTTTTATGTTTATTAAAAAGATAAAAGAGAAAACTGAAATAGATAAGCTGAATTCATGTAATCATAAAAAATAACGCATATAATCAGATCCTAAATGAAATGATATCTATATTTCATGTTTGTATCCGATGTACAAGGACTCATAAATCCATAAAAAATCATATCAAAACTCAAATTCATCAGGACACCAATCATCTTTCGAAAGTAAAAACATTGGCAACTCGTTTACTTATTTTTGTAATTCTGAATTTATTGAGATAAGAAAAATTCTGTGTCAGTATTCCCATCTGGAAGATAGAAAATCATATATTTCGTAAGAGGATTCAGAGGAAAAGATAGAACGTTCAAAATGTTTTTCACAAAAAATTTATCGGACCCAGTATTTGTGAAAGCAATATTATTATACCTAGAAATCATATTATTGCCCCAAGTTTCAAAAAAATAAATTCAGAAGCCAAAAGCATAATATATTTAAGATTAGCCCATCCAGCTGCATAAGCAGGGAGATGCGGTTTCCTTCATTCACGGTCAGCCAATAGACTTACAGGAAGTTCACACATTTTCATATGAGTAAGTTTTGCTTTGACCACCATTTCTGATGCATATTCCCATCATCGTGATTCCATTTGCATTTTAATAAACGCAGCTTTAGTTAATGCCCTCAATCAACTATTACAATCAGAGATTCACGCCCTAAAAAAGAGATTGATAAAAAACGTAAGCAATGGGGTCCCTATATATCTGTTTTTCCAGGGCATAGCTCATTTATGAATATTCCCTCTGAGTCTACTTCCCATAACAAAATCATATCCTGCATCAAGTTTTGTGATGAAGCCATCCATTTCCATAAAATCATAGGTCCCATCAGCGTCTCCCATAATGACATAATCACCTTTTATATAAGAAATGCTATCAATATATGCTTTACCAAGTCATTGTCTTGGTATGTTAATCACTCTAGCTCAAAGTTCTTCTGCAGCTTTTTGGGTGATTCATCCATCTGTTGAACTATCCATAATAAGACACTCACCTTTCAAATGATATTTTTCAAAAGCGTGAAACACCGTATTTATAGGATATCTAATCACTTTTCATTCGTTAAGCGCCGGGATCACAACCGTGATGAATTTACTTGTCATAAGTATGATTAAAAATTAAAAAATTCTGGATTAAGAAGTTGATGATAGTGATGATAAACGAAACAATCAAGGTGCTTACAGCATAATTATTGATATAGGGATTAAAGATAGGTACCAGAATTTTTAATGAGAGCATAATGGCAACCAGCAATATCATAAAATATATTACTTGCTTTCTTGTTTGTTGTTTTTTGGTATTCTTAAAAGTAAAATATTTTTGAAGATAGAATACAGCAGTCACATTAAATATAAAAACAAACAGAAGAGAGCTATTATATGAATAATGGAGCGTATCGGTTACAAAGAAAGTGATAAGCATATTTCACAATAAGGCTAATCATCACACAATATAAAATCTTACGATTTTTTTTGCAAAACCATAAATATTTGTGGTCATAATCTTTTGGATCTGATAGATAATAAAAATAAATAATAGGTGAGAGTAAATAATAGTTTACCGAAAAAAGTGATTTTAGATTGCTGGATTTTTTTCGCCTTTTTCTCTATCTTTTCATACAATCGTTTCTGGAGATTGTAAAAAGGATATCCTTTTTTATATGATTGAATAACTTGTAATCAATATATAGCACATTCCTTCTCAAGTTCAGATAAGGTAAAATGTTTCAAATGTCATATATTCATATCGCTTTTATATCTTTTGCCAGATTGGGTCGTCAGAAGAAGATATCATTTTTTGGCAACTAACGCTGCTAGATTTTCTATGACTTGTTTCCAATCCGAGATATGTTCAATGACTTCACTACACACTACAACATCATAGAAAACATCGATATATTCTATCTTTTTTCATAAATCTCATTTGGAAAAAACTATTCAAGGATATTTTTTTGTATTCTGCGAAATAATCTCATCAGAGATATCGATTCATGCATAATGTTTATGTAGAAAATTATTTTTGATAAGAGACAAAAGATAGCCATCACCACATCAGACATCTATAAGGCTTACAAAAGATAGCCTTTGTAATTGTTTAAGGATAAATCTATTTCTCAATCTAACTGAAGGATGATAAGAATGAGATTGCTTTTGCTGATCCCATCGTTGATTATAATCAATGTCCATAATCCTTTTTTGTACCAATATAAATAACATAAACTATAGTATATATCAAAAACAAAACAATACTCACTGGATATCTAATAAAGGCATAATGAGTTAATAATCATAATGATTGTACATTGGCATATAAGATAAACATGAAAAGGAAAATAAGAAATATCGTTACTGCAAGCATGATCCATATCATTTTCATCTTCTTATATTTAACAATGAATAGTATCAATGCTATCACTAATAATGGGAACAACAAGATATAATCAGGATGATAGAACATCTGTTGGAGTGGTGCCATAAAGACTCCAGGCTGACTGATATTGGTGAAAAAAGCATTCACAAGATTAGCATTTACTTCTCCTCACGTATTCAATACTGTTCACATAGGATAGAAACTAAAAATGATCTTTTCGATAATATATCAGATGAAAACAGGTATCAATGGCCATAATTGACACCTAAATTCTTTTAACTTTCATTTTTTAAAGATATGATAGAGTATGACGATTGATAAGAATGTTATTCCTGTAAGCATAACTCATTCATTTCTCGTGACGCTGGAAAGGAATCATACCAAAATAATAGGTAGAAGTATTTTGGTATTTCATCAATAGTCTTTTTCTAGATGGAATAGCTGGTCAATCAGATAAAAGGCGAACATAAAGAGAAATATGCCTGCAGGAAAATTTCGATAAGAACCGAATCCATGAATAAAAACAAAAGGGAGTGAAATAAACCCATATCAGCTGAGCACAGCTACAAAAAGATTTGTTTTTCTGAGAAAAATTCCGAACAAGAGAAGGATCGCAAAGATATACATCAATGCAGAAATAATATTACTAAGCCCATTAACGAAACCACCATATGGCAAAAGAAAATATGTATCAGTAATACCTGCAAATGGATATCTTCCATAATCAGTCCCGAAATACTCTGGATTTGATTTATCTAAAACTAAACTTTGAGTACTTGCGAATATTTTGGTTTTCATATCCCATCCGACAACAGCATCTTCATCAAAAGTAGGTGTATGGGTATTGATGGAAAACACCATAACCACTTTTACTAAAGCGTAGACCACGATAGCAATGGAGAGATATTTCTTCCGTGATTTCAAAGAAGAGAACTGTTGTCAGATGTCGATAAAATTAATTTTGATGGAATCGATTATTCCTTTGATATATCATATTTTTTTAGTGCTCTTGTATATGAATATCCCAAGTAAAACAGCAAAGGTAATGATAGGGAAGAGCAAGGAGAGATGATTCAATAGTATGCCTTGCAGAAATAATTCAAAGACGAACAAAGCAAGTGCTGCGACGAATCATAGCACCAATTGTTCAAAGATATTGAGATATTTATGCTGGTCACAGAGCCACAACAAAAGCAATCAGGTGAACAATGCCAGAAATATAGGAATAAGTATCATCGTTTATTTCTTTAAAATATAAATTTTTGCATAAGGTTTCCGGACAATTTCTTCTTGTACAGGAAAGCTAAGAGTATCCCACGTCAAGACGCCATTAGCATATATCGGATCCTTGAAGTTAAATGGTGCTTGAGCACCATAAGAATTATAATAGAAGATATACTTTACTCATGTAAGGATATTAAACTTCACATCAGGATAGATATGATATTTTCATTCGAAATTATAAGGATAGGGAGCAATGAAAGATCATTGGGATCACTTAGGTACCTTGGTCTTTATAAAATCCAAAAAGGTATAGAAATCTGAATTTCTGCCTACTCTGCCATTTTCCATGATATTGGTAGCAGACATTGTTTGCTTGTATATTTTGATTTGATTATTCGTACTGAAGAAATCAAAGAATATCCAGAAAAAAATCAAGACCCCCGCACCAAACAATATCGAATTCCTTTTATCCTTACGCTCAGTGCTAAACCGATATGCTATCAAAGCGACAGCCAAAAGTATGATGATCCATACGAAAAAATATTGATTGATGAATTTCCCATTCCACATAGGTCATTCAAGAAAGTTAATCGTTCTCGGATTATATTCTCTATATTCCAAAGCCTGTCTGAATCAATTTGCAAATTTATCGAAAAAGGACAAAGCTCAAAATTCCATATTTACATGATTTCACGTCACAGCACCTTGCACTACCATAATAACTTGAGCTCCTGGTGGTATCTGATCATAATATTGATTTTTAGCGAAAATAAATTGTTGATTGAGTATGGTTTCTCAATTAATGTGGATAGTTTCACCAGGAGCTACTTGTTGTCCAACAAGAAAACCATATCAGATAATTCCATTTCCTTGCAAAGTACCATTAAGCGAAATATAATCACTTCATACCATAGGACCAATCAAAGCAAAACATTGCCCCGTACAGAAGAAATTTATATTTCCATCAAGTTCTTGAAATTGACTGAATCCCTGTTGTTGATAAGCCGCAAAACTAGGAAATGCAGCAAATAGTAATAGAAATAATAATCGTTTACGTTTCATAGAATATCTATGGTAAATAAAAACTAACGCAGTATAAATATATATTTCACAAAGATTTACAACAAAAACATATAATTTAAAACAACCCATTTTGTACCGGACTCTGTAACTTCTTTTTCAATTCATCCAAAGTTTTCTCAAATGAGTTGAAATGATATTGCTCTACAAGTACTTTTTTATATTTAGGAAAATCCAATTTCAACACAAAATCCGAAAGGTCAGTATTTTCTATCTCCGTGATAGGTTTCAATTCAATCAATCCTCTACTCATATAGACATCTTTTTTTCCATCAATAAGTTTCTGTTTACTATCTCAGGTAATTTCGTCGATATGGAGATACATATTATCAATAGTCTGATATTTTTGAACGAGGTCAGATGCTTTTTTTGGTCAGATTCATTGGATTCATTTGATATTATCAGCACTATCACCAACGAGAGCTAAATAATCCAAAATATATATCGGATCAAAACCATATTCTTTAACAAAAAGTTCAGTAGTGGTTTTTATATCCTTCATGGAATCCACACAAAAGACATTTACATCCAAAAGTTGCTTCAAATCTTTATCTCAAGAATAGATATCTATCTTCATGGTTGTATCAGCTTTATATTTCATCGCTAAAGTATAAATGATATCATCGGCTTCATAGGTGGGTACGACTAAACTAGGAATTCATAATTGTTCGACAATAGCTTGTGTGATAGGAATCTGATGTTTAAAATCATCATCCATTTTTTTGCGGTTTGCTTTATACTCTGTATATTCTTCGTGTCTCAAGGTTTTGACGGGAGAATCCCAAGTAATAACAAAATAATCTGGTTTTTCTTGGAAGATTTTCATCAACATGCGAAAAAAGCCATAGACAACATTTATATTATGTCCATCTTGATCATTCATAGAGGGAAATGCATAATACGCTCTATACAAAAAACTCGATCCATCGATAAGAAAAAACTTCATACACCATCAAAAGCAATAAATATTGATATATATAAATTTTTCGATATAAAACACAAGGTAAGAAAGATAAATTGATTCTCACCACTCTTTATCGAGAAAGGAACATTTATTGGCTTCTCCATTGACAAAGGAAGATATGCAAAGAAAGAAAAATTTGAAAATAATATTTTACAAATAGTGTATACCCATGCAAAAAATCACCACTCCAGAACAAATGATAGAATTTTGAATAGATCTCGCAAAAGAACATAAGATTTTATTATTACACGGAGAACTAGGAGCAGGTAAAACATTATTAACCAAATGATTTGCTCAAGGATTATGACTGAATCAACATCATGTTCAGAGTCCTACCTATGCCTATCTTAACGTGTATGATTCAAAACTCCTTCACATAGATATGTATAGGATCAAAGAATTTAGTGAGCTTATTGAAAAATGAATCATCGATCAGATAAATGAATTTGAATACATTGTCATCGAACGACCAAAATTCATTGATCAACTCCCCTTCAAAAATTCGACCACACTTCACATAAAAAAAATTTCTGAAAATGAAAGAAGTATTGAGGTACAATAATTCAGAAGTAACAAAGCAAGAAAAAAACCAGCCTAAAAAGTAAGCTGATTTTTTACTGTATTGGATAAATGAAGTATTAGAAACCAATATTGAATTCCTCCAAAACATTTTTAAATTGACTAATATGATAATTAGAGAGATTTTGTTTACATGAATCATTATCATCTCTAAGAAGTTTTAATATAATCAAGAAGTTATCAAATTTCTTAGTGATTTCTGTTATTTCATCTGAAGTAATACCAGCATTATTTTTAATTTTATCAAGTACAAACAACGTAAACGCATTCACAAGAGTTTTTATTTGTGACTGTTGAAACATAGGCATCTGCAAAACAAATTTATTACCTCTTACATCGAGCTGTATAGGAGTATAACTCAAAGCGTTTTTGCACACATTAAATTTTTCTATTTCAGCTTTGAATACAACAGCTAAAGTCGATAAATTTCATGTTACTACTGTTGCTTGGATTGTAGTAGCAAGGGGGACAATAAATGTATGGGACAAAATAGTTCATAAACTGGTTTGTAAAACATCACCTGTCACTAATCTACTATTTCCAGCTCTATCATACACATTCATAGTAAAGATATATGTTTGAGCTGTTTCTAATCATGAGAAAGTAAATTGTTGTGCAGTCAAATAGTCGGCACTACTACCACTTAGAGAGGTTCATCCTATTTTTCAATAAGTGATAGTATACCTTACAGGTTCAGATCAAGAGAAATTGAGAGCTACTCATCCTGTATATGAAGTGAAAACGAATCAATTAACAATCGGAAATGTTGTATCAAAAACAAGTGATCATGTATATAAGATATTTCCGGTAATTCAGATACCATTAGTAAAAATAATATTTGCAGCTAATGGACCTTCAGTATATCATGAAGAAAGAATCCATGTATAGGTATAAGATAATCATGAAATCACAGAACTGGTAGGAAGCTTACCTCATCATAAAGTTACTTGTAATCATGTAAGCTGTTGATCAGCAATAAAATTTAAAACCACAGACCCACTAAGTGAAAGATATCACGTAGCAAATCAGTTAGAAAGTAAAGTTATTCATGTCAATGTAGATAGCTGATTATTTATAACAAAAGAAGCTGTCTGAGCGATTCCTGTTTGATTTGATGTAATGAATCTCAACATATATCAAGAGAACAAACGCGAATATGTTCAGGTAGCAATTCCTGTATAGAGATAGTATTGGCCACTCGTACCTGTTCAGATAATATGATAAAATCCTGATTGTTGGAAACTATAGAGTGATGCAGAATTAAAGTCATATCATGTAGTTCAAGAAGCAAGTGTTTTCAAAGTGATTCGTTGACTATTGTGATCTCGTAGTTGAAGCGATAATCCAGAAAGACAATCTATTCATGAATATGCCCAACGTATAGGGAATATATTTCTGACAACAGATCACGAAATAGGTAGATTCCAAATAATATCTCCAGATTCACAGACACCATTTCACGATAAAATATTGGTTTGTTGTTGAGTATTTCCTGTTTGAGTAGTTCCTGTATTGGTAAGACATCAGGTGATATATCCTCCTGTCCAATATCATCACGTAAGATAATATCCCGTTATATATCATCCGGTAAGTTGTCCTCACGTAAGTATTTGACCAGTAAGAACACATCCCGTCTGAGTTTCTTCTATTCGAGTTTGACCAGTAAGTACACCAGAATCATCCAAAGTACCTCAAGTCCAATATCATGATAATGTAATACATCCAGTAAGTTCTCATCATGTAAGAATCTGTCCAGTAATAATCTGTCCGGTAAGATATCCTCAAGTTTGATATTGTCCTGTATAATATTGTCCAGTAAGTACACATCCACTTGCCAATTGTGCAAAGGTTGATGTATTGGTATATTCTACAACAGAAAGTCAAAGTACAAGTGCAAAAAGTTTTACTACAGCAAAACCACCAAACAATCCAACAAGATATTTTTTATGATGCTTTTTGATGTGATGAAGCACATGATGATGAAGAGTATGAAATGTTTTTTTCATAATAATAAGAACAGTAAATAAATATTTTAACTGACAAATAGGTAAGTTACATCAAGTATACCTAGAACATATACTTTTGTCAAATTTTAGGACAATTTCACGAATACATATTACATACGAGTAAAAAAAGTCCCAAGTTAGTATATAATACCTCGGGACTATAAAAATAGTAGATTCAGAAACAAAAGGTTTAGAGGATACATATTACAACATCGAAAGAAGTGTTTTTAATTTCACCAAAACCGACATATCTCCTGTATTCAAGGTGGTTCATGAAAGTACATCAGAAGAAATATGTTTTGGTTGAAATTGAAAGCTATCCACAAGTAATTTAGCCAATTCAGCCCTTGATATTTGTTGTTGATCTGCTTGTTGTTGATCGTATATGTATTTAACATTCGTTGCCTTGGCAAGTATCTTATATGTTTCATGTTTGGTGATAAAATCATTAGGTCCAAAAAACAATTGTCCTCACTTACTGGTAGTGATATAGTCAATAAGACCACGATCAGTAGCATAAATCAACTGGGGAATATATGAAGCTGAAGAATCAACATCAGCATAGGGGAATTTTAGGGAAGCAATAGGTAAAGATTCGTTTTTGGAAGTCAAAAGTGCATTAATAAACAAGATAACAAAATCATAATGACGAATATAGTTGTCAGGATAAAATTTAGGACTTCAAGTATTGAGGACACCTAGACTAGCCAAAGTATTAATATCATCTGCAAAAGGATTATTAGCAATATCGGTAAAAGCATCCCCCACGGAAGGAAGGGACTGACCATTGGTTTCTAAAGCAGGTACATCAAACATACGCACAAGATAATATGATCATTCTGCCCTTATAAGCTTATCATAAGGATTACCATTTATATCGACATCTTCAACATCAGGAAGTCCATTTATAATCTGTTGAAGTATTCATTTGGTCATTATTCCATCAGGAGAAGTGATTTTAAAAATATTCTGAGGAATTGTTTTTTTATAAAGTTTGCCAAATACGACCATAAAATCTTCTATACGGAAATAGTTTTGAGGAAAAAACTTCTGCGTAGAAGTAAGTACACCATAAGCGGCTAATCTATTTATATATGTTTTATAGGGATCATTGGCTATATCAACAAAAAAATCCTGACGAGAAATCGTGGGTTCGACTCAAATTCCTTGACTAACATCAATTGTACGAACAGATATTCCAACAGGAGTTGTTCCGGTAGAAAAAACTGTGGTGACAGGAGTTCAATCGAGTAAAGAACGAACCTCTGTAGTTATTCAAGAAAACCTCTGTCTAAGTCTTGTTCGAAGTTCTCAAAGATCTTGATTTGGCTGATTTCATTGCGTTGACACAACAGGACTGACTGTAGGAATAGGCACGATTCCTGGGGTGGTACTTGCCCAAGTCGGTAATACGCTTAAGGCTGCCACAAAACTAAGGACTACAGTTGTAAACATCTTTGTTTTTGTTGTTGATGCTACACTCATCAGTGGGGACAAAGAATAAATTTTTACAAACGGATTATACTCACAATAGTTAATTTGTCAATACAATTTATAAAAATATATGTATATAATATAAAATACAAGTTTAAGCTTATTACCTACGCTATATGGGCTATTTTTCATATGCAAAGTATTGCAATTCACCGCCGAATAGTTATTCGTTGTATCATTCGTCCTTTTAAGGAGATTTTATCGTTTTATTGGGTAATTATGAAGTATACTATCGAACCTATTGCATGAATTGATGTGATTTTTGCTCCTATTGAAGATATTAATTCAGTGACTATAGAAATTATGTGTAAAGCAGGAAGTATCTATGAAAACAAAGAAAATAACGGAATTAGTCATTTTCTGGAACATCTCTTTTTTAAAGGTGGAAATAAGTACACCACCCCAAAAGCAGTTGCTGAAGCAGTAGACAAATTTTGAGGGGAATTTAATGCCTACACCGGAGATGAATTTGCTGGTTACTATGTCAAATGTGCTCCCGAATTTATCGATAAAGCAATCGATGTCCTAGCAGATATGATGAACCACGCCAAATTCAATACGGAAGAACTCGAAAGAGAAAAATGAGTAGTAATCCAAGAACTCAAGATGTATGAAGACAATCCCATGGCAATGGTCATGCAAAAATGGCAAAGTTACTATCTTGGAGACAATAGTTTTGGACGACCAATTGTAGGTACTGAAGACAATATTAATGCTTTCACCCAACAAATGCTTTTTGATCACAAAGCACAACTCTATACCAAAGACAATCTCATCATTATGGTTGCAGGAAAAATTATTGATAAACAAGATATTATAGACCAATTGAACAAAGAATTTGCCAATCTCCCTACCCAGAAAACATGAGAAAAACCGATATTTATCCAAACATTACCGAAAGAACATACAGCATGGTATGAACAAAAGAACGAACAGTCACATCTAGTAATATCTGCACCAGGATTCAAAGGTGATGATGATAGTAGGTATGCAGCAAATGTATTAGGAACGATTCTCTGAGGAAATATGTCATCAAGACTTTTCCAAAATATAAGAGAAAAGCAGTGATTGTGTTATTATATCAAAGGAAGTCATATGAGTCAGGAAGATTTATGAGTATTTATTATAAGAGCAGGAATAGATAAACAAAGATTTGATTTTGGTGTAGAAAAAATATTTGAAGAAATACAATATATCGCTGAATGAAACATCACGCAAGAAGAATTTGACAATGCAATCGGATACAACGAAGGTCAAATCCAAATGGGAATAGAATCATCAGATGAAATGGCAAGTTTTATCGGAAACCAATATCTGATATATAAAAAAATAGAAACACTTCCTGAAATTTTGAAAAAATATAAACGTCTTACACTCGAAGACGTGAAGGCAGTAGCAAAAAAATTAAGCAAAGAAAATTTATATCTTTTCTACATAAAGTAATTAGGTAAACATACCATCAAGGAGATCTATAGTTCACTGTAATAAAGCAAGATCATTTAGTTCATCAAAAAAATGATTGAGCTGCACTTTGGTAAAATCTAAAGAAAACGTAGCTCTTTTTTGGTTGATAAGGGGGAAAATAGCATCATATAATCAGGGGTTTTTTTCTTTGAGCATTATATCTAAAGATACATCAGAAAGATTTTCCTGAAGCTCATCAAGAGAAATATCTCAAAGTTTATATGCATGTTCCCAGGTATAGCTTTCTCGAAATTTTCTTTGGAGGGGAATAATAACTGCAGCTTTGGCCATAATTGACTGTGGATCTTTTTTTCTCAATCAATCAATATCCCCAAAACATTGTTTAATCTGCATATCAAAAGTACGAAAAGGTTCTTTGAGTGGTCATCTCTGTGCAGTATAATAATTTTCAAACGCCACAAGAAATCTACTATATCTGATATTGGGTTCAGCAAGAAACATCTGTATTTGAGTATAGAATAGTTTTAAATTCAGGTTTTGGTCATCTAGTACATCATTGAGTTTAAGAAGATGTAATTGAGTACGGGAAGAAATACCTATAAGTTGTGCTATTCTTTGGGTAAAGCTTCTCATACTTGCATCCAAAAGCTTTTTATCGTTTTCACTGTGTTTTCACGTGATTTTATATAAATGATACAATTTATCTGCCAATATTTTCGCAGAAGTTGCTGCATCTATTTCACCAATAATTTCTTGGACATTTTGTTGGATACGAATACTATATTCCTTTTTATTCCATTCAATTTCCTTGATGGAGAGTAGAAGTTTCTTTTTTATATCTTGATATTCTTCTTGTTTTTCTTGATTTCCATCAATAATATGCTCTTCTCTTCTGATCATAGAAAAAATATCAGGATAGACACTCATATGTCATGCTACATCCTCTTTTCTTTGCTCTCCTTTAGTGGCTAGTTGTTGAACATCGTAAACTATCTTATGAGCCGCAAATACTATATATTTCCCCTCGTATTCATGGATTCTTAGGGTATATCTATTCTGATCAGCATCCTGATAATGTAAAGGATACATTTTTTTGAAAATATCTTTGAGATTTTGACAATCAGGATCTAAAGCAATATCTAGCGTAGCTAAACTAGATTCTGCCACCAAATCAGGATCAATAACTACCGTATCCATAGCTTTTTGGAAAACTAAGCGATTATATTGTTTGTCATCTTTTTTGAAGCTTGTAGGATTGAGAGTAAAATAATATAATTCAGGAGAAAATAGCATTTCCACTCGTTCATGAGTGGTTTTATTGCTATAAAACGCCAATCTTTGATTTTCTGGCATTCTTTGAGAGGAAAGAATATGTTTCTTTTTGATTTGCTCTTGAAATGTACCAAACTGAAGCATAATTGATTCTACATTAAGAACATCAGTAATCTTGTTGATAACAGCACGTATCGTAATATCCAAAGAAAGTTTGCTATCAATATTTTGAGTAAGATCTGCATACAGTGAAGAAGAGATAATTTCAGGAATATTTTGCAATTTAGTTGCTCCATGATATTTCTGCAATGTATCTTTTATAGAGAGTAATGTTTGAAATTTATCTTGTACCATAAGAAGTCATGAAACACATAAAACAATAAAATTACTATACTTATTATATTATATTCGTCAAGACATACCAATAATAAATGATATAGAAGAAGAAACAACCAATAAGTAAATAAAACAAAAAGTTTTAAAATATACTTGACTTATCAAAATAAATAGATATAATAAAGAAGTAATGTTCTTCATACAGGACATTATAAAAACAATGTCAATACCCTATACCAAGGCACACTGAGCTGCTTTATAAGCAGCTCTTTTTTTACAACACCCCTATAAAAAAACATTGATTTACTACTATATATACCTACAAGAAACACAGGCATAAAAAAAATACATAAAAAAATGAGAGAAGCATTTCAAGCAATTAGGCAATATAAAAAAAGCCTTATTAAGTATTCAATAATTACTTTAGTATTCTGTTTTGGGTTAGGAATTCCTGGCGCATTATGGAGTATTAGAATGATTAGTGGTAAGCACAAAAACATGCAAGAGGATACAACAACCCTCTTAAAAAACGAAGCACAACCAACAGCAAAAGCTGCTATAAAAACACGTTTCACACATTAACACGCAAGAGAATAAGAAAGCTAGGTATTTCCAGCTTTCTTTTTTTTATTGCGAACAGAAAAGAAATTCGTAAGCTATCCAAGATATAGATTTTATTGTGTTTCAATCTTTAGGCTAAAAATATGAGCAAATTGACTGAAGATATTTTATCCACCGTCGATATTGTAGACGTTATTGGAAGATATATGCCGCTAAAAAGAGCAGGTGCAAATTTTTCTGGTAACTGCCCTTTTCATAACGAAAAGACTCCTTCTTTTATGGTATCTCCAAGCAAACAGATTTTCAAATGTTTTTGATGCGGAAAAGGAGGAAATGTAATCACATTTATGCAAGAGATAGAAAGAATAGATTTTTGGGATGCAGCAAAAGAATTGGCTAAACAAGCAAATATTGACCTCGCAAAATATCAGATAGATCCGACTAAACATGATGATCGACAAGATGAAAAAGAAAAGATCAAACGTATCCACAAAATCGCTCAAAAGTTTTTTGTAGAACAACTCGAAAAACATCCAGAAGCAAAAAAATATCTTAACGAACAAAGGAAACTTTCTGACCAAATGATACATGATTTTGGTATCGGATACGCGCCAGATTCACACTATACCATGATTCAAGAATTGAAAAATAAGGGATTTGTAGACAAAGATCTGATTGAATCATCACTCGCAAAAAAATCTCAAACCGGAGGTGATATTTATACGTTTTTCAAACACAGGATTACATTTCCGATTTACGATACTATGAATAATATTGTCGGATTCAGCGCAAGAGTACTCGACCCCAACGACAAACCAAAATATCTCAATAGTGCAGAGCACAAAGCATTTGAGAAATCTAAACTCCTCTATGGACTCAATCGAGCAAAAAACGATATCAAAGAACATAATGCACTATTCATCGTAGAAGGAC
>CAZTFP010000002.1:0-66328 GCA_964613015.1 uncultured Candidatus Peribacteria bacterium | reverse complement strand
ACAATATAAGATCGTGAGATACGAAGCTTAATATTTTAATGTAAATTAGTTTTTAACGCAATATATTTACAATAGTAAAATAAAAACTCCCGATTGAGGGAGTTTTTATAGCTAATAACATATAACCTAGAAAGGCATATTTAAAACAAGTGTTCCTGTATAAGTACCAACTGCTTGATGAGCATCGATATGAACAGCTAAATTTACATAATCAGAATTTATTGTACAAATATCTCCAATGTTTCAAGATTTGTGAAGAATTGTTCCAGGAGTAGTACCAATTGTTCCCCAAGTATTTAGATTTGTACCGGTTATACAAAGACCAGTGCTTACAAAATTTGTTGCAGCTACCATAGATACATTATTTGCAGGAATATCATGCAAAGCACTTACACCATCTTTAAGTGTACCACTAGCCTGCATAGTCATAGTCCAATCAGAGAGTCCTTCAGTATCATTACATGAAAACAAAGTAGATGCGCCCGCTCCTGAGAAAGTATCACCAGTCATATCATATGCAGCATATTGAGATTGATGTGCACCAATATATAATGAAGTACCATATACACACGATCAAGTAGTTGTGATGATGCTTAATCGGAGATTTCACGTAATATTACCTCAACCACTACTACCGCTAGGTCAGTTAGGGGTTCAACCACCGCTAGATCCACCACCATATACCGTATTTGCTACCAATTTTGTTATATAATTTGTAGTTGTTCATTGATAGTTAGTAAACCATCATCCTACAATAGGATTACCATCGTCCTGTAGAGATATAGATGTTACCCCATTACTAAAACCAGTTCATGTAGTGAAATTAGTATTAACATTTCACATGCCATCAATACGGAGTATATGATTTGAATTTAAGCTTATTCAGTTGTAACTAGTAAACCATCATCCAACAAAGATATCATCATTAGTTTTTAGTGTTATCGCAAGCACAGGCCCATCAAATCATCAGGCTGTATTAGCATTATTAAATCCACCATCAAGATTTCAATCAAACATAAGATGAGCCATATATGGTGTAGATTGTCAATTATATGAATTAAACTGTCCTCCAGCATAAATTGTATCATTACTATCAATTGCTAGCGAGTTGACGTCTTTATTAAATCCAGTTCACATCAAACTATCAAGCGCTCAATCAGGATAACGAAGACGAGCTATGTTATTAGCGGTTCATCAGTCATAATGTTTAAATGCTCACCCTACAATAATTTTTCCATTACTTTGCATGGCTATAGCATTGACCATTGCATCAAATCCATTTCACATATAAAAATCTCAATCAATACCTCAATTAGACTTAATACGAACTATATTATTGGTGGTATTTCAATTATATGAACTAAAGTTTCATCCTATAAGAATACGTCCACTACCATCAATGGCTAGTGCGTGAACAGATCCATTAAATCCAGATCATCCATTGTTGAAAGTACTATCAAAATTTCAATTAGGTTGTATACGAGCTATATGATTGACAGCATATCAGTCATACCCAGTAAAATCTCCTCAGACAATAATATATCCATTAGCATCAATTACTAAGGCATTCACAGACCCATTAAATCCATTTCATACATGAAAATTTCAATCTGGTGCTCCATCGGGCATAAGACGAATTAATTTAGGAGAATACTGTCATCATTCATAATACCTAAATGCTCATCCCACAAGAATGTGGTGGTCACTTTGGATTAAAGTTGTAAGAACTCATCCATCAAATCAACTTCCAATCGTAAATGAAGTATCAATATCGCCATCAATAGCTGTAGCAAATACCAAAGAAGAAGGAACCATAGTACTTACTATTACTATTCCAGTAATAATAACACTGAGATACCTCAATAATTTTTTTTTCATTTTGTTTAAATAAAAATAATAAAAGTAAACAAATATATTATATCCAGAAAAAAATATTTGTCAAATTTTATTTATAATTGCTAGAATCAAGAAAAAGGGAATGATTAGCATGCACGCCATAGATATGTGATTTCATCTTGTATTACGCTCATAAAAAAGTAGAAAATAGCGTCCAAAATATTTTTTGTTATTTCAGAAATTTTATTTACCTTTATAGTAGCAGATGAAAATTAGTAAACAAATGGTTTTTATAGCACTGTTTATTGTGTCAGTGATATTTGTTTTCTTCGTAGGAAGAGAATTTAACGCACAAACAGGAACCAGAAATTTTATCCTTACAACAAATGGGTTATCTCATTTTAGAAAAGGACTTGATGTATCAGGAGGTACAAAATTGGTCTACAAAATTTCTTATGATAAATATGAAAAAGTATATACCGATCCTACAGAGCTTGCTGCCATAAAAAAGACAATAGAAACTATTATTATGAAAAATATCGATAATAGAATTTCTAAACTTGGAGTAAGTGATTATAAGGCATATATTCAGACACTTGACAATCAAAATTATATTGTCGTAGAGATAGGAGGTATAGCCGATCTCGATCAGGCGAAAGGATTAATCGGGAAAACACTTGAACTTGAATTTAAACTTCAGAATCCACAAAAACCTACCAAAGAGAGTGTCGCAGCGAGAAAGGTTTTAGCTACTCAGGTGCTTACCGAGATAACAAAAGATCCCACAAATATCCAGAAAACACTTGAGGGAAGAATGTCAGAAAATATTTATTATAACAAGTATACGGGAAATACATTAGACCAATTACCTGATATGTATAAGAATAATCCAAAACTTCTTAATGATGCAGTCACAGGCAAAATTTATGGTCTTATCGAGGGTAATTACACAACTATTTATCCACAAAGCAACAGTGTACTTACGCAAAGTACAGGGACAACATTGAGTGGATATACTATGTTTCGTTTATTAGAAAGAAAACAAGGAAAAAATCTTTCATGAGCTACAGCAACTATATATGTATTTGAAGACGTTTTTGTACAAGACAGAGAAACACGAGTACCAGCAACTGATGGAGAAAAAATTCTCAATGGTGCGTATTTCAAATTTGCAAATTCTAGTGCTTCAGAAATGGGAGAGCCTGTTGTAGTTATCAATCTAGATGATCAAGGAAAAGATATATTTTGTACTATAACTGCTGCAAATATAGGCAAACCTATGGCTATTTTCGTTGGAGGAAATTTACTTACCGCTCCAAATATCCAAAGTAAAATATGTGGAGGAACAGCAGAAATCAACTGATCATTCACCACGGAATCTGCTAAACAACTTTCTGATTCCTTAAACGAGGGAACATTACCTGCACCGTTGATTCTTATGCAAGAAGAGAAAATTAGTCCAACACTTGGTGATAATGCATTAAATGGAGCATTACGAGCAGGCTTGATAGGATTCTTTGCGATTATGCTATTATTATATTTCATGTATGGATATAAAAGAATGCTTCTTACTGCTATGGTTTTGATTTCGTTTTTGACGGTATTGGCGGCATTTATGAAGCTTACAGATTATGCACTTTCACTGAGTGGAATAGCAGTTATTGTCCTCTCTATAGGAATGTGAGTAGATGCAAACATTCTAATATATGAAAGACTTAACGAAGAACTAAAAGAAGGGAAAAGTATGAAATGAGCTATAGATCATGCAAAAGACAGAAGTTGGTCAGCAATCAGAGATGGTCAAATTAGTACATGATTGATTGGATTCGTTCTCTTTTCTATGGGAACCAACGTATTCAAAGGATTTGGATCAATGATGATCGTGACAATATTGCTTACATTATTCTTCAATGTGCCATTAACTAAAATATTGCTTCATGCATTTTATACAAAAAAACAGTGATAATCGAGTAGGTAACTAAGTTTTTACATATTCATAACTTTTTAATCTTTTACTCTTTAGATTAATGAAACAGAAAATCTTTTTAATTATTACTATTTTACTTCTTAGTGTTTTCGGAGTATCCATTTACAATGAATTTATGACAAATCACACCTACTATCAAACAATGCTTGCAAGTCGAGCAAATTGGAAATTAGTGATTTGAGGTATCGTTGCGGTATGTATTCCTATCGCGTATATTATCAGATCAAAAGTATTTTCTGTAAAAAAGTTTTTTGTCTATATCATTCCGATAACGTTAGTAGTGTTTACTATATCCTTTACTATGATCAAGGATAGTATTGTAGGCTGATCAGCAGGACTTATTATTCTGATACTCAATACCTTGATTATCTATTTTTTAGGAATGTATTTTATTCTTGGATTGCTTGCTTTTGGAACACGAATATCCAAAAAATATATAAAATTTAAAGAGACGAGACGACAAGAAATGCTTATTAATTTTTGAATATGATTAGGGATTTTCTTACTCATTATCTATGTTTTTACTATGGTTCATCTCATTCGAGGAGTAGTAATTTGGATTCTTTTCTTGGGACTTGGGTATATGATTCGATATATGAAAGACGATATGCTTCCGTACAATCACATGATTATAACTATTGCTTCAGAATTTAAAGGCAGCAAACTCAAGGTAAACTGGCGAAAACGGATAGGGATTGTTTTATTAGCGATTTCCATCATCTACTATCTCTATGGATTCCAGCTTTCATATATTCCGTATTCAACTGCTTGGGATGCTAATCATGCATATATGTACGTTCCAAAAGTACTTGCGCAAAATCATGGAGTGATGTGGGGAGATGTATGATGATCTGCTACTATGATACCATGACTTCGACATATGTTTATTATGTTCTTTTTTGCGCTTATCCAACCTATCAAGAGTTGGTTTTGGATAGCACCAGATACCGTAGCAGTTGCTATGAATTTTCTCAGTGGAATATTTGTACTTATCTTTGGAACAGGACTCATCAAGGAAGCGATAACGTATTTTGCTCCAAAGAAAACAGAAGAAGATGATATTACAACCACAATCGGTATGTATAGTGGGCGAATGATGTTATTATTTTGGTTGACGAGTTGAATGGGTGCTTTCTTAGTATTTGTAGACAATAAAACAGATCTTGGGGTGATGGCATTGACGATTTTAGCTATGCTCTCTTGATTTATATTTCTTAAATACATTCTAGATAATCGTGAGCATGGACTTAAACTTCATCGAGATTCATTAAAATATATTATTATTTCATGAGTAATGTTTGCACGGGCACTTATGTCAAAACAAACAGCATTTATTGATGTAGCGTTATTTGGATTGTTACTTATCGGATTATGGATAGATAGTGTTATCGCTATTGGATTGGGTGTCATGACAGTAGGGATTACCGGTATCCTCAAAATAGCCAATGCACCTGATATGATGACTCCTACTGCAGGAAAATATGTAGTAATGGTATGATTATTAGTAGTCATTATAGGAATTGTCAGGATGGTGATGAATAAGAATAAAACCCAAGGAAAATTATCAGATAAAAAAAGATTATTTACCTATATTTGTATTTGGTGAGCTACATTAGTAGCTACCGTACTTGTGTTTAAATGACCAAATATACTTGTCAATCAAATCAATGCAGGTACATTTAATCCAGGTACATTTATCAAAAATGTATTATTAGTACAAAACACTTCACCGTCAAAACCACTACTAGCGGCGACAAATACTACAGGATTAGCTGCACAGACTGTGATTGATAAAGCAGTCCTTAATACAAGTGATCTTTCATTAGTCCAATGTAAACAAACACCATTTACCAAAACAGATTTACAAGCTACGGTCAAAAAAGCAATAGTGACTAATGAGGATGTAGGAAGATATGTCGGATATGGACGAAAAGAGATTACTAAGGGAGATGGACTTAATCTCGGATATGGGTTGTTAAGATTATTTACCCCAAGAGATAATGTTTGTTACGGTACCAATGCATCAGCAAAACTCTTATGTAACAATGCACAAGCGATAGATAATTTTAATATTACTACTCTCAAAACATTATTCTCTGAAGTACAACCAGGGACTCAAGCATATACTCTTTTAAGTGGAGCACTTGCTGCATATGCAATCAAAGGGAGTGGAACAGTAATAAATCCTGCTGAATTTAATGACCAAATAGTTGCATTGAGACAATATTATCAAAATCATGCGAGCAAAACTGCAGTAGGTAAAATTAGTATTCCTTATAGATATCTTGTACCATTCAATGTAGTATTCAATCGATCTCTACAAAATCTTAGTAGTTATTATACGGACATAGGATTTGTATGGTTAATAATATTTATGCTATTGATTCTAGGGTTTATATACACACTCTTCAACGCAAAACATTTCAAAGAAGACACTAATCTAGTAGTGCTTTCAAGCGTTACTATTATTGGACGAGCCATTTGGTGGATAATAGGATGAGGTATTGTATGGTATGGAATGGGACTTGTAGTGTGGACCGTAATAGCTGTTGCCATGATTCTCAAAGACATGTTTGAACATTCTCAAGAAGAAAAAGATAAGACCATGATTTATATTATTATTTTCCTCTTTGTTATTCGAGGAATAATACAATTTGTACTAAATTTTGTGAGAATATCTTCACAGGGTGGTGGTGGTCCTTTCCTTCGATACAGAATGAATAATGGAAAGACAGTAGAAATAACTACATCACTTCAACAAACAGAAGTAATAAAAGCAGGATACGGACAAAAAGATGTTTTCAATCTCCAATTCCCTCATTATAACAAATTTATTGATTACGTAAAAAATAGAAAAAATACTGATGGAGTTCTCATAGCAGGGACGTACATGCAATATTTCTTAGACAATCAATATCATATTAAATGAGATGGTATGCTTGATTGGTTCCGAGAACAAAATAGTGATGGTAATTTATGTAAATCCTATCAGAGACTAAGAGATAGTAACTTAAAATATCTTGTAATCGATCCAAATATAGGAACGGTAGTAATGGGTGAAGGAAATGAATCACTCTTCAATAGATTCTTTGCTAAACAAGATCCTGTAACCAAACAAATAGTACAAGATGGAGCAATCAGTAGTTTGGTTAAACTTCGAAGAGCATGATATATTAGTTTATTCTCAACGAATAATTTAGGAGCAAAATATGCATTCAGTCTGGATGATGCAACACTTATAGCAAAATTCTGATCTATGTCTGCGGATGAATTAGTATTCTTGAGAGCAAAACTTTCTATTGCAAGATTCTTTCCAGATGCACAACAATTACTCAACTTTATTGGAGAAACATTTGCTAGTAGAATTGCTAATGGGGAAGTGATTAGTGATATTGCTGATGTATATGGAAAAACGATTGATGCATCCAAAGTATTTATCTTAGCACAACAATTACTCGCACAACAATGAGCTGCACCAGATGCATTGAAAACGAGTATTGATGCATTATCACAAGATGAACGTTTAATTTTGACTCAATATATGGGATTGGTTAATCTACTCAAAGCAAACAATCCACAATATCAAGATTTCGTAAACAGTATTCTTAGTCAAAGTTTAGGTGGATGAAGTCAGCTTATAGTATTTGAATTAAATTAAAAAAAATGTAAACGAAACACCAAAGAGTAAAAGATTCGCCAATTAGGCAACTAGCCCAACGAGTCTTTTACTCTTTTAACTCTTTTAATCTTTTAGTTATAGGGGAATGAAGTTAGATGTATCAGAAATCAAAAAAAATACGATTGTCGAGATCGATGGTCAGTTATATAAAGTAGTTGATTTTGCATTTATGCAGATGCAACAAAGACAATGAAGTTATAGTTATAAGATGAAAAATCTTATAACCGGTGGTGTACAAGCATTTACCTACAAATCAGGAACGGTTCTTGAAAAGGGTGATGTAATTACCAAAAACGCTGTCTTCCTATACAAGGCTGGAGATACGTATACGTTCATGGAAAATGATACCGGTGATATGCATGATCTCAACAAATCTATGGTTGACGATATTCTAGGATATCTCAAGGAAAATATGGATTGTTTCGTAATGGTCTACAAGGGCAATGTTATAAGTGTAATTTTACCTCCAACGGTTGCATATAAAATAGCATCAACGGTTCCAGGAGTAAAATGAGATAGAGCACAAGCAGGGAAAAAACCAGCTACACTAGAAACAGGTATGGAGATTATGATTCCATTACACAAAAACGAAGGTGATATAGTAACACTCAACACACTAACCGGTGAAACCAACTAAACGTATGAATAATAACAAAGAGATTAGAAACATGAAAATGTTTCTTTTTTCTTTATTACAAAAACACATATATTCAGACAAACCTCTTATTTTTATTTAAATACTTCTATATTCCACTTTCCATCAGGGAGCGTATTATCGATAATCCATGGATTAAGTTTTTTTACCTCATAGTAACTCAAGTTATTTTTTCTTGCTCGATCAGCGATGTCAGGGATATTTTTTTCACTTACAAATTTTGTGTTAAACGGGCGATACATGTCTCACAAAGTGTTACGAGCAAAAAACATATATTTATGTTCTCGGACATATTTCATAGCAAGCAATCTAAATACATATCTTGAGGTTTCCGTATTTAACCAGAGATCATAATAATTATTACTATACTGACTTTCCAAACTATTTTGTAAGCCATTTTCGCCCCTATTATAAGCGGCGGCCACAAGAGTCCGCTGAGGGAATAAACTACCAAGTGTCTTAAGATAATTGATAGCCGCCGCTGTAGACTTGACTACATCATATCTTTCATCTATACCGCTATTTACCATCAATCCATATCTTTGGGCAGTTCATGGCATCAATTGCCGCAATCCAGCGGCACCAGCAGAGCTAACAACATTATCCCTCAATGCACTTTCGATAACTGGGATATATTTTAAATCATCAGGGAGATCAGCATTTTTAAGTTCTTTTTCGATGATTGGTATAATTAAATTCCATCTTTTATAGATCATGATAAATTGCGCTTCATTGATTTCTAATAAAGCAACCTCTCTATCAAACCTTTCAATATTTAACTGATATTTTCATTCAGTTGGCATCACTTCACCAGCAAAATCTATACTACCGTGGAGTGAAGTATTCATTCATCTTTTTTCTCCGCTTACTTGGAAGATAATAATAAGAATAAATACAATGACAATAACAATCCCTCAGACGGTTTTTTTATCTGCACAATATTTTTGTATCTGTTCTCGCATGGTGATAAAGTAAAGACATAAAGTATTTCAGCAGTTATATACAATTCTCAAGGCTTTTTCAAACCCAAAAAATATATTTCATTTTGTTCGTCAAATAACTATACTCAACAAAATTTATTCCTTAAAAAAAACGAGATGATTATCATTTGAATCACATGAACCATTGGAGCAGGAAAGTGAACCATTGTAGACTATCTCGTAAAGGAAAAAGATTTTCAACATTTTTCTGTGAGAGCTTTTCTTATCCAAGAAATAGAAAAGAGGGGAATGATAGTAAATAGGGATAGTATGGTTATCGTAGCAAATGATCTTCGCGGCAAACATACTCCTTCATACATCGTAGAACAATTGTATCAGCAAGCAAAAGCAAGCAAAAAGAATACTATCATAGAAAGTATTAGAGTGGTAGGCGAAGCTGAAGCGTTAAAATGAAAAGAAAATTTTATGCTGTTTGCTATAGATGCAGATCCCAAAATAAGATATGAGAGGATAGTAATCAGAGGAAGTGAAACTGATAAAATTTCTTACGATGAATTCATCGCCAACGAAGAAAGAGAAATGAATAATATAGATCCAAGCAAACAGAATATTGCCAAATGTATGCAGATGGCCGATTACCTATTCACCAATAATGGAACATTTGAAGAGCTCCATAAGCAACTTGAAGACGTATTAAATGCATTCAAAATTTAGAATTTAGAATTCAGAATGCAGAAAAATTTGAAATATTTAAAACATTTAATTCTGAATTATATATTTTACATTCTACATTCAAAAACATGAGAATCCCCGTATGAATTTCCAATAGACATGTGCATCTTTCTCCTAGTGATATGGAGAAGGTTTTTGGTAAATGATATGAACTCAAAGTATTCAAAGACATTTCTCAGCCTGGACAATATGCTGCCCAAGAATTAGTGACTATCGAGTGACCCAAAGGCAAGATAGAAAAAGTGAGAGTAGTAGGACCGACAAGAAAAACTACGCAAGTAGAGATCATGGTTGGTGATAATTTTGTATTATGAACAAACGCACCAATCAAAGTTTCTGGTGATGTAGACAATTTAGAGTACATAAAAATAATCTGACCGGTCGGAGATATTTACGGTACATTCGCTATGGTGGCACAAAGACATTTACATTGCACAGTCCAAGAAGCACAAGAAATGGGAATAAAAAATGGTGATATCATTCAACTCCACGTCGGATGAATCAGAGGAATTATGTTTGAAAATGTTGCGGTCAGAGCAAGAGACGATTACGCGCTCGATTTTCATATTGATATCGAAGAAGCCAATGCAGCATTGATGAAACCAGGTGATTGGGCTGAACTTATAATTTAACCAAAAGTGAATAATGATGGATTTTATCTTCTATGAATTATTGTAAATTACTATAGTCTATAAAAACACAAGTCGTTCATTTTTAGTTTTTAGTTTTTCACTAAGTTTATGAAACTTTTTTCATTTATTCCCAAAAAAAAGAAATACACATTGGTTATCTCATGATGAGGGACGAGGTGATTTTACGCATTAGGGATTCTCAAGTGACTAGAAGAGCTTGGTTACAAAGATAAAATCCAGGCGATTTATGGTGTGAGTGCATGAGCATTGGTAGGAAGCTATCGAGCAGCATGATACACAGCTGAACAGATCTACGATATGTTTTTTGGAATCAATCCATTCGGAATCTCTTCTATAAATATTTTCTCAAAAGAGAGTTTACTGAGACTCAATTATTTCGAAAAAAAATTCAGCAAAGATCTCCCACAACAGATGAAAGATCTAAAGATAAAAATGTATATTTGAACTACAGACGTAGAGATGGGTACGTTTCGTCTCTTTGATACGGGCTACCTGACGCCCATTATTCTCTGAAGTATTTCTATACCAGGTATATTTCCTGTTGTTCGTTATCAGAAATATATTCTGATGGACGGAGGGGCGACAAATAATTTTCCTGTGGATGTGGCGAAAGAGCAATATCCCAACGATGAAATTATCGGTATTGCACTCAATAAATTCCAAGAACATCAAAAAGTAAAAAACATATTCGATACATTATCTATTTCGTTCGAGATTCTTCTGAGACACCATACCATAGAAAATATGTGAGAAGTAAAACATTTGTTTTACAAAGATTTACAACTCAAAGTATTAGATATCAGCAAAAAGAAAATGCACAGAGCATATCTAGAAGGATATAAAGACTGTATGGAATACTTTAAAAAATAATGGATAGTGAACAGTGATGGTATTGATGACATTAACTATAGTAAATTACGATAGTTCATATGTATACAATTCCTTAACTTTTAGTTATTAGTTATTAGTTATTCACTATTTTCTTATCTCACAATGCTGGACATACGGTTCAGCTATTTTTTTAAATGCTTCGAGTTCTTCATCACTAAAGGGAGTTCCACCAAAATCTGGATCGAGGGTATTTCCGCCGATATAATTCTGAAGATAATAATGTTTAGCTCCTCTGATATAGACGGCCATGTTTTCAATATCGTCAGCGGTATGAAGGCCCTTTGCAACGGTAGTTCTATACTCATAATCTATTTTACTTTCCAATAATATCTGCAAGAGTTTCTGATAGCTGAGATAAAACTCTGCGGGTTGTTCCAATCCGACCGCATCAGCATAGCTATGCATAGAGTGTTTTAAGTCAACTGCTACATAATCCAAAATTTTATCCTGGATCATTCTTTTGACGATTTGATAATCTCTTCCGTTGGTATCCAACTTGACTAGAAATCACATCTCCTTTATCTTCTTGGCAAAGTCATATAAGTCAGGTCGTATAGTTGGTTCTCCACCACAGATACTTACTCCATCAAGTAATCATTTTCTCGCTTTCAAAAAATTAAAAAACACCTCTTCAGGAATCAAATCATTTTGAAACAACATCATCTTTTCGGGTAAAACACATTCAGGATTATGACAGAAGTGACAGCGGAAATTGCATCATTGTGTAAAAACCACACAGGCGATTTTGCCTGGATAGTCGATCATAGTTGACTGTTGTATTCACGCAATCTTCACGGCTATTTCATTACAAATAAAACAATAGCTATTTTTCAAATTTTAAGAAGTATTCTTTGGCTGATAATGCATTCTGTATACTCATCTTCCATGCACTATCTACATCAGATACTCTTTTTACAATAGTATCATCCACGAAGAGAGGATCAACAATCCTGCTTTTACAGAATACATGGGCGTCAAAATCATTAGGATTATTGGTAAAAGGAATTTTATTGTTCATACGTTGCCAATAAATATCCAATTGTTGATTATTTTCAATATGAGTGGTTATTTTGTCTAGCACCTGTGTATCTACAGTATAAAAGTCATCGCTATCCAGATACTCATGTTTTCGCGCATATCTAAGACAATCACCAACGGTCCTATACATAGCTGCAGATTCGATACCAGCATAGTATTTTTCATTCATATGATAAAATAATTCTGCAAATATTTTGGCTGATGGTAGATCTTTAAAAATCCGTTTATTCTCGCGTATTATAAGATGCTCTAAAATGTATGTTACCTCTTCATGAGAAAACTCTCCAAGATGCCAAGCATCTCTCAAAATGTAATCTATTCTATCAGCACAGAGATCGGGTAATGTAGTTTCTTTGAGAGGAAAATGAGTATCATCGATGATATATTCGATATTCAAGCCATGTTTTTTCAAGATATCAGGAATATTTGTTTTTTTGATGAATGATTCGAATATGTTGTCTTGATGACTTTGCTCTTTCTGATTTCATCATTCGAATACATAATCCAGACAATGAGAAAAAGTTCCATGAGAAATATCGTGAAGAAGTCAGGCAATCTGTTCTTCAATCGATGCTCAGTAATTTTTCAATAGGAGATAAACACCTAGAGAGTGATTGAAGCGTGAGCGTGGTATGCCAGGAAAATATACATGGAAATATCATGCTTGATCAATACCTTTCAATCTTTGCATGGCAGGACTATTGATTAACTCAAGAATTACAGGTTCCTGGATCTCGTAGTTTCCATAGATGGTATCATTATAATTCATGATATTTTTCCGGTAAATAAAAAGTATATTATCCTTCGAAAATATATTTCTTACTTTTGATTGAATAATATATAATTACTACCACAATAATTCGTGATTTTGTTCCCAATTATTTGGGTAGTAATTATAAAGCTTCATTAAGATAGAAATATAATTGATATAATCTATCTTATAACTTTACTTAATGTTAGTAATTATAAATACTTCCTGCAAAATAATTCTTGATTACTTTTTCGCTAGGGAAGAAGAGTGGTGTAGGAAGCTCATTCAAATCAAATCGTTGCCATTGAGTGATTTCATCTGGTTCTAAAACTTGTGGTTCACCTTTTACATCTTCTGACAAGAATCCTATAGTTACAAAATGTTTGTCTGATACCATATCATTGGTTATACTGATGATCTTTATAGTAGATGTATTGATTTCTAATCCTGTCTCTTCTAATGTTTCACGATGACAGGTCTCTTCAAAGCTTTCATGAAAACGCATCTTGCCACCAGGCATTGTTCGTGTTCATTCACCATGAAGTTCAGAATCGGCTTTGGCTGGATCCACATGTCTTTGACCGAGAAGTATTTTTCCATTTCTGAGAATCATCACTCCAAACCCAACTCCTACGTTAGTATTTTCTGTCATGTGTTATTCTTTGATAATTAAATTAGTTCTAGTTGCATCCACATGCTCATCCTCCCACGAATACTTGTTGACTAAACTGTCTTACAAATGTTGAGTTAGCAGTTTTCCCTTCATCGAAGTATTTTCTACTATAAAATTCTGATTTTTTACCGATATTATAATGACTTACCGGTCTGAGATATCCCATTACACGAGTAAATACTTGGCATGGAGTCCTATAGATCTCCTGACCGTCTTTGTTGAAAAATGTTTGCATGGCGACAAGGTGTTATAAATATAAAAGGGAATAGGATACCTAATTTTGTATTTTCTTTTCTTTGATGATTCTAAGTTTTTCTGGGTCTGAAGTGTGCTTTTGTCTAATATCTATATTAAACTCATCTCCTGCATATCCAAGTTCTTTATCACATTTTGGACAATAATCATGTTCTCCTATAACGTATCCATGTTTCGGACAGATAGAAAAGACGGGTGATATAGTGATATACGGAAGTTGATAATTTGATATAACCTTTCTAACTAAATTTTTGCATGCTTGTGCATTGGATACTCTTTCTCCCATATAGAGATGAAGAACCGTTCATCAAGTATATTTACATTGTAATTCGTTTTGTTGTTCTAGTGCCTCAAACGGATCATCGGTATAACCAACAGGAAGCTGAGTAGAATTGGTATAATATGGTGCATCATGGGTACCTGCTTGTATGATTTCGGGAATCTGTTTTCTATCTTCTTTGGCAAATCTGTAGGTTGTTCCTTCTGCTGGTGTTGCTTCTAGATTGTAGAGGTTTTCTGTCTCTTCTTGATATTGTTTCAATATCTCTCTCATAAAGTCCATGATTTCCATAGCAAATTTCTTGCCAGCATCAGTAGAGATGTCTTCCTTACCATTCGTAAAGTTGAGGATGGCTTCATTCATACCATTGAGTCCGATAGTAGAGAAGTGATTTCTGAAGGAATGAAGGTATCTTTTTGTATATGGATATAATCATGCATCTAACCATTTTGTAATCTCTTTTCTTTTGAGTTCAAGCGATATTTTTGCCAAGTTCATAAGATAACGAACCTGATTTTTAAAACCTTCTTTATCTCCCTTAAAGTTATATCCGATTCTTGCCATATTGATGGTAACGACTCAGATAGAACCCGTCATTTCAGCTGATCAGAAAAGTCATCATCATCTTTTTTCAAGCTGGGTAAGGTCAAGCTGTAATCTACAACACATTGATCTCACAGCTCCTGGTTTATATGCATCAGGATTGTCTACTTTTGTTATATTTCCCTCCTTATCTTTGATGACTTTAAATTGTGATCCTACAAAGTTTTGAAAATAAGGAATTCCATATTTAGCAGTCATTTCAAATAGTAAATTGATGTCTGGATCATCCCGTGGAAAATCTTCGGTAACATTGTATGTCGGGATAGGGAAAGTAAATACTGATCCTGTCCAATCTCCAGCGGTATATACTTCGATAAGGACTCTATTGATAAGTTTCATCTCTTCTTCGAGTTCACTGAATTTCTTTGGATAATATCATTTTTCTATCCCTCAAAGCATAAGTGATTTATCCTTCAAATCTTCAGGACAAGTCCAATCTAAGGTGATATTGGTGAATGGCGTTTGTGTTCCCCAGCGTGAAGGGACATTTAATCCAAAGATAAAATTTTGCATCTGCTGAGTGACGTATTTATATGTTTTCTTGTCTATAAATTCTTTTTTGGCTTCAGGACTTGTAAATTTCATCCCTATAGCATCAATCTCTTGTTCTTGTTCTACTTTATATTTATGTATAAATGGAGCGAGATAGGTATCAAAAGAAGAAAATGCTTGTGCTCAAGCCCATTCGTTTTGAAGTGTTCAGAAAAAATTAATCATTTGATTTACCGCAGCTTGAAGGTTTTTTGGGGGAGCTGATTGTACTCTATTGGTCAATCCATTAAACCCTTCTTCAAGTAATTGTCTGAGACTTCGTCCTGCACAATATCCAGAAAACATATCCAGATCATGGATATGAAAGTCTCCAGTTCTGTGTGCAGCTCAGATATCTGCAGGGTAGACGTGACTCAACCAGTAATTGGCAATAACTTTCCCTGAAATGTTGAGAATAAGTCCTCCGAGTGAATATCATTGGTTACTGTTTGCATTTACTCTCCAATCACTTTGATCGAGGTATTCATCCATAGTTTTTCCTACTTCAACGACGACACTTTCTTGTGCTCTCGATTCCAATCTTTTTTGGCGATACAAAATATATGCTTTAGCAACGGTATCATGTCCCTCTTTTACGAGAATTTGTTCAACGGTATCCTGAATAGCTTCTATATTTGGGATTTCTTTTCCTACCTTTTTTTCTACTTCTTTACTTATTTTTTTTGCGAGACTAACTACTTCACTAAAATCTGTTCCTCCAACTGCTTCTATGGCTTTTTTAATTGCCGATTCTATCTTATTGATATCAAAATCAATAATTGCACCATTTCTTTTTCTTACTTTATAGATAGCCATACTTACAAAATCGTGTTATATGATAAAAAAGATAGAGTAGAATTTTTTATGAGTATTTTTGTATTTACAATTTATAGAAAATATGTCAGATATACAATATATTGTGGTATTCAATTGATTGTGAACACTATATATAGTATCAAGGGGGTATTGCAATGGAAAAATCATTAAAAAAAATACTCAATAAAATCTCTACCTTAAGCAGAATTTAAGGTGGTATTTTTTTAAGGTAAAAAATAGTGGTTTTGGGAAAACATCCTAATTAGGATATTTTTTCAGGCGATTCATGTGAAATCTTAAAAAAATCGACCTTTCGATCGACTCTTTTGGTATTTAGTTTTCCAATTCTCCACGTTTCCATTCTCCACAAAGTCTTTAAATATTCTTAAATTTATATAATTCCAGACCATTGATCATACCTGTTTTCTCATCTCCAATTACTTCATTTGCTTGGACGATAATAATCTTATCATCAAGAGAAATATTACCTTTAAAGATAATTCTTATCATTTCTTTTCCAATCCTTTTCAAGTTTTCATAACTGAATGACTGAGAAATTTTATATCCTCTAACTCCTCGAAGCATATTGAGATATCTATAATTTTCATCGCTTTTGGTAAAGGCTATGATAGGTACTCTTGGTTTTAGACTAGATAATCTTCCTGCTGAATATCCATTTTCTGTATACAATACCAATGCTCTTACGTCAACTTCTTGAGTAGTCCTATGGGCATTGTAGAGAATATAATCTCTTACCATAAATTCATTGTTTGCATAGAAACAAGTCAATTCTTGTGGCGTAATTTTCAATTCTAGTGAATCCAAAGTATCAGAAAGTTGAGTAATCATAGCAAGAGGATCATCTTCCTGAAGTAGGGTATCAAGCATATATGCATCTGCTGCCATATTTGAAAATTTTTTCAATTGAGTTTCATTGATCAACTGATATTTGTTTTTTTCAAACTTACCAACAAAGGTCACAATAGCTGGTTTACCCAGTACTTTACATTTATTTACCAAAATTTCTTCATTGAGCTTCAAAGCTTTCATGGCTTTTTCAATCTTTTCAAAGACAAAAATCAATCCATCTGAAATATCTAGCAAGTCATCTATGTTTTCCAATGCTTCTTCCGTTTCTATTTTTGCAAGAATTTTCATATTCCCTGCATTTTTGGTTTTCAAAAAATCTTTGAGTTCTATGATATCGTCTCTCGTTTTGACCAATGAAGGAGCCATGACATGGATACCATATTCCAATCATCGTAAAATATCGTGTTTATCTCTTTCTCCAAGAAAGGGAAGATTGAGATCATAATTATGAAAGAACACTCTATCAAACTGGATAATCCACCCTCATTCAATCACCTCACACATGGTTGCATGTTCTTTATTAGATTTGATTTTTATCACGACACCACTTTGCTGAAACTTAATAACTTGTCCAACTTTCAATTCTCTAAGAAATGATGCATCGACAAATATTCTTTTATCATGTTCCTGAGCATATTCACTATATTCAATCTCTATCGTTTGTCTGACTTTGACCTTTATATCCAAAACATTTTTTACTCTGATATCTGATCCTCTGGTTTCCATCATGATAGTTTTACTATTATCCAATTTCATAATGGTATCGATATATTTTTTATTGTTATCATCGAATCCACCCGATAAGGAAATTCTAAAAATATCCACCATATTGATGACTTTGGAAAGTACAGTTTCTTTTGCTAATGTCGGTCCCACACCGGCAATGATTTTTGAGAAATGGAAATTGTTCATACTACACAATGAAAAACTAAAAAGAATTAATTTGTTTTTTTTATTCCCTCTTTATTTGAAAGAGGGGGGACCGCTTGCGGTGGGAGATTTTACTTAGTCATAAAAATCCTCCGCCTTCGCCACCCCCTTTTCCCACTGGATTCCCTTCGGTCCAGTAAAGGAGGAACATTTCAATTTAAAGTTTGCTGCTATCTACGATGACAAATCATTTTCTTGTAATGTTTTTTATAAGTTCTTTAGCTTTTATGGTGACTATACCACGAACATCTGGAGTAAAGTAAGCGATCTCATCTCCGATAAGGAAACATATACTTTGATTGGCAAATTCAATCGGAAAGAGAATATCAGTAGAAGTATTTTTCTTTCCTCCACTCATTTCTGTCCTTACGTCCAAGAGCGGAAGTTCATCAAAACTTTTCAAATTTATTTTCAAGCCCATACTCTTTTCTAGATTATTAATATTAGCTCCAGATTTACCGATGACACGACCCTTGGCTTCTTCAGGGACATAAATATCGAGATTGGATGATCACTTAATCTTCAAAAGAAAATCACAAGGTAAGAGTTGTTCAAGTTTTTGGGTAATGGTATTTTTTGCATACTCAGAGATTGCTGATTTCCCTTTGCTTTGGACCTTTCCTTCTCCATCTCCTGTACCAAGAAGTGGCATAACTACTATTTGTTCTCCGAAGGTATATATTTCATATTCCACTTGTTTAGTGAGGAAACTTGTGATAATTATGACTGGTCTTGCAAGATCTTCTGACTCCATGCCTTCAGGCACCTTGACCGTAAGTTGCAAGGTATATATTTGTTCAATCGCTCATTTGTTGATATAAATTACCGTGTCAATAACTTGAGGGATTATTCCCATTTCAATAGTTCACAAGAATCTCTGAATACTATCAACGGCTCTCGTAGCATGGATAACTCCCACCAAACCTATTCCTGTCAATCTGAGATCTTTATATAACTCAAAGTCAGATTTGTTTCTCACTTCATCATAGACCGTATAATCAGGTCTAGAAAGTAATAAGATATCTCTCACCTCATCATGGGTTCCATAGGTGAAACTATATTGTACGATATCATCAGACACGAGTAAATCACGAGGCGATTCTAGTGTTTTGATAATATGATTGTCTTGGTGATAGACATCGATAAGTGCCTGAGCAAAGGTCGTTTTTCCACTACCTGGTGATCAGGAAATCAAAATTCCTTTAGCTTGATTTCTCAATAATTCAAAGACATCCTTATCGAGCTTATAATCATCCATAACTAATTTCTTGATAGGTTTCACAATAGTCATTTCCAATCCGTCAGAAAGTGGAGGATAAACAATCACTATTCTAAACGGGCCGAGCTGTAAGACTTTAGATAATTTTCTATCAATCTCCATAAATCCATCATCTCTGCTTTCTATCTCTGCATAGATTTTATCGATGAATGTTTTCATTTCATCTTTGGACATACTCTTGGTATCTATGACTGGTTTCCAATTCCCTGGCGTTCACTTCTTTCTCAAGATAGGGCGGCCTTCTTTGATATGAAGGGACATCGTTGTCTCGTCGAAGTACTGGTCGAGGAATGAATTTCAGATAATCTGTTCCATGAGGAAAATTTAATAGTAAAATGTATGAAAATTTACTTATTTGATATTATGATTCAGAACATCATCTAATTTATAAAATTTATATCCCGAATCAGTATATCACAATACAGAATCTCACACAATATCAGTAAAAATTATTCATGTAAATACTCAAACATCTTTTCCATCTATGAGAATATTTGATGGAGTATCATCATAAATTTCTTTGTCATTACTTATGGCAGATATTCTATTTTTAGGAAATAATTGGATACAAGCTTCATAGGACAATTCAATACTTTTATTAGTATCAAAACAGGTAGTGAAATAATCCGAAGTCTGAGTATCGACACCATCATGATCTACATCAAACTCAACTATTCAACCTTTAAAATTATCAAATCGCTGTATATCATAATCAGGATAAAGAAGAGGTTGCTTGGTTGCTGTTACTTTTCTTTTTATATTTTGTGTATCATAGGAGGTAATGGTGGCTTTTTTTGTTGGTATATCATATATTGCTAGTTTCTGTGATATTACATTATCGTTTTCTCCAGTGGTATATGAATTATCTACAACATATGCTATCTTGAGATTTTCCTGATCTATAAAAGCTGGTGATCCTATTCATATTTCAGAGCCAGATATCGAATCTGGTCATGTGACTGATATTTGTTCTATCGTTCAGCTTACTGGTATCTTATAAAGATGTTGTATATATCCACCAGGAGCATCTGTAAGAAGATAATACTCTCATTTCGAATTGAAATATCCTATCATGTGATTATCAAACTTATTCTGAATAAGCGTATCTGAATCGGGTAAATTGAAGGAACGAATAGGATTACTAAGATTATCTTTATCATAGACATCTCCATATATCGTAAGACCATTTTCAGTGTCTTTTTGCATAAATACCAAGAGATATTGTCACTGGTTGCCTGTCGATACAACAATAGTACCTGTACTAGGACATTCACCTCTCATATATGCTCGTTCTTCACAATCCACTCAACCACTTAAATGACATATTCACGATTGTGCGCCACTTGTGTCTGTAACAATTTCTAGTGTTCCACTTTGCTGTTGACAATAAACGGACGCTGGATTTGCTAAAGTTGTTGCTGGTTGTGCTGGAGTAAATCGAGTTGTTGTCTTTAGAATTACCAAAAATGCTCAAGCGAGGACAATAATGGTTCATGAAATTCGAAGAAATTTTTTCATAAAACAAATAAAAAGGTAAAATTTTAGTGAAAAGTGAATAGTATTGGTATGTGTATTCTTATGAACTATCGTATGTTATAGTAGTTTATATGTGAATAATTTATTCGTTATTAGTTTTTCACTATTAATTATTTAGCAGCGCATTCGCCGTTATGTAAAAATGTCGCTGATTTATTTGCGTTCATCATACATTTGTTTCCAAATGTTTGTTCCATTTTTTGAGAAGGACATGGAGCCTTGATGCATTCTACATCTACTATAACGCTAGCACAGACGGGTGCATATTCTTGTGTACATACGGTTCATTCTCATGGACATGGAGCGAATTCACAGTTGGGTCATGATCTACTGACAGAACTTCCATCTGGACATAATTTAGCGATCATTGAACATGCTATCGGTTGGTTGTCTGGACTTGATCATGGATTACCTGGACTCGTTCCAGCTCCAGTATTTTTATTTCAACATTCACCTCTCATAAATGCTCGTTCTTCACATAGGGTTCAATTTTTCAAAGTACACATGCCCACTTGTCCACCATCTGATGAGGTAACAATATTTAGTGTTCATCAGTTGTTTATACAATTAGTAGATGCAGGATTTGCTATACCAACACTGGTATTTGTTCATTGATTTCCATTCCCCGTGCTTTGTTCTATAGTTCCAGTTTTATATTGATTACATTTCGGTGTCCCTGGAGTTTCGCAGTACATCAAGGTACATGCATCAGGTTTTCCATCTTTGACACTGCAATTATTACACCCATCAAAATAACTTACACAATTCGTTAAATCTATTGCTCATGATGCAGCTGTTCCAGTAGCTACATATTCCAAACATTTCGGCTGAGTTGTTTGTTCGCAATACATTCTCGTACATCCACCGATAACTCATCCAGAGACCATACACGTATTACACCCATCAAAGTAACTTGCACAATTTGTTATGTCTATTTTTGTTCACTGTTTAGATATTGTCGTTGATATTCATAATGTTGTCAGGATTTTTTGAGCAATTGGTAATGTAGGATTTTTCACTACATAAAGAAAACCACCACCCAAAAATAAGATAATGATAATAGGAATTCGGAAGAGCTTTTTCATAGTTTTTTGTAAATTAGCGATAAAGCTATTTAGTCTTTTTTAAATCCCCCTTTTATTCACATTCGTGGACGAGTCAAGGGGGACTTTAGCAACGGATGACATCCTTGATAAAGGAGGAGGTATCCGCCGATGCAGATGGAGGATTGGTTTATGGTTACTCTAAAGTAGTAGAAGAAAAAAGGACTTGGGTAGTTTTCCGTCCTTTGAGTGTCTATGGGTAAATTAGTTTTTTTGTTTAGAAATTGTACATATGATTATGAGTAAATTGGTTGTTTTAACAGGGGACTTATATTGATTTTTTTTGAAATTTCAATATAAAAGCATAAAGTCAGCAGAAGTTATGGCTTTTTACCTAATATTTTTGTGATGACATTCAGTGTAAATGGTATCAAACAAGAGAAAAATGACAAACATACAGTCGAGATATTGGTCTGCGTAGATGCTCCATTACTTGCTAGAAAAATTCTCGAACAAAGAAAAATTCTCATTCTTTCTCTCAAAGAATTTTCTCAGGATAAGAAAACGTTTGGAGATATCTATTTCACTATTAAACTCAATTTCCAAGAAATAGATATTGTCACCAAATATAAAAGCATCCAAGAAGCATGTTTTTTTTTCTCGTTTATATGATTTGATATTGTCTATATAAATAGTTATAGTGCACCTATATCCAATAAGGAAATGACTGGAATTATCACTGCAGCAAGAGCTGCAGCAGAAGAAAAAAAAGCCAAAGTCAAAGAGCAAATCCAAAAAAAAGAGGATCAAGAAAAGAAAGTATATGCGGATGCAAATCTACAGTCAGCAAAAAAAATTATTATCAGAATATTTGAAAAAATAGACGAAACAACCAAAAGATCAGCAGGTACAATTTCTATCCAAGATATGAAAAAGATTCAGGAGCTTACGGAAGAGCTCAGAAAAGATCGTATGGGGACCAATTTTGAGAAGATCAGAGGCACCATCAAAGATATTCTTATCTGGATAGAAAAGATCAATGCTGTGTGGTATATGAGTATGCAAAATCCTGAAGCTACGATCGCGTCCGATACATTAATCACTACTATAGATATAGATCAAGAGTTAGATAGGTTGGAAAATATAAAAATTCTCAAATCGCTCCATGCCACGATAGCTGTCAAACATCAAGATTATGCGATCTTCGGTTTATCAGCTATATTTTGGAAATTTCTCCAAAAAGATATGCGCTATAAACTCACTAACTTTGGATGAATACTCTATAGTTTTTATGATATTACGGAATTTATTCTGCTTATCGTGGTGACATTACTTGGTGTATATACGATTGCCAATGAACGCTATCTCTTCTCTACTAGTAGATTTGGACTATCGTTTTCTCTCATCAGTATAGGAATCCGATGATTTGTTCTCTTTGTCGCTAGACAAGTAAGAAATAAATCTATCGGCAGATTACTCTTGATACTATTATTTGCGATACTCTTTCATTATCTGTTGATGCGGCTAGTGACTACTAATTTCGCATTATAGTGAACATAATCAAATCCCTCCATAACCACAAAAAAAACATTTTACTCACCAACTCAGTATACATGGCTTTACTTCTTTTCTCCACAGTGATTCTTGGTTTCGTACTCTTCTTTTACGGCATAGGATTACGATATTTGGCTTTTATACCATTGATCTTTCTTTGATTTTTTTTCTGATATTACGGAGCAACGAAAACGATCAAAGTGAAATGATCTGAAGTACTCCAAAAATATTCTTTATACGTGGCGCGAACCATTATTCTTGCTGGTCTTGTTGGCGTACTCAATTACTTCAGTATGGATTTGATCAATATCGTAGTAGGATTACTTTCTCTCAATCTCTTGCTCCGAGTTATATCATACCTAGCTAAATATCAAGATGGAAAATCTGTCTTCCAGCTCGGTTTCTATTTCTGTATCACTTTATTACTTATCATAGCATTTGCACTCTGATGATGGATACTCTTATTTAAAGTGTTTTCTATGCTTCGAATATTGCATCTCGGGATTATTGCTTTTTTCATCTTCATTGTCGGGTTACAAGAAGAGGTAGAAAAATATATGCGATATACATTGGGAGTTCTTTCGTTGTGAACAATTTTTCTCATCATGTTTGATCAGATAAAAAATATATATTTAGCGTTGACGATAAATAGTTTGCTTCTGACGGGAATATTTTATCTTGTCTATAAGGTATTCAAGTTTAAACCACAATCAGCAGAAAAAAAGAAAGATATCTCTTTGAGACGCGTCCTTGCAGGTGAGAGGATGACTGCGCCCAAGAGTCCATATTATAATTCCAAGACGATGGAAATCTTGCACGGCTTTTTTGTTGCGATGCCAAGTTGGACAAAACAACTCCTTGAAATTTTCAACGTTATTCTGATTGCAGTGCTCATTATTTACTATATCACGCATGTAGGAAACTTTGCAGTAGTAAATCACTTGCTCTATCGAGCAGTAATAGCTACCTTTATCACTAATGTATTGCTCCTCAAAAAAGTAGGATACAATAGTGTTGTACAAAATCTCGTTGTCTTCCTCGTGATCAATTTCGCTATTTATGTGAGTTTATTCTCGTACTTCAATGGTGATGTGGGTTCAGTAGTTAGCCGAGGAATAATCCGAAATATCGTGAGTTCGTCGATGATTTTTTACGCACACAGAGTGCCTATGTTAGCCAAAATTTTTACTAGGACAGATTATATGTATCGGATAGTAGCGAGTATCGGTGCGATGATTATCAATGTGATATTGCTTATGAGGACTCAACTTTCTGGACAGTTAGTTTTCTTCCTCGTATTGGTATATCTAGGATTACAATCTATGATCATTTATTATGCAGCGAGGTATCTAGGAAAGATAGAAAATATATAATCAGTGTTTTTATATTGGTATGATCATGTTTACTCCCAAAACATTTCTTAGAAATCTTCGCAATCAACTTACCCAACTCAGCAATTCTAAAGTCCAGGAAAGTGCCATGCATTTTTTCAAGGAGCCCGTGAAGGTATATGGTATTCCCAGCGCTACCGTCCAAACACTTGCCAAAGAGCAATGGAAACAGATCAAGGATTTAGATAAAAAAACTATCTTCTGACTCTGCGACCAATTATTCAAATCCGATTATTGTGAGGAATCATTCATCGCATCCAACTGGACATACCAACTTAAAAAACAATTCACACCAGAAGACTTTATCATATTCACAGGACGAATAGAAAAATATATCAACAATCGAGCCAAGTGCGATACGTTTTGTAATCACACCGTGGGTGAATTTATAGAGCAGTATCCAAACATTATTGTTCAGCTGAAACAGCGGACGAAGTCATCCAATAGACGAGTCAAAAGAGCTGCAGCAGTGAGTCTTATCATTCCCGCAAAAAAAGGAAAATTTTTAGCCGATATATTTCAGATCGCAGATAGTTTACTTATAGATGAGGATGATATAGTACAGAAAGGATATGGTCGATTACTCAAGGTCACCAGCCAAGCACATCCGCAAGAAGTCTTTGCCTATGTTATGAAACATAAAGCAATCATGCCCAGGACGGCTTTGAGATATTCAATAGAAAAAATGCCAAAAAATTTAAAAGTACAAGCAATGAAAAAAGATATTTAAAATTTATTCTTATCTCCATGATTTTTTCACAGGAATACGAAAAAATACGCTACACCATATATAATGAAAAAGAAAATGACGACGATGATGAGGATGATGATAAGGAGTTTGATGATGAAGAAGAAGCAGAAGATGATGAAATACTGATACTAAAATGGTATTGAGCGAGGCAAAAAAATGTACTAGAAAAAAGATAAAGAGATCTATAATAAGTATGTTTTAAGTTCATGAGTTTTTTATAATTTTTTTTAAATAAAAAATTAGACGGTAAAAGTTAAAAATATTTTATATAAAATGTCAATTATTGTTTGCTTTTTATATTGCATTCTCTATATTGCATAAACTATTATTTTTATAGAGTAGAGGAAAATATCATGAACCAGCAAGAAAAGAACAATTGAATGCGTGATAAAAAAATATTAGTCGTTGATGATACAGAAATAAATGTACAACTAACGAAAATATACCTTAAAAGAACTGGAATCAAGGGAGAAAATATTGTTGTAGCTATTGACTGATTAGACGCGGTAGAAAAATCAACACAAGCTCTTTTTGATCTTATTCTTATGGATGTAAATTTACCATGAATAAACTGATCAGAAGCATCAAAAATAATAAAATCTAATCCTAAAACATCCAAAATACCAATAATTGGATTCACTGCTGCTGATAGATATATTGATACAGAAAATGTATTTAATGATGTTATTATAAGACCAATAAACAAAGAAGTTTTTTCAGTAAGACTATTAGAAATACTCAATGGGCAACATATAAAAAATTAATTTTTTTATTGATACGTGTACAGTATGTTTCACTATATGGATTGTCAAATTTATTTTTGACAAAGCTATTGAAATAGATCAAAAGATACCTATAGTGTACGCACATGAATTTTATTTAGCCTGATACAATGCTCCATATAAAAGATTTAGCAGATGAATATAAAGATACGTACAAAGAACTTTTGGATAAACGAAAAGATAACGCAGACGCTATGTATTTTTTGAAAACGCTTGATGAAACAGATGATTGTTGTTTTTTGACGGGCAAAGCGGGGACAGGAAAATCTACACTTATAAAAGATATTATAGAATTTTGTAAAGAGATAGGAAAATCACCGTTGGTGCTATGATCTACAGGGATATCAGCACTCAATATTTGATGACAAACCGTGCACTCATTTTTTTCTTTAGGCATAGAAAATGTGTTTCCCAAAGAAATCAAACCATATCTCGTCGACAAAAAAAATAAAAAATATAAATTAAAAAAATCCAAAATACAGACACTGATCAATGTGCCATTTGTTGTTATCGATGAAATCGGAATGGTCAATTCAAATACTCTCGATTGTATAAATCTATTGATGAAATATTATCTTGCCAAAGATGTAGGAGATGAAGCGCTTATCAAAAAACCATTTTGAGGTAAACCAGTGATATTCGTATGAGATGTCTTTCAGTTACCACCGGTAAGCACCCAAGAGTGGAGACAAAAATTTAGCGGAGAATATGATAGCGAATGGTTTTTTGATTCCAAAACATTCAAAAAAAAATTCAACTATACTACGATAGAACTCAAAAAAAATTATAGACAAGGGGATGATATATTTTTCTGAGATATTCTCGATGCGATTAGAAACGAAACAATATCTGAATCCCATATCGCTTTGCTCAACAAGCAGATAGGTCAAGCAGCCAAAGATACGATTTTATTATCTACCCATAGAGGCAAAGTAGACGAAACAAATCATAAAAAAATTCAAGAACTCCCAGGACAAGAATATCTTTATGAATGACTGACGGACTGATATTTTCCGGATTCCATGAAGAAGACGGACAATATTTTGAAACTGAAAAAGGGAGCAAAGGTGATGATGGTGACCAATGATGCATTCTGAAAATGGATTAATGGATCCATGGGAACAATCCAAAATTTATGAGAAGACTATGTAGATGTAGAGATAGGTGGTGAGGTGATTATGGTTACCTCAGAATCACGAGCTAACAAAGAAATTACGGTTTCCAGTAAATGAAAAATAACTGAAAATATATTGGGAACTTACGACCAATTTCCTCTCAAATTAGCCTACGCTATTACCGTTCACAAATCACAAGGGATGACGTTTGATGCTTGCAATCTAGATTTGTGCAATACATTTACTGGTGGTCAAGCATATACTGCATTGAGTAGATCTAAGACACTCTCTGGTATAACATTACTCAATAAAATAGAAAAAAGACATCTTTTTTTTCATCCATCCATCAAAATTTTCATTCAGACCATACCTACTACGTCTTCTATTTCCCTCAAAGAACTAACTGACTACCTCCACCATTTTGAATAATCCAAACTCTCAACTTCTCAATTTTTCAACTCTCCACCCTCTGTAATTTTGAATGCCTCTGTCATTCTGAGCATAGTCGAAGAATCTAGTAATATTACTCATATTCTTCATTAGATTCAGAATGACAATAATCCACTTTTCAATTTTTTATTATACCCATGATTCATAAAATACAAACCGTAGGCAGTAGTTATGTAGCTATAGAAGTCAAAACAGTAAAATGAGAACGCTGTGTTTGTATTTCAAAAGACGCTTCATTAGTAACCTTAAATTACGCAGAAACAAAACAGCTCAACGTTATCGTTCAATCTATCGATGCAGGAAATTATGTATTCAAAGAATATTGATTCGTAAAAAAATGATCAGAAATATATAAGGTTTTTTTGAGTGAATTTAGAGGCATCAAAAGTTTCCAAATTAGACAATGGCTTGTTTCACAAACATATACTGGTTTCGGTAAACTTGGCATATCGTTGCCAGCATACAAAATAAAAGAGCTACAAATACATATGAGAAGCGTGCTGCAAGAATTTGAAGAAATAAAAGCATAAATAGAAAATGTAGTATTCTTTGGCTTATCTTGTATTAGTATGTTATATGGTTAAAAATACGGTATATTTTTTAGCCCCTTATTTATTTAATTATGAAAACAAACATCGGGACAACAGACAGAATCGTTAGAGTAGTGGTGTTTCTCATTTTAGCGGCACTCTATCTGACTCACATGGTGACCTGAACTTTGGGTATCATCTTGCTCGTCATAGGAATACTTTCATTGCTTACCAGTATCATAGGGTTTTGTGGTGCATATACACTATTCGGCATCACTACGTGTCCATTGAAAAAATCCAAATAAGTATAAAATAGTATACTAGAAAAAAACGTTTGAAAGCAAACTAAATACTCTGCGTGCTAATTTAAGCGTTTTTTTTATAATAAGGAAAGATCTAAAGATTGACATTGTATAGGAAATATATATAAGAAAAACCAATTAAAAAAATAATAACAAAATAATAAAAAGAATTCAATTGTATGAATGTAAATTTTAATGAACAACGCAAATTTATCGAAACTCTCGGCAACCAGCTTTTCGATTACATTACTGGACTTCCAAAGGATATCCGTCCTGACGACAAAGAACGTACTGGTATCCAAATCCTTGGTAGAGTATTGAGAAGTAGAAATTTGGTAATGGTGCCCATCAAGGAACCATCTGAGGCAGCTCGCTTCTTTGCGGTAGAAAAATCAGTAAGGACAGAGTCTAACTCTGATAAAACATCTGGTGATAGTGAAGACGTAGATTCGCTCCACTATCAGGGTTGTGTAAGTATCTATATTGATGATAATGAAATACATGTATCAGTTTCCGGTCTCAAAGCCGAGGAAGATGTGACAGTAGGTATTATTATTTTATCGGGTGTCACCGATATATCGATTGCAAAAATCATCAAACAGATTCGTAAGGATGGTGGTGTATTACCAAAACAAATCTTCAAAAAAGGCCATTACCTATATGAATTATTACAAAAGTATCGTTAGTAAAAAACAAAAGTAAAAAAGAATGTCCATTACACAAGAAATTTTAGTAGCATTTTTCAAGTTCAACTATTTCAGTGTGCTTGAGAGTTCACTATCTGAAAGAGAAAGAAAATTAATAGAAAAAATTCGACTATTTCCTGCAGAAAAATCTCTGCGTATAGGAAAATCGTACGAAGGAAAACCTGTATTAATATGGGATTCGGATGTTGATCGTTCCGTAGCATGTTATATAACAGAATCTGAATTTTTATTTTCCAAGACAGAGGTATACAAAACCATGAATGGAAACATGAAAGGTATTGTAGCAGAACATTTTCCAAGAGATGTTGAAAAAGAACAACTTTTGAAAAATGAAATTGATGAGATCAAAATCATCTTAATGAGTTTCTCTGTAGATGCTGAAAGATATTTCAAATAATATATAGTGAACAATGAAATTGTTGTCCTCCGAGTATAATCGGGGGATTTTTTTTATTGCAAAACAATCGTGCTTCTATAAAGTACTTCATAGCTATTTATTTGTACTTCATGATTGATGATGATCAAGTCATATCGCTCACCCGAAGAGATTGCAGACGTGTTCTGAATCACCCTACCGGTTGTCAGAAAAATCATCAAGAAACATAAGGTGGATACTTTTACGAGTAAGGGGATCAAAATACATATAAAAGATTTCTATACCGCATATACGAGATATTACAACCCTTCACTTTTTCAAACGTACAAAATTACCGACAAGAAAAACCCTAGAGATATATCAGATATTTTCCAACAGCTTTTCGGAAAAGGATATACAACCAAGCAATAAAAAAAACCTGCACTACTGCAGGATTTTTTTTATGCGTGATGTTCGTTGTCTTGAAATCTTTGTGCTGCAGTAATGACTTCTTCTTGTGCTTCAAGAACACTTCCAAAGCCATGTACCTCAACCATATCATATTTTTCATGTTCAAGAAGTTTGATTTCCTTGAAGAACATAAGCATTTCTTTTTTCATATGTTGTCCGAGATCATCGATATGATTTATTTCATCTCGTCTAGGATCTATTTGGCTGATAGGGACAGCGATGATTTTAGGATCTTCACCAGCATTATCGGTGGTATAGAGGATACCGATAGGTCTGGCTTGGACGATACATCCAGGAAATGTTGGGTTAGTTACCAACAGAAATACATCACAAGGATCTCCATCTTTTGATAGGGTCTGAGGAATAAATCCATAATCACAAGGATAGTACATGCTATGGTGGATAACGCGATCAAGTTTAAAACATCAGCGTGCTTCATCGTATTCATATTTATTGTTGGATCATTTTGGAATATCTACGACGACGTTGATGACTCACTTTTTCTGATCAACAAATGGTTCAATATCTCTGCCTAAATGCATACTATTTTATTACAAAAAATAAAAAATTGGTGTGGTATATGTAGAGATGTCCTACCAAAAATCAAGGATAATAAAAATATATTTCTGACTGAATTCAGATTTCCTCTCTTGAATTTTTTCATGAAATAATTACAATTCATTTCGTTGCCAACAAATATACGGAATGAGATACTAATCTTTTAGTGTCTTTTTTTTGTATGATGGCAAAATTTATACATGAGCAAAATCACTCACCTTCGTTTAGCTCTTTGGCGAACAAACTCACCCCACCTCTCCTAACAGAGAGGAGTATGTTTTTACTGAGGGCTTCTCCAATAGGAGAGGAAACGAAGGTGTGGTTGTTAAAAAAAGAAAAAATAAAATTTATAGAATATAATCGTGGTTATATAGACTACGCTAAAGAAAATAGAAAAAATTCTACGAAAGTAGAAAGAATTTTTTGGTGAATGGTGAAAACCAGAAAATTTCTATGATACAAATTCAGAAGACAGAAAGTTATCTGACCATTTATTCTCGATTTCTATTGCTCAGAATTGCTCTTATGAATAGAATTAGATGGTTGATATCATAACAATAGAATCGATTACGATAGATACAGAGATTCAAAAATCTCAAAAAAGTGAATACGTGTCGTTAGATTTAGAAACGAAGATATAGAAAAAAATATTGAATGACTGATGGATGAATTAGCTGAAATAATTAACGAAAGAAGAGAAATGTTAATCCAAGCAGGTTAAATTTTATATAGTTAGTTATCGTATCATGATCCAGAAAGTAAAAACATACGCCAATGTTTGACTAGAATGACATGAAATTATTGTCGAAGCAGATTCGAGTAAATCATTGCCGACGATAGAGATTGTCTGATTACCGGATGCCGCGATCAAAGAATCCAAAGAACGCTTGAGAGCAACATTTCGCAATGCGGGCATCCAATTACCCAACAGAAAAATTGTACTCAATCTTTCTCCTTCAGATATCAAAAAAGTGTGAACGAGTTTCGATTTGCCGATGGCTGTTGCGATATTGTTTCTTGTTTTTGAAGACAAAATACAACTACCAGATACTGAATTTCTTTACTTCGGCGAACTGTGATTGGATGGAACTGTGAAGCGTGTAAATTGACTTCTGCCATCAGTAATAAGTGCTATGCATCATGGCTACAAACATTTTTTCGTGCCGGAAGAAAATGTCTATGAATTAGAATATGTACCAGGAATATGCATATATCCAATCGGAAAATTTGATCAGATGATAGAATATTTTTTACAAGGAAAAGAATTGTATTGTATCGATCAAGCCAAAAATATTGAAGAGTTGTATCAGCAAAGTAGTAGTTTTGAGGTTGATTTCGCACATATCAAAGGACAACTCATTGCCAAGAGAGCATTAGCAATCGCAGCTGCAGGTATGCACAATGTCCTCATGGTTGGCGCGCCAGGAAGCGGGAAAACCTTATTGAGCAAAGCCATGTCGAGTATATTGCCTCCACTAGGGTTTGAAGAAATTCTCGAGGTCAGTCAAGTGTATTCACTCGTAGGCAAATTGAGTAAAGATATTCCGCTGATTACCAAGAGGCCATTTCGTCAGGTCCACCATACGGCATCCAAGATTTCTATTGTCGGCGGGTGATCTCAACTCACGCCTGGCGAAGTGAGTTTAGCCCACAAATGAATTTTGTTTTTTGATGAAGTCACCGAGTTTCCCCGTGAAGTATTAGAAGTGTTGCGTCAACCATTAGAAGATAAATCTGTCGTGATTTCCCGCGTCGCAGGCACGATTCAGTATCCAGCTAATTTTATGTTTGTCGGTGCGATGAATCCATGTAAATGTGGATATTACAAAGATAGTGCAAAGCCATGTTCCTGTTCATTACTAGATATTAAGCGTTATCAAAGCAAAATATCTGGTCCATTACTCGATAGAATAGATATGATTCTCGAAATTCCTCGTGAGGATATCGACAAAATTCTCAACAATATCACCGAAGAACATTCAGCAAGTATAAGAGATAAGGTCATCAATGCACGGAAAATTCAACAACAAAGATTCTTCTGACTTTCCATCACAGCAAATTCCCAAATCACTTCAAAACATATCGATGAACTGATTCCTTTGACGGACGATTGTAAAAATTTTCTTGCTGAAGCAGCGAGAAAATTAATCTTATCCACCAGAGTTGTCCATCGTACTATCAAATTAGCTAGAACAATTGCTGACATCCAAGGACAAGAATTTGTTACTATTACCCATTTAGCGGAAGCATTGCAGTATAGAAGCAAAACGATGTTTGTAGAAAGTGAATAAATGAATTAATTTTGAATTTTAAATTATAAATTTTGAATTTAAAAACCTGGTGTGGTGTTTTAGTTTGTTAAGTTACTCACATGTATGATTTAGAAGAAAGGTTGTTGATATTTAGTAAAAATTTGCTCATGTATATAAGGGGAATATCTGTTTGATATACAAATAGAAATAGTATAGATCAAGTATTGAGATCATGAACAAGTATTGGAGCAAATTATTATGAAGCAAATTGAGCAAGTTCAAAAAAATATTTCAGAAACAAGATATATATCTGTAAAAAAGAAGCTAAAGAGACCGTTTATTGGCTTGAATTACTTTTAAGCATATCCCAATATCCTTTAAGTAATCTTAAAAAACTTTTGGATGAATCAAAAGAAATAATGTGTATCTTCAACAAAATAGCCCAGAAAGTAAAAACATATTAATGTTTTAAAATTTAAAATTATAAATTGTAAATTTCAAATTAGTTTGCACCCTGGTGCTACTTCAAGAGTAATAGGGCTTTGGGCTTAGCATTGAATTTTACTAGGAGAAGTATATACTCATCGGCAGACAACTTTACCTGGTACCCTATTGCCATGAAAAAACTCGCGCTGATTATCCTCGACGGATTTTGAATAAACACAACGACACCCAAACATAATGGAATCATCCAAGCACATTCTCCTGTATTCAAAAAATTATTTGCTCAATCATATGCTACCCTAAACGCTTGTGAAAAAGCTGTAGGATTACCTATCGGTCAAATGGGGAATTCTGAAGTCGGACATATGACGATCGGTTCATGAAGGATTATTAAACAAAATTTGGTGGAAATAGATGATATGTTGGATGATGGTAGTTTTGCAAAATTACCAGAATTCAAAGCAGGAATAGCGCATTGCAAAGACAACGATTCTACCTTACATTTGATCCAGCTTTTTTGACCTGGTGGCGTCCATGCGATGGATTCACACTTGAAAAAAATACTCAAAATTATTCCCAAAGACATAAACGTATCGCTCCATTTATTCGGAGACGGAAGAGATCTTGCGCCAAATAGTATGCTAGAGCTCATGATAGATTTCGAAAATTCTCTCACCAAATTTCCCAATGTCAAAATTTCAAGCTTAGCGTGAAGATATTTTGGTATGGATAGAGATAATAATCGAGAAAGAATCCAGAAGTCTTATGATGAAATTGTCTTTGGTCAATTACAGACCAGCGATACTCCAAGTGCATATATTGCCAAACAATACGAACAAGGTATCACCGACGAATTTATTCTTCCTGTAAGTTTTACCCGGTGAGACCAGATAGAAAGTGATGATGCTATTTTCCATCTCAATTTCAGATCTGATAGAGCAAGACAGTTGACTCAGGCGATTATGGTTTCTATGGACAAAAAAATAGCGGCAGAATATCCTACGCGACCTAGACATTTCTTGATCAAAAGACTCAGCAATATCTACTTTGTAGCTATGACGAAATATTACAAAGAATATGAATGACCAACATTTATCAAAGAACAAGATATCAAAAATACTCTACCTGAAGTAATTTCTCATCATGAACTTCGTCAACTCCATCTCGCTGAGACAGAAAAATTTGCTCACGTCACAAAATTTTTCAATGGTGATAGACAAATAGTATTTGATGGAGAAAAAGATGTTCTCGTCCCTTCCCATAAGGTAGCAACCTATGATTTAGACCCAGAGATGTCTGCGCAAGAGATTTATGATCAGTTTGTTGCACAAGCCAAAGACTTTGATTTCATCGTAGTGAATTTCGCCAACGGAGATATGGTAGGGCATACCGGCAAAATGGATAAGGTCATTACTGCGATCAAGAAACTTGATACTATTACCTGAGACCTTCTTGCTTTCTGCAACAAAAATAATTACGAACTTATCATTACTGCTGATCATGGAAATAGTGATGAAATGGGCACACCGGAAGCACCGATGACAGCACATAGTATGAATCCCGTTCCATGTCGATATATCAGCAAAGGAAAAGTACAGACACTAAAAAAATCATGATGACTTTCTGACATAGCACCAACTATTTTGAAAATTATGGGTATTACAATCCCCAAAGAAATGACAGGAAAATCTTTAGTGAAAAACTAATAGTGAAAAGTGAATAGTGTTGGACTTGTTATGTTATAGACTATAGTAATACTACGATAGTTTATAAGTAAACAATACTATCGTTTTAAATTTTTAGTTTTTCGTTGTTAGTTGTATTAAAAATCTTGTCACAAAATATACACTTCTTCGTATATAAGAGCAGAATTGCTCTATTTTATTTTTCTCCAAGGACCATGAAAACAGCATTGTATGTGATGATTTCCTTTGACCCTACCACCGTGGCTTGATACCTACTGGAGAAAAATTTTACGATGACAAAGTAAAAAGTTATTCACCCAAGATATCAAGCTACGGAATCAACAAATGGACCGTGGCTTTTTTTTATTCGAGACGCAATAAAAAACTAAACACATTACCTGTTGTTATAACCTTGAAGTTATGGTAACCACAATTATTTTATACACTTATTCACTAGTATGTGAAACGACGAGAAGAAGAAAACAACCACAGTAGGGACACGAAGAGTAATTTCCTACTTTCGAAAAATGACAATGACCAGAAAACGGGCATTTATTGGGGCATCTTTGGGTATGATTATTACCTCATTAACAAATTTGCTGCTACCGATTTATTATACAAAGATCATAGATATTGTACAAGTGGATACAGTAAGTAGAATATCGTTGGTTCCTAAACTGATGTGAATATTGGTCGCTATGGGTATTATAGAAATTTTCTCTGTCAGCTGATGGAGAATAGTAGGATTTAGTTCTATAAATCTAGAACCCAGAGTCATGAGAAGAATCTATGAACAATGTTTTGCTTATATCCACAGACACTCATTCAGCTTTTTCACCAATAATTTTTCTGGTGCACTCGTAAAGAAAATAAATAAATTGGCATGATCATTTGAAAATATTATGGATAACTTTCTTTTCAATATTTTAAGAATGATTATATTCTTGCCGTTCATTCTTGTTGTAGTACGAAGACAAGATACAAGAATAGGTGTTGTATTCTTAGTATTTATGCTCATCTTTGGCTTCCTTCAATATCTTTTCTTCAAGTGGAATACTCCCTATGAAGTAAAATCAAATATACAGGATTCCAAAACCACAGGAGAACTTGCTGATACGATTACCAATAATTTTAATATTTTAACGTTTGCTTCAGTACCAAGAGAAATCCAAAGATTCGGTGGGGTAATTAGAGAACGAGAACATCTCACCAAAGTAAAACGATTGAGAGCCGAATGGATGTTTTTCTGAAGTTCATTTCTTATCTTCTTGTTTGAAATAGGAACCATCTATCTTGCAATACAAGCACGAGGTGCCTGAACTATCTCTGCAGGAGTAATCATTTTGATTCAAATATATATCTTCAAATTGTTTGACCAACTCTTCAATATCAGAAATATTCTCAAACAGATGAATAGAGCTATCGGTGAATCAGCAGAGATGTTGGAAATATTAGATGAACCGCATGAGATTATCGATCATTCTGACAAAACATTACATGTGGCTGCAGGTAAAGTAGAATTTGCACATATTACTTTCGCTTATGGTGATGGTAAAGCAATATTCAATAGTCTTGATTTGAGCATCAAACCAGGAGAAAAGGTAGCCATAGTAGGGCAATCAGGATCAGGGAAAACAACCCTAGTCAAATTATTATTCAGATTTTATGATATTCAGTGATGAAATATTTTAGTCGATGGTCAAGATATCTCACAAGTGACCCAGGATAGTTTGAGAGGAAATGTCTCTATGGTGCCTCAAGATACGGTGCTCTTCCATAGGTCTATCAAGGAAAATATCGCGTATGGAAATCCTGATGCAAGCGAAGAAGAAATTATCGCTGCTGCTAAGATGGCAAGATGTCACGAATTTATTTCTAAATTACGTTATGGGTATGATACGCTTGTAGGAGAAAGAGGAATAAAATTGTCTGGAGGAGAAAGACAGAGAGTGGCTATTGCAAGAGCGATTCTCGAGAACAAAAGAATTCTCGTGCTCGACGAAGCAACGTCATCACTTGATTCAGAATCAGAACAATTAATCCAGGAAGCGATGGATGAGGTTATGAACAACAAAACTACTATCGTGATCGCACATAGACTTTCAACTATTATGAAGATGGATAGAATAATCGTTATGGACAAGTGAGCAATCATTGAAAAATGAAGTCATAAAGAATTACTTGCCAAGGAAAATGGTGTATATAAAAAGCTCCGAAATATCCAGTCTGGAGGCTTCATTACAGAGAACGAATAAACAAAATAAAAGGGTGGAAATATGGAGAATGGAAATATGAAAACACTTACTACAACACATCTTTTAATCTTTCCACCTTTCAATCTTACACTATATTTATAACTAACCATAGAAAAATGGAACATATAGAAAGCGTCATTATAGAGACAGAGCGTTTGCTCTTAGTCCCTATTACCATGCACTATGCAGAGGAGATATTTAATGAATTTACTCGGGAGATCACTACGTATATGTCACCCAAACCATGAAAGGATATTTCAGAAACACAACAGTTTATACAGAATGCAATACAGACAATGGAAGCTTGAACAAATTATCAAGCAGTGATTTTGGACAAAAAAACCAGAGAGTTTCTGGGTTGTGCATGACTTCATTCAGCTACTCCCCAAACACCAGAACTTGGTATCCGAATAAAGAAATCAGCATTCGGAAAGAAGATAGGAAGGGAAGCTATTGTCGGATTAACTAATCGAGCTCAGAAACATCTGGATTTTGAATATTTGTTTTATCCTGTAGATAAGGATAATATTCCTAGCAGAAAAATAGCCGAATCAATATGATGAATAGTACAAAAAGATACCGATGGGAATGAAATAATTGTAGATCATAAGACCACAGATCCCAATAGTGAAATCCATTGAGTAGAATATAGAATCTACAAAAAAAATTAAGTTTTACCTAATTAAATACTCCAATGCACAATAGCATCGAGGTCAAAGACCTCAGAAAAATATTTAAGCTTGAAGTGAAAAAACATTGATTTTGGAATAGATGTAAAGCGATTTTTAGACCAGAATACAAAGAATTTGAAGCAGTGGCTTCCATAAACTTTTCAGTACATAAGTGAGAAAAGATAGCGTTTCTTTGACCAAATGGAGCAGGAAAATCGACTACTATCAAAATGCTTACGGGTATCTTACATCCAACGTCTGGGCATATCAATGTGCTTGGATTAGATCCTGCAAAACAAAGAAATGCATTGGTGTACAAAATCGGTGCAGTGTTTGGTCAGACATCAAGACTACGATATCATTTGACAGCAATAGATACATTCAAGGTAATGGGAAAATTATTTGATATTCCCAAATACCAATTAGAAGAAAGATTGAGCTATCTTATCGATAAATTCGAAATTAAAGAAATGATTGATAAACCAGTGAGAAAGCTTTCTCTGGGACAGAGGATGAGATGCGAAATAGTTTCGTCATTGATTCATTCACCAGAGATTATATTTCTCGATGAACCGACTATAGGCTTAGATATGATAGCCAAACAAAAACTCAGAGAAACAATAAATGAAATTCACGATCTCGAATGAACGACAATTTTTTTGACCTCACACGATTTATGAGATATAGAGCAGGTATGTAATAGGGTAATCATCATCAATCACGGAAAGATTTATTATGATGGAAGTATCGTAGATTTAAGAAAAAATTATATCAAGAAAAAAATCATCAAGATAAAACTTGCAAATAGTTCAGCATTTAAATCAGTAGATTTTATGCACATTACAAAAAAAGAACTCGACTATGTAGAATTTGAAATTCCCAATACCAAAGAAAATTTACAAAAAACATTCGAGATGATAACAAAAAATTACGACGTCGACGATATAGAAATAAAAGATCCCACTATCGAAGAAATTATCAAAGAGTTTTATTAATAGCACTACCAATGAAAAGATTATGCAGACAGTATCGAGGGGTACTCTCTATTGCGTACAGAAATTATACCGTATATATCCATGATCTCGTAGGGATAAATGTGATTTATATCCTTAGGGTCTTAGTAATAATATTTTTCTACAAAGCAATTTATGCAGTCACCCCATGAACAGCTATCAATGGCTATACACTCGAACAAGTGACGTGGGCATTGATTTTTGTCCAAGCAGTAGTGAGAGCAAAATATAGAATCACAGAGGATGTAAATCTAGATATCAAAACAGGAAAGATAGCAATTTATTTGCTCAATCCTATCAGCTATATCTCGTACAAATTCTTTGAATCATTTTCCAAATCACTATACAATCTGGCTATTTCTATGGTAATAGGATTATGATTATGATACTTTCTTCTGTGATCTATACCATTTTCGGTAGGATGAGTATTGGGCGGACTTCTACTTTTATTCTGAGGTATGTTGGTCAATTTCTTCTGATACTTCATGGTAGGATTATTAGCATTTTATACGGAAGACGCTGATTCGTTTAAATTACTCTATGCTAAATTGGATATGTTTTTTGGAGGAAATATTTTACCTATTCCTTTTATGCCACTCTTCTTGCAGACAATAGCATTTGCATCTCCCTTTGCTTATGCGGGATATACAGCATGATTAATATTTACCAAATTTACTCTCCCTACATTTTTGTGGTATGCTAGTATGCAATTCTTTTGGATTGTAGCATTGATAGCACTATGTTATGGTATTTACGCTTACGCAAAAAAAAGACTAACTATCAATGGAGGATAAAATTTAGTAGGAAGCTTGAAGCCTAAAGCATGAAGCTTGAAGCACACTACAAGTGTTATCGAATTATTATATATAGATCATCTCACATTAAAATTTTTAATCAGTATACATCAACAATGATAAAATTAGTACTTCACATGCGAAAATTAAATATTCTTTCTGTGTTGGCATATAGAATATCTTTTTTGGTCCAGGTAGTGTCTATGATGCTAAGCGATGCGGTGATGCTAGTACTGTTCTATTTTTTCTTTAGTAGATTTGGTACGATAGCAGGAATGGACTTCCAATGATATATAAAACTGCTCGTAGTAATTCTCTGAGGGTATTGTGTGATGTCTATTTTTTTTTATGGTTCAAGTAAGATAGGTGAGATGATTATGAATGGTTCATTAGACGCCCATTTGCTCTTACCAAAAAATATCTTATTCAGAATATTGACGTGAGGATTTAGTATCACCGCAATAGGTGATTTGATCTATGGTATAGGACTGCTCTTTCTTATCAAAAATTTAACATTGTTCTTTGTCATCAAACGACTCTTTGTATGTTTTTGTGCGTGAATTACCTTTACCTGATTTATGGTTATTTTTGAGTCTTTGGCTTTTTGGATGTGAAGTTCTAGAGAATTGAGTAGGGCTATTTTCGAAGCAGTCATTGGACCGAGCCATTATCCACCAGGGATATTCAAATGAATGGTGTTTAAAGTGATGTTTATGACGGTCATACCAGTATTTTTCGTGTCATATCTACCATATGATATGATTTCATCTCAATTTACGCTTCAAAAAATATGTATGTTGCTCTGAGCAACCCTGTTTTTTGGATGATTATGAACATTCGTGTTTTATAGATGATTACGTAAGTACGAAAGCGGAAATATGATGAATATAAATCTATAACGTATAAACGACTAAACGTATAAACGACTAAACGAAAAAAGAATACCACATCGTTTGGTCGTTTTTTCGTTTCATTGTTTTTTAAGCGAAACAGTAACATTACATCGTTTGGTCGTTTTCTCATTGCGTCGTTTCATCGTCTTTTGGTAGGAGCGTGTTTCTTATTTTTTCATCGCGGTTCATCAATATGATTGCATCCATATCATCTGGTTCTCGTATTTTCCCAAAGGTATTGAGCATCGTAGAATGATGGAAGGGGACGACATAATTGTTCGTCATTTTTTTATATTCTTCGTTGAATGTTTCGATGAAATGTACGTTTTTGGTGATAGGAGAGATAACGATGACATCCGTTCAGGTGAGTTTTTTTTCATTAAATCGTTTACAAAAAAGTTCAGAATAAAATTGTAAGGTTTCTTTGACCAATCATTTTGCCAAGGGATTTGCTTCGATGAAATCATAGGTCTTGTACCGATATTGGACAATACCATTATCTTTATACATTTGTTTCAATGCGCTCATGCCAAGATTTAATGTCTCTACACTATGATAAAATCCGTTTTGGATTTTGATAGCTTTGCATGAGTTTTCTGTGATATAGAGTAGAACAAAATTATCTTTCTTTAAATTGTTTCTCAAAAAGAGGAGCGTATGAAATGACTGAGGAACGATATTGATATTTTTCATATTCATGAGATTACCATAGACAGAATTGAGCGTGTTCATGGTTTTTTTATTCAAATAGACAATATATAATCTGAAAAATATTTCTCCGGTTTTCCCGATGACATGTTTTTTTTCTTCTCCATCGACATGGATACTATCAATGTATACCATGATTCTTTCTCCATCGACATCATTATGTTTCTTGGTCGCCTGACACTTTTCTTCGATAATAGTTTTTAAATCCTGGAAGGTAAATTTCTTTTCAAAGTTTTGAAATACATCAAATCTAAAAAACGAAAATCTATGCTCATCGAGCATAAAATAATGGGTATATTTACGATATTCTCGAGATTCATTAGCTATCTTTACGAGATTTTCATGGAGCATATATTGTAAAATCTGATCCTGTTCGCGGATTTTGTAGACACGAAAACTTGGGTGCGATTCAGAAAGATGTTCGTATCGTATATAAAACAAAATCGCTAATTTACTATATAAAAATTAGGGACGAAGTATGACAATTACGGTTAGATTTTTTTATTCTCCTCTATCTACTTCCTCATTATTGATTGTTTCAATATTTTCTTCATAAGAAAATGATTCTAGCTCTTCAGCAGCGTAGGACATATTCGGATCTCTTTCAGAGAATAGTGAAATATAGTCTTCGCGCATCATAATTCCGTAAAAAAATAAAACAGAATTATTTCTTTGATGGTTTAGTTTTCGTTGGGGATTTTTTGACTATGGACTTTTTCGTTGGGGTTTTCTTTACTGCTATTTTTTTGGTTGAAGGAGCTTCTTTAGTTAGCTTTTTCGTTTCTTTCTTTGTTACTGTTTTAGCTCAGAATTTAGGCTTAGGACCGCTGGCAATAATCGCTATACATTCATCCTTGCTCAAGTCGCTAGCATCTTTCCCCCCTTTGGCGATTTTATAATTATTTCCATCAAATTTTATGTATGCACCATAGAGTCCATTCAATACTTCTATTTTTTTGCCATCATAATCGAAATTATTGATATACTTGTTTTTTTCTGTGTCGATTTTCTTCTCTATGAGCGGGATACCTTCTTCCATCGTGATAGTGTAGGGATCCAAGGTCTTGGGGATAGAGACGAAGAATGTTTTATATTTCAAATACGGTCCAAATTTTCCTACTGCTGCGGTGACTCATTCACCCTCATATTGTCAGATAATTCTCGGTAATGCGAACAATGCCAAGGCATCTTCCAGGGTAAGCGATTCAATATTTTGTCCGGGTCTGAGCGAAGCAAATTTTGGTTTATCCGTATCTTGAGCGGTCCCTACTTGTACCATAGGACCAAATCTTCCTATCCTTGCGACGACGGTCTTACCGGTGTTAGGATCTATACCGAGCGCTTTCTCTCCCGTCTGCTTTTCTGCGAATTCTATCGTCTTAGCTACTTCTTTATGAAATGGTCCGTAAAATTTTTTCATCATTTCAGGCCACTTGATTTTACCTTCAGCGACTTCATCGAATTCTTCTTCCACGCTTGCCGTAAAATTATAATCCAAAATCTCTTTGAAGTTCGCGACCAAAAAATCATTTACCACCATACCGATATCTGTAGGGAAGAGCTTTTGTTTCTCTGCTCAGGTATTTTGTTTTTTCGTTTCAGATTTGATGACTCAGAGTCTCAAAATCATTTCCTGATACTTTCTTTCCGTTCCGTTTCTATCTTCTTTCACAACATATCCTCTTTTTTGTACGGTTGAAATCGTTGGTGCATAGGTAGATGGACGTCCGATACCAAGCTCTTCAAGCTTTTTAACCAACGACGCTTCTGTGTATCTTGGTGGGTGATTTTTAAATCTTTCTCCAGCAAGAATCTGTTGCATTGCCAATATTTCACCCTTAGTTAACTTAGGTAACATGCCTTCTTCCTCGTCCTTTGCTCCTTCTCCATCTTCCTCATCTTTAGATTCGAAATATACTTTCAGAAATCCATCAAACTTCACAACTTCACCACTAGCGATGAAATTAAATTTATTATTCGTTGATATACTTATGGTTGCTTTCGTTTTTTCTACTTCAGCTGGTGCCATTTGTGAAGCAATAGTTCTTTTCCAAATCAATTCATACAATCTTTTTTCGGAAGCGTCATTGCCTGCCATGTTGTTTTCCATATGTGCTGGTCTGATACATTCATGTGCTTCTTGTGATCATTTGCTTTTGGTGACATACTGTGTTGGGTTAGTATAGTCTTTTCCATATCTTTTGGTTATCTCGTCTTGAGCTGCTTTGAGCGCAAAATCTGACATATTTACGGAATCAGTTCTCATGTACGTGATAAATCCTCATTCATATAATTTCTGAGCAACTTGCATTGTCCTTGCGACTGAAAATCCTAATTTTCTGCTCGCTTCTTGTTGAAGGGTAGAGGTCGTAAAGGGAGCAGAAGGTGACTTTTTCCCTGGTTTTACTTCCACATTTTCTATCGTATATTTGGCATCTTTGCATGATTCAAGGAATTTCTTTGCTTCGTCGGCAGTAGGCAAATCTTTGGAAAGTTCAGCTTTAAATTCTTTTTTCGCATCACCCACAAAACTTCAAATCACTTTAAAAAATGATGCAGATTCAAATTTTTGGATTTCTCTTTCTCTTTCGACGATCAATCTTACAGCTACGGATTGCACTCTTCATGCACTCAATCCCATTTTAATTTTTTTCCAGAGGACAGGTGACAATTCAAATCATACTAATCTATCTAAGATTCTTCTTGCTTGTTGTGCATCTACGAGATTCATATCTATCGTTCTAGGATTTTTTACTGCTGCATCAATCGCCTCTTTGGTGATTTCATGGAAGACTATTCTTGCAGTTTTTTTAACATCCAATCCTAGTGCATTAGCCACATGTCGTCATATTGCTTCTCCTTCGCGGTCTTCATCGGTAGCGATCCAGACTTTATCAGCCTTTTTAGCTAGCGCCTTTAGCTCACTCACCACCTTAGTTTTATCAGGAGATACTATATATTTTGGTGCAAAATTATTTTTGACATCTACACCGAGTTCTTTTTGTGGGAGATCTATTACGTGTCCAAACGAGGCTTTTACTTCAAATCCTTCACCGAGAAATTTTTTGATAGTCGCAGATTTAGCCGGAGACTCAACAATCACTAAATGTTTCATGTGTACAAGCAAAATAGGTAAATACAAAAAAAAAGCAAAAAATACAATACTCTTATGTACTCTATTTGGTCCGTATTTCAACCAAAAAATGCACCCGGGTGGTAATAAAAAATTCTGAGCAATGAAGCCCAGAATCTTTTTGTATAGCAAGGGGAGAGAGACATGGAATTATTCTAGTTTTTTGAGTTCTTCTTCCATTTTTTTAATATCTTCATCAATCTGTACGATGAGATCATCTCTATGTTCTTCCTTAAATGTCTTTTTGTATTCCTTGAGTTTTTGTAGGGTAGTTTTGAGTTGTTTAGCACGTGCATCTTTGTGTGTCTTATTGTATTCTATGTCTTCCAACGCCTGTTCATATTTATTGAGGTCTATGAGTGATTGTTGGTCGTCTTCCGATTGATAGTCAAGCCCTAGCTTTCTATCCAAAAAGTCTTCAAGATAATTGTGTAAACTGTTCCATCCATCCAATCCAAACATCGGCATACGATTGAGCATCTGGAACGCTGGTACTTGACCAGCAAATGACTGGAAGTCCTGAGGATTGTCAAACTCTCTCTCTAGTTTTTCCTCTTTCCCATTGATGTTGCTATACATATACACTTTTCCTTTAAACATGGTGATAGTGGTTAAGAGATAAAAGCACCAATACGGTGTAAGTGCTATATTATACATTTTTTTAAAATTTTCAAGGTTTTTTTGAAAAAAAGTGTACTGTGTTTTTATTATACAATAAGGTTATCCTAAATCGTCGCTGGAAACTATCAAACAAAACAATGTGTGTGGATAGTGTAATTAAAATCTTTAAGAAAAAAGCTCAAATTCACCTATGCAGTAAATTAAGTTGATTATATATAGCTGATGTATAAAGTATACTCACTTTAAAGAAGTAATCCTTTATATTGTAACTAACTAATTATGAATAGAAAAAATGTTATGTTGGGTGTGGTAATGGTCTCTGCTCTCTCAGTCCTTGCATTAGCAGGTTGTAGCAAGCATGATGCCAACCAAACAACACCACTCAGTACGGGTATGAATACCACCAATTTTACAACAAATGCTACGGGAACAATTAAAGAATTTGCTATGCAATCTTACAGTAATATGGTCAATGGAAAACCTGCTCCAAGATATTCTTTGCAGGAAATGACTGTCAAGAAGTGAGATATAGTGAAGGTAAAAATTACGGTAACAAAAGGTATGCATAATTTCAATATCGACGAATTCAATGTACATTTTGCTACTCCGATTAATCAAGAAACCGTTGTAGAGTTTGTAGCTGACAAGGTAGGAAAATTTATTTATTACTGTTCTATGCCTGGACATAGAGCAAATGGCCACTGGGGAACATTAACTGTGACCGAATAAACCATACACAAAAATTAATAAAAAAAGCCCGACTCCTTCACAGAAGATTGGGCTTTTTTATAATATAAATTACAGACAATGAGGTAATGCTTTAGCGGGGGACTGAGTAAAATTTTAAGTAAACAAAAAAATAACTAATCACTTAGTTATTTTATATATGTTTATTACTAATGACTTCTTGGTAGCACTTAACAGGATAAAGGTGGCAGAGGATTCCTGCCTTGCGGTATAAACCCCCCTGGATGCATTGCTAGGACCAGAGAGAAGTGAAATCAGAATAAAATAAAAAAAACATCCATTACTAGATATTTTTCTATGTGTTTTATTACTAATGACTTTTTGGTAGGGTGGCAGGGGATCGAACCCTGGACCACTGGCTTAAAAGGCCATTGCTCTACCGACTGAGCTACCACCCCATACCATTATACATTATCATATTATTACTATATTGAACCCTAGACTACCTTTAGCGGAGTTGCTCTACCGACTGAGACCCCCTAACAAAAAAATCGATGACCAAAGGATTCACTAGGAAAACTATTGGTCATTTAAGTGTTTTTTATACAAATCCTTTGAGTTTCTTATATATTTTGGAACTGACTTTTATCTTGAGCTGAGAACCATCTTCAAGTTTCACTTTTTTATTAATAAGGTTTACCTTAAAAGATCTTTTGGTTGCTCTCATAGAATGAGATCTCATATTTCCAGATCATGTTCATCTTCAGGTAAAATCACATACTCTTGCCATTTTATTCTAATTAATATATTAAAACAGTCATAGGTTATTTTCTTGATAATTGGATCTTGATACTCAGGTCTAATTATTATTTCTTTTGGTCTTTCTTGTCGTCTTTTGCTGGAGCAGCAGAGGTTGTACCAGCAGCAGGAGCAGTACCAGCGGCAGGAGTTGCTTCAACAGCAGATACAGGAGCTTCTTCTACTTCTTCTGTCATAATAAGAACAGTAACGATAGCTTGCTCTGGATCATCAAGAACTTCTACTTTATCAGAGAATTTCAAGTCTCCCACAACGATAACATCATTGATGTTTTTGATTGCAGAGATATCGATAGTAATATCATGAGGTAAATCTTGTGGAAATGCTTCAACTTCAATAAAGTCTTTCAAAAGTTGTATTTTTCCTTCTCATAATTTTTCAATTATAGACTCACCAATCATCTTTACAGGTATTTCTGTAGTAACTTTTTCATCTTTATTAACCGCCAAAAAATCTATATGGATAAGCATATCACTTACAGGATCCAATTGGATATCTTGGATAAGTACAAGTTGATCTATATCATCACCACTGAGAGTAAGTGGAGTAGAATATCCAGCTTCCTTATATTTTTTGATAAGATCATTTCTTTTGCATGCGACAGCAATAGGCTCTTTAAGATGCTTTCCATAGACAATACCAGGAATCAATCCTTCTTTTCTAAGATCTTTAGCTTTCTTATTTTGGCGAGAGGTTACAATAAGTTCCATTAGAATAATAACGAAGATAATAAAATAGTGAGATTATTTTTTTCCTTTTTTCTTTCCTTTATTTTCTTTTACTTTACCAGCTTCTTTATCGAGGATATTTATATCTCTCTTTTCAGCAGTGATTTTGGATTTGAATCTAGCATCCTTACCTACTTTGTCTCTGATATAGTAAAGTTTAGCTCTTCTGATTTGATATTCATCCAAAAGAACAATTTTGTCGAATTTGTTGAATGAAAGAGGATAGATTTTTTCTACCTCTACACCAGCGACCATACCTCTAACGGTAAATGATCCATCAGCATGACTAGGTTTTTTTGTCTTGATAACAAGACATTTAAATCTCCAAATTCTATTTGTTTCTACATCTTTTTCATGGATTTCAATATACATCCCTGGTTTGATATCAAGGATTTTGCTTCCATTGTTGTCGTAGAAATGTTTGAGTCTGTCAAAATTCATTTTAAATACTATTCAATAATTTAAAAAAAACTATTTAGCCTTTTTGTTCATAACCTTAGCTTTCCATTTTTTTTGTTGTTCAAGGTTTCTTCTTACGTCCATGATAACAACTTTTTCAACTCTGAATAATGCTTTGTTGAGCTTTCTTTTTGCGTTGGTTTTTAATCTAGTCATGCTATTAAACAAATATAATTAAAATGTTGTGTTCAGGTCTATTTGCTAACTCATTTTTTTGCTAGAGCAGCATCAAGCATCGCTTGAGTTACCCCATATCTTTTGAGTCTAGCATTTGCTTTTAATCTCGTCTTGTATATCCATTTCGTTTCTGATCCTGCTTTTTCTTCTTTTTTCATAAGATCAACATATCGTGCAATTGCCTTTTCTAGTTTTTTTCCAGATTTTTGGCTTGCTCGAGAAACGTTATACATCATATGCTTATATTTTGCTCCACTAGTATTTCCCATTTTATTATTAATATAGAAGATAAATCGTTTAAACGTTTAATCGATGAAACGTTTAATCGTTGTGTATTAATTAACGTATTTTGCCATGTATGCAAACGCTTTGTTTGCTTCAGCCATTTTATGTGTTTCTTCTTTTTTCTTTACTGCGTATCCTTGATTACCGTATGCTGCCATGATTTCTTCAGCTAATTTTTTGTACATAGGTTTACCTGTTTTTGAATCAGTACCAGCAAGAATTCGTTTGAAAGCAAAAAATAGTTTTTTATCTTGTTTAACTTCTACAGGAACTTGATATACAGAACCTCACATTCTTTTTGATTTGATCATCAAACTAGGAGAAGCATTATCTATAGCAGTTTCCAAGACTATTTCTGGATTCATATGACCATTGGATTTGATCTCTTGAAGCATATCGTGATAGATTTTTTTAGCTACACTTTTTTTCCCATTTTTCATAATGTAGTTGATAATCTTTTCGATTTTTGGGTTAGATAATGAACCGGCAATTAATTTTGACATAGTATAAACTAAATGATAAATAAACATTAGCCTTAAGCTTTAAGCTCCAAGCTTGATACTAAGATTATGCTTTTGCTGCTTTTGGTCTTTTTGCTCCGTAAAGAGATCTAGATTGTCTTCTTTTGTCTACAGGATTTGCGTCGTATTTTCCTCTGATGATATGATATCTTACTCCTGGAAGATCTTTACATCTTCATCCTCTTACAAGTACTACACTGTGTTCTTGAAGGGTATGAGATTCTCCTGGGATATAGGCAAGTATTTCAGCACCATTAGATAGTCTTACTTTTGCAAATTTTCTTTGCGCTGAATTTGGTTTTTTTGGACCCATCACAGAAACTTTGAGACATACTCATCTTTTGAATGGAGCTGGTCTATCGGTTCTCTTGTTGCTGTCGAGTTTATTGATACCAAACTGCAAAGCGGGCGCTTTAGATTTATACGTCTTTTGTTTTCTTCAGGTCTTGATAAGTTGATTGATAGTAGGCATACTAAACGATGATAAATGATAAAGTGAATATAATAGTTAATAATTGGCTTTTACAAAAATTCAAAATAAACAAAAAATTTACGTGTCCGTGAATATAGGGAAAATATATACAAAATCAATACAAAATTCATAAAATACATCCTCATAGAGAGTGGTAGACAAAATAGACGTTTTATATCTGAGAAAGTCATTTTCTAATAAAACAAATTATGAGTGTACAAAACCAACGATACGAGAAGATATATCATAAATATTTAACGGGTTCCTTCTTCCACGAAAGTTTCTTCACTAATATGTTCAATTATTCTATCTTCTTTAGTAATGATAGATTTTTTCCATGTTCACTTCATAAACCGAAGATAGCATATGATGGCAGTAAGAATATTGGTAACGGGAAATGTATACCACAATCAGTGGATTCATAATGATGTATGTTTTGATAATACATAGGCTAGTGGGAATTGTATTACCCACTGAGAAATGACGGAAAGCATAAATGCGGTAGTCATATTTCCAGATGCACGGAACACTCAGAGGATAGCCATTTGTAATCCCATAAATCAAAACGTCAAAGCAACGGTACGAAGAAATTCCGTTCATCAAGCTACGATTGCCGGATCGTGAGGAATAAAGAATCTTATGAGGAATGAGGCACTGAAAAATACAAGGATTCAGATCCCGGTAAGCAATCAAAATGAAATCAATGATCAGATTTTTGCTGTGTTAGCAGCTCTATCCATTCTTTTTGCTCATATATTCTGTCCTACGAGAATAGAGATTGCCATAGAAAGTCCCAATGCAGGTATGATTATGAGTTGCAAAATATTTGACCCAGCACCATAAGAAGCTACTGCTTGAGTGCCGAAACTCGTGATGAGAAACGTTAATATTACCATCCCCAATCCACGAGAAGACATTTCCAAAGACGATGGTAGTCACAAGAAAAAAGCCTTTTTGATATATCAGAAATCAGGGATAAAATCTGACCAATGAACATGGATATTATATTTACCTTTAAAGAGTATTATGATTCAGATTATTGCTGCTATTCATTGAGTAAATAAGGTAGCCATAGCAGCTCAGGAAACGCCCATGGAAGGTATCGGTCAGAACCCATAAATAAAGAATGGATCTAGAATAGCATTTAACAATACCGTTCACAATACTATATACATAGGTAATTTTACTTCTCCTATTCATCTCATAATTGACTGGAACATAGAATATCAGAAAACGAACAATATACCGAAGAAAGATATCCTCAAAAATGCCAATGCATTCGTGAAAATAGTCGGTTCAACTCACATTAGATGAAGTAGAAATGGAGAGGAAATAAGTCATATTACGGATAAGAATATGGAGACGATAAGTACCATCAACAATGTCTGTGCGGCTACATGATTCACCATAGCCTTTTTCTTTGCTCAAAAATACTGAGCTATAAGGGTTGATCAGGCCACAGCAAATCAGGTTCACATAGAGATCAACAAAAACATAATAGGAAAACTCACAGACACAGAAGCAACAGCATCTCATCATAATCTTCCTACTCGAAAAGCATCAATGAGTTGGTAGGCGCTTTGTAAAAGATTTGCTAATACGATAGGTATAGCAAGGGTAAAGAGTGATTTAATAATCGGTTTTTCAACTATACTAGGAGAAGTATTTCCCATACATACATATACATATTAAAAATCAGATTTCTGAAACGGTACATATTTTTTTTCACGTGCCATACATAATAAAAAACATATCGGCGTATGCAAGGACAATTTCTTATATAAAAAAAATGTGGCAAGATATACTTGCCACATCTAAGTGAGTAGAATACATTACTTCTTTATGAAACGTTTGCTGGCAGATATGCCGTTGACGCTGGTAAAAGTAATAATGTAGATCCCTGGATCAAATGATGCTAAATCAATTTGCATAGTTTTACTCAGGGCATTGTTGGTATAAAACAATCTGCCAGTTATATCAAGTACATTGAGAGATACGATCTCTTTAGTATTGATACCAGAAAGTTGTACATAATTGCTAACTGGGTTAGGGAATAGTCCAATAGCGCTTACTACTAGACGTATTTCACCAATTCCTAGTGCACCGATATTGATGTATTGGCTTTGCGTTGCAGTACATCCGGTGATCGGGTGAGTATAAGTATAAAACACCTGATGCGTACCAGCGCCAGCTGCTGCTGGATTAAACATGCTGTTACTTGTGTTTGTACCAGGCCCACTAAATGTACCACCAAATGGTGAAACATACGGCATGAGATCAAAGGGTGGCGTATCCGTATAGATAGGGCCATTGATACTCAAAAATATAGGAGGCGTGGCAGCATAAAACACTGCAAGATCGGTAGCAGCAGAACTACAGCCATATTGTGTAGTATATGTATACGTAATGACGTAGGTACTCGGTGCTGTAGATGATGGTATGACCGTATCACCGGGTTGGACACAAGTTCCGCTGTAGATTCCCGTTCCTCCTAGACCTGTAGGTGAACCACCCAAAAGCTTGGTTGGTCCCTGTGCAGGACAGAAGTGGTTTTGTACCAAATGAAGGGTTACTACGGGTACTGGATGTACAGTGATAAAAATAGTTCCTGTGGTTGTGCATCCATTATTATCCGTAACAGTTACTGAGTAGGTGATATCATTCATAGGTGAAGCTGTTACTATACTCGATGTTCCGAGACTGTTGCTCCACAAAAATGTACATCCACTAGCGGTAGTCGTTGCCATCAAGGTGATATTCACTCCAGCACAAATAGTTGTACTACTTGCACTTACGGTGAGATTGGGTGCTTGATGAACGGTAACGAGGGTGTCGGTAAACACACCGTCTCCACAGGTATTATGTCCGCGGACTTTAATGAGTCCCGAAATGGCACTGCTAAAATCAACGGTAATGATCTGTGTCCCTTGGCCAGAAACTATAGTAGCTCCGGTAGGTAGTGACCAGTCATATGATGTTGCATAGAGTATAATACCAGTAGAATACGTCATCACACTATTTTGACACACGGTAGTTAGACCGATAATTGGCCCAGCGGCTTGTGGCAAAGGAACTGTTGTAACATGCAGGGATCCATTCATCTGGGCTTCACAGCCGAGCGTGTTTTTGAATCCTTTGATAATATACGTACCGTAAGCTTGCGTTCCGAAACTAAGAGCGAATCCAGTTCCATTAATCGTTTGTACGGTTACACCATTTTTGTACAAGGTGTAGTAGCAGTCAGCTTCCGAGGCATTCAGCCCAATAAGTACTCCCGCTTGTGACGCACAATACGTAGAATCTCCGGTGATAGTATACGCTATCGGTGATGGCTGTATATACACCGTGAATGCTGCGCTATTGCTACATCCATTAGAAGTACCTGTTACCGAATAGATGGTTGGACTAGTAACCGGAAAGACCGTGACTTGTTGTGTCGTTGCTCCTGTACTCCAAAGATAGGAGATAGGACTTGAGGCGGAATTTGCCGTCAATTGCAAACTTCCTCCGACACAAACCGTAGTGATACCTCCTGGTGATGTAATCCAAACGGTAGGTTTGGGCTTTACCACAACATTGAAGGTGTCTCTGTGGATAATGACATACGACGAATTCTCATCGGTTTCAATGTACATAGTAGTAGTAGTGGGAGCTACTGAGATCTGGGCAAAATTACCGTAAGATCCAGGAGTCCATAAGTACCAAACAGTACCGGGGAATGTATTCCCGATAGTGATGGTGTCTCCTTGGCAAATAGTGTCATTCACCATCGCGTGTGCATTGCTCAATCCTATAATCATAACAAGGAGAGCGCACATTACAAAACTTAACATTTTTGTCTTCATAATTTTTTTTAATGTTTTATTTAATTTTTTTTATTTTTTTTATTCAGTATTTTTCCTAGAAATAACTGTCTAGTGCAGACGTATCTCAATGATACATGTTAATGTATATACATATCTTATTAAATAAGTCAAGTGAATGTAGCTAACTACATGGATCAAAAAACGATTACAGATAAACGGTAGAGAGAAAAAAAACAGGCTTCCCACAAAAGGAAAGTCTGTCTCTTTTATTTTTATAATAGAGTGTTTTTTTATTGCTTATATACATCCAATGCTTTAGTAAATTCACTTGCTCCTGGAGGTAATGCACTCCATAAACTTGGACTATATTCAATTAATACAGAAGCACCATTAAATATTTCGTTTCTTCTTTCTGCTTTGATTGCTGCATCAGATGATCATCATACATAAAACCAACCATTAAGTTGTGATCTTCTAGATTGTACAAGGTCTTGTATACCATTTCCGATGAGTATTCATTGTATTTTTAATCATCCATACATACACCATTCTTTATTCGTATTGGTATTGGTAAGATCTGGTCCAGCCAAAAATGATCATTGACTAGTGACGAAAATTCATTTATCGACCTGTGTTTTTGTACATGCATCTACTGATGGGAGAAATGTTATATTTCATTTATTGACTAAGAACATAGCATTTGTATTTTCTATAGATCAGTTTATTTTTATACTTGGGCCATCAACAATAACCGTAAATGGTTGGGTTGTGTTTGCTGGCTCCGTATAGGTAATTGTTCCCACACCTTTTAAAACTACTATATCTTGTCCAGGAACTTTATAGGTAGTTATAGTATTACCATCATCAGAAAGAAGTGTTCCATGTTTGATAGCAAGTTTAGCATATTTGTTTATGAAACTATCCATCATAGTCGTAATAGTATTTCCTCAATTGTACGTTGCTTCATTAAGCACCATAATAGTATTGAGATCTGTACTATCAATGAGATCATCACCGTTAATCATCTTATATCCATCTAGAGGAACGGTGGTAGCTTTTGGTGTAAGACCAAACGAACTCTTCTGTGCTAAGTATGGTTGAGTAACTGAAAAGTCAACACTACATACTCTATCTATTTCTGTACCGACTTCTTGGTTATTTCACAAACAATATTTATACGCTACTTTATCCAATACTATTTTATACTCACCAAAGACATTACTTACAAAATCATTTGAATTCATATCATATTTTCCAAATGCATGGGTGAGTGATCGCCATCATTGATGTAAAAAATAGTTGAAGATAGGAGCATTTTGTCGAGTGTCCGTATTACATTTTTTGACGATAGAATATACGGGATTTCAATCTGCTTCTGTCTGATCTCCATTGTAGATATCAAAGGTACACATAATAGTATCTTCTGGTATTGTACCATCTGATAAGTTATTACAAGTATTTCATTGTCTAATATTATTTGTTTGATCAAGCGTCCATCGGAACGGAAGTATTTCTCATTTCTCTATGGAAATGCTCGTATTTCAGATATTAAAACATCACACCATAGCTGATCATTTGATATCACATCAGAGAGTACAAGAATCTCAAGGAGTTCAATTACGATTTCCATCATCACAATTTTCATATCATTCACGGATACCATTCCCACAATAGGACAATCTTCATTCATCTACAATGAGATTTTGTTGACAGACGGGAGCACTTACTCCATCGACTACACATTGAACATTATAAGTCTGTGGTGTATTTATCACATTGGTATATTCACATCATGCCTGCAAAATAGAGACATTGTTTGCTGTATGTTGAGTACCATTACCACAGGTAATAGTCATGGTTTGTGCTGTCGTTCCGTTGACTGTTTGACAGGTAAACGTACTTTCTGCATTGCCATTTTCATCGACAAGTGCTACGGTTCCATTGAGTGCATTAAGTGATCAACAATTTCCTGCGTTTATAGAAACAGGCACTTTACATAATGATGGATTGGTATTATTCCCAACCGTACATTGTGCGCTACCTATAAATCCTGCAGCATAATTACATACACCATTAAACATTGCGCCTGATCATGAAATGCTTGTTCCATTACCACAGTCTATATGAATAGGCGTAGTAGAAGTTGTATTTGCTCATTTACAAGTTAAATTTACACCGTATCAGTTTCCATTTATTGTAGGGGCTGATCATGTCATACTGGTACAACTTGCATTCAAAAGAGGAAGGGTAACTGAACTGCATGCTTGACCAGTTGTTATTCATCCAAGTTGATTGATATATTGATAATTGATACATGCATTGTTTATGATACTGTCCGTACGGAGCACACATACTCATTGTTGATTTTCACAGACTTGACCACTAAAAAGAACTCCGAGATTTCATAAGGTATCACATTGCTCATTTTGCGTAATGAGTCCATCTCAACACACAAGTGGTTCGTTGATTTTGACTTGGTCGGTTCATGTTCTTGCGCGATTCCCTCATTCTCAGCAGGTTATAGTGACTTTTGGTGTGAACGAAATAAAATTTTGTGGTCATACGATTCATGTCACGAAGAGCGTAGCTCAGCTCTGTGGTGCTATATTTCCGAGCGAACCTGGAAGACTTGTATATGAAGTGAATCATGTCAGTCAAGCAAAGGTTAGATTCCCATACCAACATGCGAAATTACCGGTATTGATATATGTTATTGTTAATCTTACGGTATCTCCAGAAACTGCCTGTATCATGATGTTGGGTCAAGATCCATACGGAGAATTATCAAGGTTAGGTCTAGTGATATTATTTGCTGAGAGATCGATAGCAATCTGAGGGTTGTCTATAACCCACCCAGTAACAGTGGCAAAGTTATTTCCGGTAGATATTTCTGTTGTTGTTCATGTCATAAAAATACTTGCGGTATTGATTATCAATCCAGAAGATCATGGTCATCCAGATGGATAATATCCATTAAGATATCATGTCATAATGATACTACCACTATTTCCTGCTGGTATATTTCATAAATTAATAGATGCATTGCCTTGGCCAGATCATAATGGACCAAATGATGATCGAGAGATTTTAGAGGAAACAGTGTCATTGAGCACAACATTTTGTGCGGTAGCGTAACCACTATTTCCATAGGTAATAATAAAAATGGCTTGATCTCATGAAAATGATGGCCATGGTTGGAGAAACGTTTTTGTTATTCGGAGATCAGGAAGTCATACAACGACACCAGTTGCTGTAGCAGCATTATTTCCCGTTGTATATTCAGGAGTTACTGTAGTTGTCTTGGCTATTTGACTGAATGAAGTACCTACAGGAAATGCCTGTGTCAAAGCAGCATGCAAAAGAATAGTAATTGTATCTCCTGCATTCAAATTACTTAAATAACTTCCGCTCCATACAAAGTCTTGTGGATAATTTATATAATTGTATGTATAGGAAATACCATTGAACGTCGCAGTTGGAGTAGTTAATGTAGGAATAGGAAATGTGCTAATGAACGTTATTCATGTGGCAAACGTTGATCAGATGTTTTGGAGTGTTATATAATAGGATACGATATCTCCAGAATATATTGGGTTAGATCATGTCAAACTATTTGTTATCATAAGATCAGCTATAGGGGTGATTTGTGCTATTGCCGAAGTAAGAATCGTAGACATTTGCATATCAGCAGCGAATATTCATGTAGTAGTTAACGTAGGAAGTGTTCGCATAGTTGTTGTTACTTTAGCAGTAATTGTTACGGAAAAATTACTGTTTGCGGGGATAAGAAATAATGGGTCATGTTCACTACCAAGACTCAATAGTGCATTATTTATAGGCGTAAGCGTTGCATTTTGATACATAACATTATATGTTGCTGAAGTTGGCAAGATATATTTGAGATATACATCACCAGTACCATTCATTCAGGTTATGGTAAACGTTACCAATGAACCAGAAATGGCTGATTGTGTTGCAGGTGCAAGGTTTATATTATTTACATCAGCCATAGTAAATCATACCAAACATAAGAGACTGATGGCGATGACGTACAATGCTTTTTTAGTGGTGGTACTATAAATCATTTCCGTAACAATAAGGTATAAAATAAATGATTATTACTTGGTAGTTTATGTTATATATAATTGGGTAGTTATTATTTATCTGATGGTTCCATTGAGTGTAATCTTACCAGATCCATTAGGAACAAGTGGAGTAGTAAATATTCGGTTGAGTAACATTCATCATGAAGTGGTAGTCTGTGTTGTCGGCATAGGACTAGCAGAACCAAAGTTTAATGTTCCTGGCCAATAGTCTACAACATTATAATTTGTAATAGTGGCGGTTCAATTATTCGTATAAACAATTTCATATTGCACGTTGTCACCAACATTATTTCCATAACTTATAATTTTCTTTTCGATAGTCATGCTAGAAGTAGGGACAATGATAACATTGATATTTGTATATGCTTGTCCTGTTTTGAGGACTCCATTGACAGTATATCTGAGATCTACAACATTGATATATGTTCCTATACAGCTTGGATTATTAGCTATGTGTCAGGTAAGATAGAGGTATGCTGTTTGGCCAACGGGCAATGAAGTATTTACATTCCAGGCATAGGGATTACTACTATTTGTCATAGTCATAGGCATATTTGCTGTCCAAAGAGGATCAGCAACAATACACGAACTATTTGGCCATGTATCGATAAGTTGTACATTATCGATAGCGTCAGGACCATTATTAGTCACGGCGATAGTAAATCTTGCATCTTCACCAGGATAATAAGAAACTTTATTTACTGTTTTGGTTATAGTAGCATTTGCTGAAGGTGCATATGCATAAAATAATGCAGAAGCATAAAGTATATTTGTTTCATTAGAAGATAAGAATACATTGTTTAATGTCTGATTTGATCGTTGATATCATTTAAATTTTCCTGTAATGATCATGTATCATTGTTGTCCAGGAAGGAGGGTAAAACCTGAATATTCTACCAGAATATTGTTTCCATTTATACCTGTTCCAAATGTATAAGGAGCAGTTATTCCATAGATTTGACTATTTTCATACGTCAGTGAAGCAGGCAAATAATCGCTGAGAATATTATTGTGTGTAGTAATATTTCCTATATTTGCAAAATCGATTCTAAACGAAACAAGGTCTCCAGAATGATAAGGTATATTATTTATCAATGCTTTGGTAAGAGAAAGTTGAGCACTACCCAGTACCGTTACGGTAACAGGACATACTGCAGGAGTAGTTCCCGCTTGTCAGGTTACTAGCATGGTATATGTTGTAGTAATAATAGGATGAACAGAAATATTGGAATTACTTCGTGTAGGATAGATAAAATTAAGTCCAGGAATAGTTGGAGTTATGTTTGCTAGTGTAGCATGAGTATATCATCCACTAAGGATTGCAGTTCCTCCTGAAGTAATAGTAGGCGTATTCGTAGTGAGTGAACACGTAGGCGCAATAGGATTGGTAACGGTTACAGTAACAGGACACACTGCAGGAGTCGTTCATGATAAGCCATTTACCGTGAGTATATATGTTGTAGTAACAATAGGATGTACAGAAATACTGGAATTACTTCGTGTAGGATAGATAAAATTCAATCATGAAATAAACGGAGTCATAGTGGCTAGTGTGGCATTGGTATATGAGCCATTAAGGATTGCAGTTCCTCCTGAAGTAATAGTAGGTGTACTAGTAGTGAGTGAACAAGTCGGAGGAGTATTTGAGATAACATGTAAAATTCCCGTACAGAGTGCAGAGGATTGTGAGTTATTAACCAACATATTAAAAGTATAGTCTCCTACAGTAGTAGGGATAGCGTATGTCGTTCAGGTATATTGATTAGTATTTACCCAATGTGGCCATCATGCAATAAGTGGACTAACATTGATATAGGTTCATACAAAAGTACCGCCTGTAACATTCCATGTTACTGCCGCTGTCTGATTGACATACACAGGATTTGGACTCAAGGTCAATGTACAGCTGAGATTTTGTGGTGGTGGGTTTACGGTAATTGGTGCAGTACATACTGATGATCATGCACTATTGCTTACGGTCATACTCAAGGTATATGCTCCGGTATGTGTAGGCGTTATAGTACGTTGACCATTTGCAGTAGTAACAGTATATGGTAATCCTGTTATTATTCGTGTGTTTGGTGTATAGGTAATCTGTGGAGTATTGGTGTAATTTCCACTGATGGTCCACGATGCTTGTGCAGAAGTTCATACCACAATAACTCCAGGAGAAGTTGAAAGTGTACAGGTTGGTTTCACAACAACTGCTTGAAGAGTACAAGTAGATGTACAGGTATATCCAGAAGGTACTCATGCAGTACCATCACATTGTTCTGAAGTGAAAGTATTCATATAGCTAGAATTAGAAGTCTCTACTATACCATTACCACATCGATGAAGTTCATAGTTTTTACAAGTAGAACTAGATTGTTCAGATGACCAGCTTCTTCTTCTGTTTCCATAGGTTCCAGGAAGGGTAGTTATATAGGTAGGATTGTTTCCCATATACGACATATCAGGAATTTGATTGTATCGATAGGCAGAATTTGAATTATCATAGAATCCTACTGCATATTTATATTTATAATCATAGATGACACTGACAATATTTTTATTGGGGTCATTATCTGCAGGTCTTTCAAATACTACTTTGTTCGGTGTAGTAGCTATTCATCTGAGAGGAGTATTATATGGGAATGCTCGGCTTGCTCTATAGAATGTGCTATTATCAAGCGCCATAGCATTGTTGTTGGCATCTACTTTATAGAGCATATCAGCCAATGGTTTATAATATCTAACTTTACTATAGGTAATCCCTTGATCAGTCATCAAAATCTGTCCAGCAGAAAAATCGTTGGTAGAACCATTCAATATAAAATTACTATTCAGATACAGATAATAATCTGCTTTACCATCATTATCATTATCTTGATTGAGATACATTTTTCCGACATCAGAACATGGGTTTACATTCGACATGCTTTCTATGGGAAGGATATTATTTATCCGGTCAGCATATCAAAAACTTCATAATGCTATACAAGCTATGACAGCAATGATTGCTACAAGATGTTTTCTTGGTGTCATGATAGTGATCTAAAGAGATTAAAAACTATTAGAGATTATTCATTACCACCATCTCAGGTGTGGATATTTCATTTATCGGTGGCATCTCAGGCATTGCTTATCGCTGAGACGATGTTTTTAATATTATCCATTCATTCATGATGTTTCATACCGACTCTCTTTTCTTTTGTCAATACTTTGCTAGCGATAGAATGACTCTTGATAGAAAGATCCATTCAGTTTTTATATTTCTTCTCTGGTGATCCACTCGCTGTATATTTCACTTCGTTAGGAATGAAGGTGTTAATAGTAATACCCTCAATCTGCATACCAAGAGATTCATTTCCACATTCTCCTAAAAGATAGAATATTCGTTTAGTACTTATATTTATTTTCTTAAAAGAGTCAACATCAAATGGAATGATAATATCATTACCTAAAAGAAAATCGGCAAGACGTGGTTCGATTTCTGCTGAAGTGATTTTTATGTTATTTTTGTCGAGAAGATGCACGATTTTGTCGATTACTGCATTTTTATTATCTTCGTTGATTTTGAGATTATTGATAAACCACTCTTGTGCTTTAGGTTTATCTCCATCATTGATAGGGATCATAGATTGTTTCTTGTCAGATCATGCCAATACATTGGTTCCTCCCAAAGGTGTCATCGCATATTTTCTTCCCTTGTTGTTCAATTTATAAAATGCAGTGAACCCAACAAGATTCTTTACAGGGTCACGATTAAGTTGAGTTTCCTTTTTAAGGTTGTTTACAATCATTTTTCTATAGTCTGTGGTAAGAGGATATGGATTTCCATCAGGCCCTTTCATGGTCTTATAAAGAGATCATCTTTCGTGAGTGATTTTTCGTTCAAGAGTTGCTCCATCATTTGTTCAATTGGTAAGCTCGACGACATAAGAAAATATGGTTTTAAATTTATCTACGATAAGGATTTTTTCGTTTTTAGATAAGGTAGATTCTATAAGTGTTTTGAAGTCATCAGGTAATGTGGCATATCATGAATTGTTTTTTAATATGTTTTTGAGCTTAGCAAACGCAGTATCGTAATCTTTGGTATTGATGATAGCATCTGATCAAGCATCCAAAACACTTTCCATAAAATCTTTATAAAGCGTATTTTTATAGATATTAAATAACGACAATGTTTTTTCAGTTAGGTCAATAAATACTTTGCTGATAGTATCAGGCATAGTGAATTCTTTAATTATATCTTCTTTCGGAATAGTTTCTTTTTTCCAATTAGCATCAACTTTTAGAGCTTCTCCTATTTTTGCATCATATTCTTTTTGATCTTTGTAGGTGATCGTCAATTGATCGATTGGTGTCGAATGAGTAAGTTGGACCGTATAGGTTCAGTCAGTATTTTTTTGGATATTTACTGTTCATGTGGTGAGTTGTTGTCATTCAGTGACACCGATAAAAGTAACTTTAGCATTCGCAGGTTTGATGAGTTTGCCTTCAGCGTCAAAAAACATTTTTGTCTCTGATTTTGCTATTTCTCCATTGCTTCATGTACCAGTCATGGTATTGACGATTTCTTCTATTTTTTCTTTTGTCATAGATATATATCCATCCGGATCAGCTTTCATTGGATCTATATTTGTTGCTCAGATATCTCCTGTCACGCGAGTAGCATCATCCATTTTTTTGCTTCCTAGACAAAGCATTCTGCGAACACCTTTTGCTTCGGTGACTGTATATGCTGCCATATTACCTATGTTTCCTATTGTGAGTACATTACCTCTCAGTGAAAATCATTTTTGTGCATCGCTCGTTGCGTGGATATTCAAAAATTTTGCAAGCGTAAGAGTAGATCATTGTGGTTCGAAGGTAAGTATCAATCTTCAATTATCTACGTTACATGTTAATCTATTATCATTATAAAGTGCTATAAGATATTTTCCATATTTGTCCAAATCTTTTGTTGGATTGTTGATATATTCAGTCCCAATACCTTGTCCTGTTTCATATTGAGTGAAAAGATATTGTGCTACATTAGGTACATAACTATTTTTCCATGTAGATATTCTGAGCCCTATATACAATCATGCAATGCCGAATCTACTTTCACCGAGATTCCCTCATGATTGATTTTCTCACGATTCATTTCCTCCATTTCCTGTTGTGGTATTTCCTGATCCTATTATTGTTTCACCAGAATTAGAAGTTGCTGTAGGTGCACCGACTCAGCCTCATGATCATGATTTTAGTGTCAATGCATTTGTAGTTACGCCAAATGATAATTTCGTAAGTGCTACCTTACCGTGAAGTCATGCTATGACATCAGATCTTCGTGATTCTATATTTCCTGATTGGATAATATCGAGTAATGCATTAATAGAAGTCGTTACATTGGCTTTGGGAAATTTAGTCAGTATACCATCTTTACCAAAAAACTTATTCGCATCCATATATCTTACCATAAAATCAAGATTGTCGGTAAGATGTTGTTCGTTATTTGTTATAAATTTTCCATATACATTTTCATTTTTTCAATCTACTATTTTTTTTAAAATATATGATCTGAATGATGCTTTATTAGCGAGCGTAGTAGTCGAAGCTCAGGTTATATCAAAAATTTCTTCAGATACTGCTCTATATTGTTTATCGATTTGATTGATACCGACTACAGGATCTTTTTGTCGATCTATTCCTGCATATGCTTCTGCATCTACTCATCGATCACTAGTACTTATTTCTGCAAGTGCTCATCATTCGATGCCGACATATTTTGCACTTTTTACCTTGGAAAGATTTGCATTGATAACGTTTTTGTGATTATATTGTTCAGCAACTTCTCATGAAAGATTTATAGCAAGTTCTACTTTGCCGGATCATATGATAACTCATCATCCTACTCATCGAGCTCGTTTAGTTCTTCCCGACTGGCTTATTCATTCCTTACCATATCCTAGCATAAATCTCCATCCTCAAGTTTCGCTATAATGGATTCCTGTCTGAATGAGACTCTTGATAGTACTTTCTAGAAGTTCTTTTTTGAGTGCATGTGTTTCTCGTCATTTATCTACTCATGCTGCTTGTAATTGTGTTGTAGCTCCATCGTTGGTTGTAATCTCTACATGATCGATAGCAGTCATTATTTTAGTGAATATTGTTTCTCTGACACGTACAAGTCATTCTTTTCTGATTATTTCGATTGTTTGTGGATCCTTTGATTGGGTAAGTATCTCATCAAGTTTAGCTTTGAGTGTCGACTCACTTTCATAGAGTGAAAGTATTTCATCAGCGTCTTTTCCGACAAGCGTATCATATAAATCTGGCTGTACTTCATTGCTTCACCCATTGATTTTTTTGATAGCATCGAGAAAGAATATTTTCATTTCTGGCATAGGATAGATACCTTCCGATATATCACCATTGATGAGTTTTGCAAGATTTTCTTTGGTACATTTTGTTGGATCTTTTTGCATAGTGACCAGAGAGGTATTTTCTAGATTTCTACTATCTGCTATTTTCATATTTTTTATGATATTAGAGATGACCAATTGTTCTCATTTTGGTTCACCAAGCTCAACCGTTTTTACTTTGATGGCTTGTTCAAGCGTAAACATGACTTGTTGTCCAAAAAGCACTCCCACATCTCATTGATTTCTTTGTTCTTTATTGTTTTTTCTTTTATATTCCGCAGAAATTTGTCCATCGCTGTTGAAGTCACACAAAAATTCCAAAACATTATCAGTAGTGATTAACGATGTCTGTGTTGTTCATTTTTCCATTTTTTCTCTATCATTTCACGTCATTTCCAAGGTATTATTCCATTCCTTGACTGCCATAGTAACGTCATCTTTTGATTGGACAAGTGAGGCAAAGGTATCTAAATCAGCTCGTTTTGCTCTACTTAGGACATTTGCAACTTTCTTGCGCTGATCGATACCTCAAAAAACCCCTCATTTGCGCTCGTATTTCAATAATCCACTATCTACAAGATCTGCAAAATCGCTTCTCGCAAAATTGAGTTTGTAGGTATCATTACCTTGGCTCAAAATATTTTTTTCCGTAAGTGCTGTATATAATGCATTTGGTGTGCCTGCATCATTGCTAGTAATTGCACTGCGGATGGCAATGATGATGCCCGCAAGCCCGTCTTCTTTATCCAGATTGATATTAAACATTCTTTTGTGTATTTCTTCTCCTTCTTCATTTTCGAAAATCCTTTCCAATACTTTTTTCACTTTATTATCTCTATAAATGTTTTCTATTTTTCCTTGATTATCTACGTTTGCATATGACGTTTGTTTGTATGGATCGAGATAATCTTTTGAACTTTCATATTTTTTAGTTTCTTTTTTTTCTCATTTCTCATCTTTTCATTTCTTTCCATCCTCGTCTATATCATTTAGAAATACATTGTCTGATGAGGTATTTCTTCCTGTTTCTTTATTCTCGTTAGTAATCATATCTATAACATCTTGTTGGAGATCAGATAGTTGAAATTTAAATTGTTGGATTGTGTTACCTTCAAGGGTGGCTTTATAGGTATCGAATCACAATAATGATTTGGATCGTATCTTAGTATCAAATTCCGTTTCCAATTCTTTCTGTCCTGCTGATCATTTTTTCAAGAGTTCTTTGACGTGGTCTTTGTTTGCTTTTACATAATCATCAAAAATATGTTCTACGGTATAATCCATATCTTGAAAAAACTTATCCCAAGTTTCTTTTTGTGTACCAAAATTTATCTCTTCAGTTGCAGAGACTTCTTTGGGTGAATCATTAGCAGTAACGGTTTTCTTCAATGTACCTAATTCCTTTTCAATGTCTTTTACGTTGTTTGCTTCCGTATACTTATCAACTCGTGATTCTTTATCCTTGTATTCAATATTGCCACTTCAAGTAATAGCCATTACATTGAGCGTTCTCAAAATAAAACATTACAGGTACTATAGTACTCAGAAAAAAAATATTTACCCAATTTGTGTTCTTTTTGCTTCTATTTAATACACCATTATAATAAAAAAATGATATAGTATGTTATATGAATTAAGACACAGTAAAAAATGTAGTATTTAATATTTAGCATATGTGGTATATTATATAAAATTAGATTGACATAAAATACAAAATATATATAAAAATAAAATTCATTTTATGAAAAATATCTATGTATAATTGGGTAAAAGAAGATGATACTAGTATGTTAATTGTTCCAGTAACAAACAAGATGAGGGATAGCTTATGTCTTTTTTTGAACCAAGAAAATGTTTCATCTCAGTTATACGCCACATTTCAATATTTTTTGGACCTATGATATTTTTGGGGCTATCATACGGCACATGAACTTCTAAGAAAAACCAAAGACTACTCACAGGAATTAATTTCAATGCTTGATGTTGAGATGAAGTGTAAAATATCTGCAGAAGAATATGCTATTGTATCTCAGTGTGTTCCAGGAGATTATTCATTAACGAGATTGGATAATGCAAGAGAATTATTATATAAAACAATTGATGACAAAGATATTCCAGGATATATGGATTCTTATATGTTGTCTCCTGATCATACAGAGATTATTGCGGGAGTAAAAATTCCATTAGTCCCTGAGACTATGTTACCGAGATTAACAACATTAGGTGTAATAGACCAAGTGATGATCTATATAAAAAAAAATAAAAATCAAAAATATAGACTAGTAGATATTGGGACAGGAGGTACAGGATATATTCCAAGAGTAATAAAAAATTATATACCTTCACTACCTGTGATGTGATTTGATGTTGATCATCAACTTTCTGATGATTTAATAAAAAAAGAAGGAGACTATTCTTCTTGGGATAATATAAGAAAAGTTGTACCTAAAGACAGAAAA
>CAZTFP010000001.1:65485-73608 GCA_964613015.1 uncultured Candidatus Peribacteria bacterium | reverse complement strand
CTGACAAACAGATCAAAGAAATTATCGAGAAGATCTATGAACCACAATACGGAGCAAGACCACTCGACAGATATATCCAAGACACTATAGAACCACTCTTGATCAAAAAGATTATGGAAAAGAAAAAATAAATATCAGAAAATTCACAAAAAGAGCAGAAAATACCTGCTCTTTTTCTTATAGAGAAAAAAAATAGATGATTTGACTTTACTTGATATATATTTATAATAGTAAACAGAGATATATACAACTTTATCTTTATTACCAAATCCTCATGGTAAATATATTACAAACATCAGACGAAAAAAGCTCTGCATACAAATATTTCAGAGCTATAGTGCTCACAGGTACTACACTCTTGTTTTTGTTACAACCAGGATTTAGTAGAAACAACGAAAAGGTTAAGGCGGCCATCAAAGAAACATTAGATCAATACGATGCAAAAAAATATACCGTACAAGAGACAGAAAATACTAGTGACAAGACATATGTGGCCAGGTGAACACCAAACATGATGGATGGAGACAGTGATGCACTGAGCTATGCAAGTGATAATGTAAGCAAATACTATCCAGATATGGCAAATCATCTAACAACCATGCTCAATAGTTTCCGAGATAAAGAACATAAAGATGCCACAACAAACTTACTCAATAATATGATAGCAAACATAAGTAGTCCAGAACAAAAGGTAGGAGCGATAATTGGAGCTCTAGAATACTCTGTATTTTATAAATCGACTTTCTGAGATAAATATTGAAATAAAATAACTGAACAAACATTCAAATACATAGAAATATTCGATACAGAATACAAAGTACGATTTAAAGCATACTATGCAAGAGTGGAAGCAAGTATAGAACAAATGAAAAAAGAAACTGAACAAATGAAAAAAGAAACTGAACAAATGAAAAAAGACCTTAAAAAATGATTACAGGAAATTGAATCTATAATGGATAAATTCACACCCAACGATATTCAAAAATCCGAATCCATCAAGAAGCTCGTGGTACAGACAAAAAACCTATTTATAAACGCCGAATACACATTTTCCTCACATACCAGAACATTATTTAATGCACTACCATAAAGCACAGTAGTTTGACAAAATAACGAAATTTGAGTATACTTAGTGTATGCTTTTTTTAGTATACTAAAAAAGTATGGGAGGAATATCAGAAAAAATAGATCAGAAGCCGGAGATTGTGGAAACCAATACGCAGACAAAGACACAAGAATCCACAGTTGAAGATATGCTTAAACAAAGGTTGCCAGATAGTCCAGAAAAGCAAGCATTTTTTCTTACTCTTTTCAAAGACAAACAAATAAATGACATATTTACACAAGGAGATATAACAAAATACATGCAGCAAAAGAATTTATCACGATTTTGAAACACATTAAAGACAAAAACATTAGAAGAAAGAACAAAGCTCTTGGTAGAAGATATGGATATCTATTTCAAAGAAAATTGATGAATAAAAGAAATTAAAGTATATGAAGAAAAAGATAAAGAGAAAAGTAAAGAAGATAAAGAGAAAAGTAAAGAAGATAAAGAGAAAAGTAAAGAAGATAAAGAGAAAAGTAAAGAAGACAAAGAGAGTACAGAAACACAGATTGAAACTAAGGACACCCTTCTCGAATCACGAAAGAAAACTAAAGAATCCTACGACACCTTAGATAAATCCAAATACCCAGAGCCGACAGACGAAGAAATCAAAGAACAAAAAACACAGATAAATTCACAGACACAAAACCAGTTAGAAGCGAAATGATTGAAGATCGAAGACTATACCAAGTTCTTGATTACAGAAAAAAAACATGAGAAACAACTCAGAAAAGAAGGAAATACAGAATTCTTGGACAATCTGAAAGAGTTGAAACAGTGATTATGAGATACCACCACCATGGCTGAGACCACCGATCGTAAACATACCGATATAATTGTAGCCAACAATCCATCACTCACTACCTACACCAAAGACTCTCCGACACTTAACAAACTCACCATACCAGAGATTAAATGCAAAGATTTTGAAGATGAATTCAGTCACTATGTCAAATTCATTCCCGACGAAGACATAAGAAAAAATATAGAAAAGAATAAGGATATTATCAAAGCATTTAAAGAAATTCACGATATTGATCCTGAAGACGCAAGAAATAGTGAAGGACAAAAAGCATATGATGAATATACCAAGGCTATAAACAACGTCAAAGAAAAACTTCCCGATAAGACAAAAGCAATAGCCAAACAAAGGGTCTTATGAACGTGTATAACGGGTTTAGCAAAATACTTCGATACGACGAATATATCTCCCACAGGAGCAGGCACCAAAAAAGAAAATTTCGCTAACGATTTTAATATCAATACCCAAGACGGTTTTCATATACAAAAAGGAACGGAACAGAACGAAAAAAACGATGACGTATTATATATCAAAGGAAATATCAAAGGAAATGAAATATGATTTTATTATAATCTGACGAATCCGGACGCGCAACTCCAATCAGATGACTTCCTCCATTTCAACCCAGAAGCAGAGACATTCGCATTTGGAGTAAAGTGATGAGGCCAAAACAAGCTTGGAGTAAAATTACCGACAATAAGTACATTAAGCAATGAAGCACAAATGATTATTGATAAAGAGTTTAGTAGTGAATTAGAGAAAGCAGAAGATATGGACGAATTTGAAACATCGTTCAAAGACAAGATAAGTGGCCAACTCCTGAAAGACTATGGACAGGAAGAATTAGTCAAGACACGTGTAGAAAGAGATATAGAAAAAAATATCACCACCCAGACATTACAAACCATATTTTTTCCAGACGTAATACGTACAGAACTCAATAAAGATAATATAATAGACAAAACGACAGAAAAGAAACCACGGAAAATTATGGAAATATGGGACAAGAGTACAGAAAACATGAGATCCGATGAACTTAGAACATTCAGATGATTACTCAACAGATTAGACTCATTGATTAGCAAAGAAAGGTATACAAACCTAGAACCAAGACGGCAGAAGCTCCTACAAGAGATACAAAAAGAAAAAAAATCGGTCAAATATAGTCAGGACCGAGGAAAATATATATTGAAATTTTTTAGAAAATTCAGTAAGGATAATAAAATACACCTTCAAGATATGGAAATGTTTATCAATAGTTTGGAGAAAGAAGAAAATATATGACAGAATATACAGAAGTTCTCACCAGGATTTCAGACAGCATATGAAAAAGATGATGCTGATAGCTTATTAGAAAATATAGGATAAAGTAACCGCAAATTTTTTGTAGGTTTTTTTTTATATAAAAAAACGATAGAAGTAGTTCTATCGTCATCATATATCACAAAAAGTATGGATATGTAATTAGTTTATTTTCCCAACCAATCTACAAACACCTCATAATCGTGAGCCATATCAGGGTCTTTCTTTAGTTTCTTTTCTGTATTGGTGATTGCATAAATAACGGCCGCATGTCATTTTCCACCAAAGTGATCACCTATTCTTTCAAGTGTTCGTTGAAAATATTTTTTAGCCAACAACATCAAAAGTTGACGTGCATTGGTTATTTCTTTTTTTCTTGATTCTGATTTAAGTTCCTGGACAGATATACCATAATATTGTGCTACCATATCTACGAGAAGATCATAATTTTTAGTTCATTTGGTATTGGACTGAACAGCTGCTTGCGTAGCATCAGCACTATGTTCGATAGTATATCCCAAAGTTTTGAGACATTCAAAAACATCCTGCTGTTCTATATCTTTATGTAATATAGCTTTTCTACTGAGGAGAATGTTGAGTGCTCATTCAAGTTCTCTGACATTATCTTTGATATATTTTGCAATAATTTCGAGTAAATAGAAATCTAAGTCTTCTCATTTATTCATGAGTTTAGATTGGAGAATAGCAATTCTTGTTTCAAAATCTGGTGACTTGATATCAGCGACCAATCATAGAGCGAAACGTGATTTGAGTCTAGGTTCTATATGGACAAGCTCTTTGGGAGGACGATCAGAAGAAAGAATAATTTGTTTTTGTTTGAGCTGGAAATCATTGAAAATATTATGAAATATTTCCTGAGTCTTATCTTTATCTGCAAGAAACTGGACATCATCGATCAATAAAACATCAACATCATCAAATTTTTTGAGGACATTGGTCAATTTATTGGCTTTTATCGCGGTCACAATTTCGTCAATCAATTTACTCGTAGGCAGGTAAACAACAACCTTATCTGGATATTTTGCCATGATATCATTTCCTATTGCTTGCATCAAATGTGTCTTTCCCAAACCGACGCTTCCATACAAAAAAAGCGGATTATACGCTTGTCCAGGATTTGCAGTCACTGCTTTAGCCGCCGAGAAAGCGATATTATTAGTCGCTCAAACGACAAACGTGTCAAAGGTAAATTTTGGATCAAAAAGAATACCAAAAAATTCAGACAAATCATGTTTGATAGTTTTTTTTTCTATGGTAAGTTCTGATTGTTTAGTTTCTTTGATATGTAAGAGTTTTTTGAGATCAACAAGCAAATCATTATTGGTAGAAAATTTTGAATAGATGACAAATTTGACAGAAAAATGAGGATTATAGACTTCATTTATAGATTCTTTGAGTGGTTTTGCAAAAAATTTTTTGGCTTGAGTAAGGACAAATTCATTGGGCACACCAAACACAACCATTTTATCTTGTTCATCCAAATCCAAGATTCCTACCTTGCATAAAAATGAAAGAATCTTTTTATGATCCTGTTGTTGTGCAAGATGTACGAGTGTTCTCTCCCAGACACCACGGAACAGTGCTATCTTATCTGCATCATATTGTTCTACCATATCTATAAGCATAGTCCAACATTAGGAAGTAAAGTAATTATTTATTCTGTGGTCAATCTGTTTTGAAAGTTCTTTATCTGCATATAAGACATGTTCACATTCCTCAACTTCTTGTAAAGTAAATCATTGAGAGCACAAAAGTTCTCATATATTAGCATAGGACGTATTTGTAATAAATTTTTCTAGATATTCAATGAATAATATAAGCTTCTTCTTGCCTGATGTCTTTTCAATCTTGTGACGAAGCATATGGTGTGCTAGATTATGTGCTTGCTGATCAAAATCATCAAGATGATGACTCAATATACGGTTTTTACGATACATAAGTAAAAAATAAAGCACAAAAAACAAACAGATTCCAAAGAAAATACCAAAAACAACTATCTGAATATACCATCACAGACGCATACCTTGGATATTGGGAAGAGCTAAGAACGAAAAATCTGACATACGTTGAATTATAGCAAAACAACTAAAATAACTAATATTCACAATACCACATAAAGAAGTATACGTTGTGATAAAGGCAAATTGATACCGTGAAACAATAGTGTATGAAGAGAAACACCATCAATATGTGATGTAGCAGTATAGTGAAGGCCTAACGATTGAGCAAATACATCATTACGAGAACTAAATACAGAGGTTCCAGAATCATAATAAACAATACCATTACTATATCTGACACTATCACCGGCAAGAGTTCACAATCACAGTAATGCTACTCACTGAGAAAGAACAACTCTACTGGTATGTTGGGAAGCATCAAAGTCAGAGAGAATAATATACGAAGTATACTTATCACGCAAAAATCAGGTCAATTGACTCATATCCTTAGCTCATTGTGGCAATAAATTTGTAGTTACTCCACTGAGATACAAAAGAAACGTTCATGTATCAAAGGTCGGAGGAATAATATAATCAGCACTAGCATTAAAGAGAATAAGTCCATAGGAAAATGAAGTGTCAGAAAGAAGTGTTTTTTGAATAAGTAGTTTAGCAGCTTGGAGTCTAGAAATTTTTTGTGTCCCAGACAAAACATCCTGAGTATTCATAGTTTTGTTGATATCCAAAACGAAAACAATCTTTTGATCAGGAGTAATATGGCTTCCCTGGTCTCAAAATGCCAAAAAACTCGCCAAACCCAGAGCGATAAAAAGTAATATAAGTTTTATAAACACAAAAAATCTATAGTTCATAAAAAAAATATACGGAATCTTATTTTGTATACAAGAAAATATAATATAATTACCAAATATACTCATAATGAATCAAAACATATCGAATTTTTTAAGCTGAAAATTCCGCTCTGATTGTCTAGTGTGGAAAAATGAAATGGCGGATCATTTTTCCTAGAGTTTTTTTTGCATACTTTTTTTGTGGCAATGACAAAAAAAGTATGTCTCCGAAGGGAAATATATAAATTATTTTATAAGTTTTTTATATACACTATCTTTTTCTTTATCACTAATCTCTTCAAAATGAGCCAAGACAGTATCGATATATCCACGCACCAACAAAGTCTGTGACTGTTCTTTGGACAATCCCCTACTCATCATATAAAAAAGTTTTTGATGATCAAAAGTATCAATGCTCGCTCCATGCGCAGCAGTGACATTATAAGAAGCTATGTTGAGCTTAGGTAAAGTTTTGAGAGAAATGTTTTTCCCCAAAACAATGTTGTGTTCGAGCAAACGACCATAAACTTGATTAAGATGAGATCAAATATCGAGAGAACCATCGATAGAAATTTTTGCTCCCTCATAAAGAAAGGAAATAAGTTCTACATTGGCTGAAGTATGAGAATGAGCAAGCGAGACCTTAAGTGAATCAGCAAGTACATGGTGACCATCAGATCTAAAAAGTCAAAAAATCAAACAAGAGCAGTATGGTCATCTAGTGATGATATCAATATCTATACCAATATTTGGACCAACGACAAGATATATCAACGAACTGTGAGTATCCAAGGTAATAGTTTTCCTTCAGGGAACATCAAAAACATCGATAAGGGACAAAGACTCACCTTCGACTACAGATAAAGGATCAAAATTATTTGTGTGCAAAAGTTTCATAGCAAAAAAATATATAGTAGAGGGACGAATCGTATTAAATAATAACGTTATTTTTGGACACTTGGACTTTGTTTCAACGCATTAAGTAGTGCTGCTTTTGAAGTAGATCAAGATGATGATGTAGCGGCACCCGTAGTTTGTCCATCAGTAGTAAATCAAAAATCTTGTCCACTAGCACCAGAAAGTGAAGTATCAGTGACCGTATTGAGATCTTGTTCAAGAGCAGGATCATACACATCTAAACCGGTAGTTCCGGTATCTATAGTATTTACTATATCACCAGAAAGGATATCAGCAATATCACCAGAAAGTTGATGAGTTGACCAAAAAGGATCAGTCCAAGTAGCTGGTTGAGATCGATGAAATATTGTCCAATCATTACTATTGAGGAACGTAATATATCCACGCACACTTCGGTGCATTTTTGCCAATCCGACAAACAAAACAAAAACGATAATAGAAAATATATACCACAAGATGTATTTAAGAATTTTACCAAAAAAAAGCATGAGACAAATATACGATATAAAAACAGATAAAATATATAGATTATCAGACCACTATCAACATTATCTTATACTTTGATGACATTCATCTTCTTTATCGAAAAGATCTTCTCTGCAAAATAGTTGACAAAAACAGTAAAAAAGCTATAATTAATTACATATACAAACACCTTTACTCATTTACCATCCAATAATGAAAAAAATTTTACTAAGTGTAGGTCTTATATGACTTTTCTGATGATTCATTTCTATTGCTTCAGCGAACACTACAAGCTGTAAAGATGTAGAATTTTCAAATGGAGTGACTGCATGTGTAAATATAGTAGATGCAGGAACCAACAGACGAAGTCTCACGACCAATTTAGATAATGGATGATCATCATCCAATCTTAGATGTGATATTATGACGCCTGACTCTCAACTCAGAAGTATTCCTTCATGTAATGGAGAATTCAATTATAATACAAACAGAATAGGAAGAATAAAATTACGAATCAGATATAATGAAGTTGCACCTATCAATCGACAAGACAAACCAAGTGATACTACTGAACGAACATATCCACAATGGGAATATGATTTTAATAATGCTGAACGAACAGATAACAATATAAACAATAATTACAATTATAATTATAATTACAATAACAATAACAACAACAATAATTCAAACGGTAATCTCAGTAATTTCTCCCT
>CAZTFP010000001.1:0-65385 GCA_964613015.1 uncultured Candidatus Peribacteria bacterium | reverse complement strand
GTTATGATTATAAAGTAAGAGTCTATGATTCCAACAACTCTTCTATCTACAAAGAGATTATCTACTACGTTAATGGTAATGGTAACAACAATAACAATAACAACAACAATAATTCAAACGGTAATCTCAGTAATTTCTCCCTCACTACTGATGATTCTTCTCCTACCACCTACCAATATGTTGATCTTAATATCACGGCTCGTGATAGCAGTAATTATACTATCTCTGATTTCTCTGATACCGTTAATTTCAAAGTATACTATAAATCATCCAACTCTTCTTCTTGGATTCAAACTACCTCTTCTAGCTATTATGCTATGGCATCCAATTACAGTAGCTACGGATATAGTTTCTCTTCATACGATAATGGTATCGCTAATCTCAGTAACTTCATAGAGTTCAAAAATAGTAGTTATGATTATAAAGTAAGAGTCTATGATTCCAACAACTCTTCTATCTACAAAGAAATCATCTACTACGTTAATGGTAATGGTAACAACAATAACAATAATTCAAACATCAATGGATTCACGTCAAGTGAACTCACCACAGTAGAAGGTATTTATAATGGACGAGATGACATGATCAGTAGTCTTGAAAATACCTATTCTAGACTCAATAACAATGCTGGTCGACAAACAATGTCTAATAATTTCAAGACTGCCATGCAAGAAATCATAGATAATGACAGCAATAAAACATATGACAATTTTACTGATTTCTATGCAGCATTCTTAGATTGGTACAGATATACTACCAGTATAAGATAAAAGTAAATATTTTACAAAAGATAAGAGTGGGCATACATGTCCACTTTTTTTATGTTGAGTATACGGCTATAAAACTATAAATATTATTGCAAGTCACAAGAAAATTAGTACAGTAAAAGCATATTTACTCAGAAAACAAAGGATGAAAAGAAAGTGACTTGTCCTCATCAAAATATGAGGGTTTACGCTCTTGGAAGTAATCATAGCTATGACAAGCTTTTTTTTATTATTAACTGCAATAATAAATATTTACACAAGGATGATTAGACTCAAATACAATATCCAAGCAAGGATTAATGTAGTTCAAGATTCATACTTTGCTATAGAAAAAATAAATCTTTTACTCAAAGACTATACCATAGATTACGAAGAATATTTCAATAGAAAAAATGTTTGATGTGATAATTATACACAGCCATTTACACGAGATGTAGGAACAGGTGGATATTGTACAATGTTCACTGCATATGGAAACAGCAACAATATAGTATGAGCAACTTCAAGCCAACGTAAAATATATTTTTGTAGTTCAAATACGATTACTGATCCAGCGGATCCACAGAAAATAATTTATACTGATGGTATACAAAAATGATCAGGCTGTCTCAATACCGGACAACAATCCTTTGGACAATATTATCGACAATTCCGAGACGTAAAAAATAATGTAGATTCAGTGCCATGAGCATGGAACGATGATGACGATGAAAACGTCATGAAGTGACCTAGTGCTATAGACGACGCCACGAACGTAAAAGAACTATACCTTATTTCCCAAGACGGTAAATCAAGAATATTTATCAGGAGAAAGCTCATAGAGAGTGGAGATCGAAATCATGATGGAATAATTAGTGGAGATAGCGAAAAACGATATACACTACAAATATTAAAGCTCAGGGGGTTCGATGCAGGGAACAATCACGATTTTGATATAAACAATTCTTCTGGGGTCTATGATGGAAAAATAGATACTCGAGCGTGCGACTATGCGCAAGGATTTATCTGCAGCTGAGCTGAAATAAACCATACGCTCTATCCATGATACAAACTTCCTGCTGATCAAGATGACGGTCGAGTAAATCTTTTTCAAAAAAATATTACCATCAGCGACCGAAATATAATCGTTTATCCAACAAAAAACCCACAATATGCATTGGCTGAAGATAATGTGCAAATAAACCCATATTTTACAATTACACTTACCAGCAAAATATATTGAGAAGTACGACAAAAAAAATTGGGTATGCAAAACATAGATACCTTCCAAAACAGTTTACAGACAACATTCGACACCAAAAATTTCTATACAAAGTAAAAGTATTGTTCTTGAAAACGACAAAACAATATATAGGCTAAATCACACATTTTACTATATTAATCACTATTATGACCAAGGAAGCTAAAATAACTGACCATCAAGACGAACGTGATGTTCGTATTGCTAAAGCAAAAAAAATGAAAAGCATGGGAATCATTCCGTATGCCCAATCTTTTGATAAAAAAAATCTGATTTCAGACATCATAAAGGACTACGAAACCAAAGAACATCGTGATATCAACGACATTATTCTCAATCCCCAAATACAAGTGGAAACTGCAGGGAGAATGATGTTGTATCGTACTCACGGTAAATTAGCATTTGCTAAATTACTTGATAGTACAGATGAGATTCAGTTAATGTTTCATAGAGACAATTGCTCGCTTATTACAAACGAATGAATAGTGACCACATTGAAAGACGGTAGCGAAGAAGGAATGTCTGCATACAAATTTATAGAAAAAATGATAGATATGTGAGATTTTATAGGTGTACGTGGAGAAATATTCAAAACACACAAAGGAGAACTTACCATATTTGTGTCAGAATGTAAGTTTTTATCCAAAGCAATCAGGCCATTACCAGAAAAATTTCACGGACTCCAAGACCAAGAAGAACTCTATAGGAAAAGATACTTGGATTTGACGATGAATCCGGAAACCTACAAAAGATTTTTATTAAAATCAAAACTCTATCAAGCATTGAGAAGATTTTATACGCAAGAATGATTTACGGAAATTCAGACAAATATATTGGGAAATTCGGCTTCTGGAGCCGCAGCAAGACCATTTGTAACACATCACAATGACTATGATACTGAGGTATTTCTGAGAATTGCATTTGAAACAGGATTAAAAAAAGCAACCGTTGGAAGATTTGAAAAAGTATTTGAAATCGGACAAGATTTTAGAAATGAATGATCAGATCCTACGCACATCCAGGAATTTACGCAAGTAGAACATTATGCTGTCTATCGAAACTATGAAGACAATATGAAGTTTACAGAAAAAATGTTCACCTATATGTTCGATACACTTGGCTTATCAAAAATATTAAACGTCAAAGACAAAGAAGGGAATATCAAAGAAGTAGATTTTACTACTCCATGGAAAAGAATAGATTTTACGAAGGGTATCCAGGAAGCAAGTGGAATAGATATCACAAAATATGGTATGGACGATGCGGACAAACTCAAAGCAGATATCAAAGCAAAAGATATTATGTTTGAGAGAATGGACAACATGGGAACGACAACATTGATAGATTATTTGTATAAAAAAGTTTTGAGACCTACAATTACTGGTCCAGCATTCATTTACAATTATCCCGTTATCATGCAACCGTTGGCAAGAGCTTCAGACAATAACACAAATATTGTTGAACAATTTCAATTATTAGTTAATGGACGAGAAATTTGTAAAGCATATTCTGAGCTTGTAGATCCTATTTTACAACAAGAAAATTTTGATAAACAAGCTGAAGCTGCTGCAAATGGTGACGAAGAAGCAACTGCAAGTGATGATGATTTTGTAACTGCCATGGAATATGGTATGCCACCACAATCAGGCTTCTGAATGGGACTCGAAAGGTTATTAGCAATCATTACAGAACAAGACAATATCAGAGATGTAGTATTATTTCCACTTATGAAACCAGAAAAAAAAGAAGAAATAGAAATATGTGAAGTGGATATTGCTGCTCTTTATGGAACATTACCAACACTCGAAGCTGTAGAAAATCTCGCAAAGAAATATCTCAAAGAAACTTACAGACACTGTTTGGATGTGGCAAATGTTATGAAATATTTTGCAAAAAAATTACATCAGAATCAAGAACTTTGGTATATTGCCTGACTTCTCCATGATATTGATCGAGATCATATTGGTAAAGATCCAAGCAAACATTTGGGAGAAGAATTTGAAAAGATTGTCGGAGAAATTCAATTACCTCAATGTTTAGTAGATGATATAAAATCTCATTATACAGCCAAGACATCAGTAACTGTAAGCTCTTTATTGAGAAGATATTTAGTTTCAGTAGATGAACTAACGGGATTTGTCTATGCTGTAGGATTGATGAGACCAACAGGACTTATAGGAATGGAGTATTCTTCAGTAAAGAAAAAGTTAAAAGATAAAAAATTTGCAGCAGGAGTTGATAGAGAAGACGTACACAATTGCGAAAAATACCTGGCTATCTCTTTAGATGAATTCATACCAGAGATCATCAAAGCAATGCAGGGATAATATTATATAAAACATTTTTTAATTTTTTTCAATCTGGATACTTATTCCAGGATGTAAAATTCACAAATAATAAGAAGCAAATATATAAAATACAAAACCAAAATTAATATATTTATTTCGGATACGTAGAAAAATATTTTTTACATACCTAGGTCTAAACTCCAATTGTTTAATGACAGACGGATATACGTAAAATTTTTCCAAAAAATCATCAAAAGAAAAAATCAATTCTCCGAGACTATTTTCTCAATGATTTCTTTTGTAAAAAGGACTTTGTAATGTTATGGTATCATCAGTAATATTGGTAATAAGACAGAAATGAGGATAGTATGCATGATTACTAAATCATTCTTCATAAAATTTAATTACAAGCAGAACAAAGACTGGTTCTCAATCATATAGTTTTTGTTGTATCATTTCAAAAGAAGTATAAGGATATACCTGAGCACAATAATGACTTTTATGTAAAGAAAAAATAGTATTGAGAAGTTTTTTCACTTCCCACGGACTCGTACCGACGGAAATCTTTCAATTAATTTCAGCTATTGTATCTTGAGAAACAAGAATTCATAATTTATCAAGCAACATCTGAATGGATGCAGGACCACAAGCAAAGGGATAATCAGAGTTATGAGCAGAGAGAGAGATCTTTTCTAATGGAAGTGTATCTATTTTTTGAGATGTTGTAATCTTTTTCCATGGTGATCCTCTAAAAATATAAGTTATACCAACCACAAGAGAAAGAATAGGGAAAAGAACAACAAATCCATGAATCAAAAAAGGAGTCATAAATGATACATTAGCTATATATCAAATTTTTTTACGTAAAGAAAAAAGAAATTTCATAGAACGACGCAATAAATAAATTCAACAATTTATTCTAATATAAAAACAGCTGATGAAATAACAGTAGTTCGTAAACCATCTTTATTTCACTGTGCAGATTGTGCTATATTTCTGGTTTTGAATATTTTTCCACTAGCAATATATTCTTGTTTTCTTTCATCTCGATTTTTATCAGCATCAAACTCGATTCACAAGGTAGTTGCCAACATAGTTGCTGCAAGATCTTCAGCATAATCTCAAGTCTTCTCTTCAGTTTCACCATATCCATGATGCTCAGAAAGATATCAGTAATTTTCACTATCTGCTGGTATGGCCAATCCGATGGAAGCGGAAATGAGTCTATTTGGTTCGTTAGTATCCATTCTTGCCATGACACAAAAAGTTATCTGACCTGGTGCAAGCATTTTTTCTCATTCAGATTTTGAGATGATTTTACACGTAGGAGGATAGATACTCGATACATAAACGAGATTGCATTTTTCTATTCATGCTTGTCTCAATGCAAGTTCAAAACTAGCTAATTTATCTTTGTGAACACCGACACCCTTAGTGAAGAAAACTTTTTTTGGAATCATAAAAAAATAAAAAAAAATAAAAACATAGAAGTATGTTTATTCTTGTATGTAAAAAAAACAAGATAAAATAGTATTTTACCGTATCATACAGTAAAATTAAATATTGTTTTTACAGACAATTTTTTTATGCTCAAGTATCATTTTATCGTTTAAACGTTTTCTCACGTATGTACATAGGTAATCAAGAAAGTATACAAACATTGACTAGCTATATTGATATGTTTTTTTCTGGTGATTCAAAAGCTCCTCATTTTTTGATTATTAGCGGACCACAACATATAGGGAAATCGAATATCATAAAAGAATTACTCAAAAAAAAAATGGGGAATTATTTTGTGACTGATGTACTTCAAATACAAGATTTCTCTGAACAATTAGAAAAAAAACATAATCTCAAATTAAAAACCGTACTGACTTCAGACACATTCAAGACACTCATCAAAGAACAGAATTATCAAGACATCGGTATCAGAGACATCAATACTCGACTTCAACAATCGGCTATAGGAAAATATAAAATAGTATTTTTGGAAAACATAGAAAGAATGCTTCCTGAGGCAGCAAATGCCTTTCTCAAAACATGTGAAGAACCATTACCCAAAAGACTGATTATTGCCACCACATCAAATACAACACAACTCTTGGAAACTATTCTTTCAAGAGCATTGATGATAAAATTCAATGAATTGTCAGATAGTGAATTGTCACAGTGGATGGATGATAAAAACATATTCAGCGGAAACGAAGAACTCAAGCAATTAGTCATAAATATGGCTATGGGAAAACCAGGGATTGTACAACGTATCTATGATATGATAAGCAAAGAACCTGATCTAGAAAAAACATTTATCAATCTAATTCATAATTTATCTACAGATAAGAAGCGCTTTTTCAGCCACGATGCACTCAAAAAACTATATAAATACGGAATCCTAGAAGCATTCATTGATGGACGAATCTGATATTGTATAAATCATCACATGGAAGAAAAAGGACAAAGGCGATTAACTACCAAAAGACTTATGAGAACAAATGTAAATATAGAGAATCTCCTCCTCTACTGACTACTCGATAACTAAATAAACAAACGAAAAATAGACAAAAAGTTAACGAATAATAGACGAATAATTGCCCAAATACAACCACATTTTGTCGTCCCGATTTGTCGGGACATTTATCGCGAGTGAAATAATCTTTTATCAATAATTAATTATGTACAAAATCTGAACATATATCACCGATCCGATTTGAAACAACGAATTTCATTATAATGAAAGAATCGCTCTTTGATCAAAAGGGAAGATATTCGTAACAAATATAATCCAATGAACAGGAGAAGATCTGGAAGAATGATCAGAAATAGTTTTTGAAGAAATAGAAAATGGACAAGTAAAAAGCTGCACCTGACTCAAACATTTTCTACAGACAGAATATAAGGGAATACCTACCTATATTTTTGACAATCACAATCATGCACTTTTTTTTCGATACCGATATACAAAACAGTTTGAGGACACAAAGCCCTTCGTTGTAATTCACATCGATCAACACGCAGATACCAAAGAGAACAAGAATAGTTTCAATGCAGCACACGCTTCACGACAAGAAGTAATGAATTTTACCAGCTTAGGATGTAATGTGGGTAATTTTCTCACCTCTGCCAAAGACGCATGAATTATAAAAGAAATTATTCAGATCAGAAGCCAATACGCATTGCATAACATGGAGACATTAGATTTTCATACCTATAATTATATCCTGGATATTGATGTAGATTTTCGAGAATGAAAATCACATGAGGAAATAAAACATGATAGTAGAATAATAAGAAAAATAGTAGACAATATTTGCCTTATCACCATAGCAACCTCACCCTATTTTATGGACCAAAAAAAAGCAATAGAAATCATTAGTATAATTTTATAAAATTTTGACAAAAAAATAATTATATATATAATATGTATGATGTATAATTTATAATATAATATATATAATGGAAACATTAAATGATAATACAGAAATCAAAAACTCCACCACTACAAAGGAGAAACCGGTATGGAAACCATGAACTTTAGCTATTAACACAAACAATAATGATAATGCAGAAGAATATTTAGAAACAGCTCTAGCTGCTATAGGAGATAATTCAATAAACAACGATAAAACAGAAATAGAGAAAGAAAGTTTTAGAGAAAGATTAGACAATAATCATTTTGATTTTAAATATTTACAGCAAAACAAAGAAAGACTTAAAGAAGAACGAAAAAATAACAATAAAAATTGATTAAATGACATCACAGTAAAAAATATCAAAAAAATAATTTGAAAAGAAGTTAATAATTCACTGTCTGCTTATGGAGAGAAATTAACCACTAAATGAGATAACACATTTAAGATAACAGACGATTTTAAAATAGAAAGCAAGTTTATCAACCAAAAAAGTACAGAACAAATAATTTACGGCGACATAGATCCTTTTAATTTAGATAAATCTATTAAAATAGCTAAGTTATGGGATAATGTTAAATACAAAAGAGATGGCTTGGTTTTACAAGAGATAGAATGAACCATAACTGAAATAAAAAACGGCGTAGTAACAGTAATGGCAGACAACAAAAATGAAATAGATATTGATATTTGAAATTTATTATCAAACAAATCTAGCGAAAGCTTAAACGAAACAGAGAAAAACATAGAAAATCAGCTCAACAATATAAGTTCTAAAGAATTATTTGAGAAATGAGATGGAAAATTGTTTGATAAAATACGAGAAAATCGGAATACATTACCCGTAAAAATAGTAAAAAAATTTAAAAACAAACTCCATGAACAATATCCCCAAAAATATAATGGTATAGCTAACATAACACCAAAATTTTATAAAGAATTTATATTTAGAGTTACATGAAAAACAGAATACGATCGCATCCAATCTCCATCGATTCAAACATAATATATGTATATTATTGTAAATTTAATGTGAAAAATATATATAAGATAAGATATTATTATTTATTTTCTCACCTTCCCGTGGGGTGTTCCTTCTACAAATCCAGCACTCGTCTGGACTCACACAATTGCTTTTTCAGAAAATTCTTCTAGATTTTTTGCGCCAAGATACGTCATAGAACTACGTAATCACGTCATACATTCATCCACAATATCTCCCACAGATTCCATTCAGGGTTTAATATATATTTTTGATGTAGATATTCATTCACGGAACAGTTGTTTTTGTGCTTGCTGAAATTTACTTAAATTTTGACTTCTATTTCCTACCGCTTTTTTGGAAGCCATGCCATAATTTTCTTTGTACATGAGTCATGCTTCATCATATTTTACATCACCCACAGACTCGAAAGTTCATGCCCATCGCGTACCTCGCATGACATGACTCGCTCATGCTGCAAGCGCAAGGATAAAGTCTCTAGGTGATTTGACTCAACCATCTGCTCGAACAAATCATCCATGTTTTCTTGCTTCTTTCGCACATTTATATACTGCAGTAAACTGTGGTCTACCAACTCATGTTTTCATACGTGTCGTACACATTGCTCATGGTCCTATACCAACTTTCACTCCATCAGCTCATGCCAAAAGTAAATCACGAGTTGCTTCTTCTGTGATTACATTTCCTGCAACGATAGTAATATTTTTTCCATATATTGCTCTAATAGTTTTGATATTTTCTATCATAGATTTTTGATAGCCATGAGCAGTATCTAGGACAAAAAGTCTGATTCCTAAACCATATAAGAGAGATATTTTTTCCTCACAACCATTGATACCGACGGCAACAGCTACGTTAAGTTTACCATTTTGATCTAGTGATGGTGCATAAAGACTATTTCTGAGAGTATTTTTTTTGGTCAGTATTCATTTCAAAATTCATTGTTCATCTACGATAGGCAAAGAAGAAATAGCTTTTTCATCCATTATATTGAAAGCATCCTCATCAGATATTCAGATTTTCCCGGTAATAAGTCACGGTCTAGAAATGTTTCCCAATAAAGTAAACTGATCTAAGTTTTCAAAATCTTGTGGTTTAAAAATACTTATTGATCTACCGTCATCATCGATAAGTACGACAGAGTTATGGGCTCTTTTGTGGATAATTCACAAAGCATCTCTGATAGTGTGGTGAGCTTTGACAGTAATAGGCGTATCATATTGTACATTAGCATGGTGTATATGAGTGATTATCTTGGTTAATGTCTCTATATCCATATCTTGAGGCAAAACAGAAAGTCAGCCATAACGTGCCATAGTTTCTGCCATTCTCTTTCCACTGACTGCATTCATGTTTGCGGTGATGATAGGAATATTCATTCATAAATTTTTTATAGGACGGACATCAGCATCTAATCTTGATTTTCCATCAAAATAATTTTGAAAAAGAAATACGTCTTCATAGGCAAGTTCTTCCTCTTCATAATGTGGATTATTAAATTTCATAGAAAATACTATATAAAAATAAATAATATTCTGAATGATAATATCATTTTACCTCGATTTTACAATAATATTTTACATCAAAAAACCATTTGACATATTGCAGACAAAAAACTATGATAATTCATCAAATAAAAAATCACAAACTAAATATAAACAAAATGCGAGAAAAAAAAATTAAATTGGGACTGACATTCGATGATGTATTGCTGGTTCCACAGTATTCAGAAGTACTGCCCAAAGAAGTACAAGTGACGAGTAGGTTTACCAAAAATATCCAGCTAAACATTCCTATTGTTTCTGCTGCGATGGATACAGTAACCGAATCGACTTTGGCTATATCCTTGGCAATAAAAGGTGGCATCGGTGTTATTCACAAAAACATGAGCATTGAAAACCAAGCTACTGAAGTCATCAAAGTAAAACGTGCACAAAGCACGATTATTTTCAATCCTATCGTGGTATATGAAGACGACACATTAAAGGTGGTTAATGCATTACGGCAAGAACACAAAATCAGTGGAATTCCTGTACTCACGAGAGAAAAAAAAGTTGTCGGTATTATTACTACAAGTAATGTACGTTTTAGGGAAGATCCAGACATTCATTTGACAGACATTATGACAAAAAATCCAGTTTGTATACTCTTAAAAGAAATTGCAAAAGGAGATAATATTGATGTCGAAAAAACAAAGGAATTGTTCATACAGCATGAGACAAAACTTATCATGTTAGTAGATGGAGAACACAAATTGGTAGGAATAATCACCTCAAAAGACGTAGAAAATCGCAAAGAGGCACCCAATGCAAACTTAGATAGCAAAGGCCATCTCAGGGTTGCTGCTGCTATCGGAACAGGAAAAGACGCAGAAAATCGCGCCAAAGCACTTATCGAAGCTGGAGTAGATGCTATCATTGTAGATACTGCACACGGACATTCAATACATGTCATCAATATGGTAAAGCTGCTCAAAAATCAGTATCCTCATGTTGATATCGTTGCAGGAAATATTGCTACAGGTAAAGCCGCTCAAGCATTGATTGAGGCTGGAGTTGACGCCGTAAAAGTCGGTATCGGACCAGGATCAATTTGCACTACAAGGATCATCGCAGGTATCGGAGTTCCACAACTATCAGCCATCATGGACGTATATGAAGTAACTAAGAAATACGGTATTCCATTGATTGCTGATGGTGGCATCAAATATTCCGGCGACATTGTTAAGGCATTGGCCGCAGGTGCTGACACTATCATGGCTGGCTCATTATTTGCTGGCACAGAAGAATCACCTGGCGAAACTATTATCCGCGAAGGCAGAAAATTCAAATCATATCGAGGAATGGGATCATTGGAAGCCATGCAACAAGGATCCAAAGATCGCTACTTCCAGGAAGATGAATTTGATGTTAATAAACTGGTACCTGAAGGAATTGCTGGAATGGTACCCTACAGAGGGACACTCAAAGAAGTGATTCATCAACTCATTGGAGGTATTCGTGCAGGTATGGGATATTGTGGTGCTCAAACCATCCCGCTCCTACAAGAAAATACGGAATTCATCCAAATTACTCAGGCTGGTATGAAAGAAAGTCATCCACACGATGTAATTATCACAAAGGAAGCACCTAATTATAGTAAATAAAACACATAAATTAAAACATATGAATACAAATAATGTAGACGTACTCCTCGGACTCCAATGGGGTGACGAAGGAAAAGGAAAAGAAGTGGATATTAAAACTCCACAGTACAACATAACTGCACGATTTCAGGGTGGGCCAAATGCTGGTCACACACTAGAATTCGATGGCATACAATTTATTGCACATACCATCCCATCGGGAATATTCCACAACATGATAAACCTTATCGGTAATGGTGTAGTGATAGATCCCGTAGGATTAAGCAATGAATTATTTAAACTGATTGATACCGGAAAGATAAGATGGGAAGATATCAAAAACAGACTCTTGATTGCAAAAGATGCAACATTCATTCTTCCCGTTCATCGGCTTATGGACATTGCCGAAGATGCAACAAAAGAGAATCCAATCGGTACAACAGCCAAAGGTATTGGACCAACAATACTGGACAAAATAGGTCGTAATGGTCTATTTATGAAAGATCTCCACAAAGATGATTTTATGAAAAAATTCAATACCATAACAAATCAGCATTTGCTCTATATACAAAAGGTATTGAACTATGATATAAGCAAAGCAATCATCAAAGAAAACGGCGAAGAATATTCATTCGAAGAATACACCAACACTTGGATGGAGTCATTGACAACGATAAAAGAGATCTCTCAGATTGATTGTCATAACTATATTCAAAAAGCACTGAAAGATGGAAAGAAAATTCTCGCTGAGGGGGCACAAGGGTCTCTGCTTGATATCGACTTCGGCACGTATCCATTTGTTACCTGTTCAAATACCATATCAGTTGGAGTGTGTAAGGGATTGGGAATTAATCCTCATCAAATAGGAAACATAATCGGAGTTATCAAAGCCTACACCACTCGTGTCGGCAATGGTCCATTTCCTACAAAACTTACCAACAAAGATGGTGAACATTTGGCAAAAGAAGGGCATGAAGTAGGGGCATCAACAGGAAGACCACGAGATTGTGGTTGGTTAGATTTACCAGCGATAAAATACACCATTAGTCTGAATGGGAATGCAGAAAATTTCGAGATGATTATGACGAAATTAGATGTATTAAAAGGACTGAAGGAATTGAAAGTATGCATCGCCTACCAAGACAAAGAAGGAAACATCATTGCTGATGATGATTTCAATGCAGGACACATTTCACAGGGATATACACCTGTATATAAAGAATTCGAGCCCTGGACTGAAGACATAAGTAAGGTTAAAAAATACGAAGATCTGCCTACTGTCACAAAAACATACGTAGAATATATCGAGCAAGAACTCGGAACAAAAATCACACGTATAGGTATTGGACCTGATCGTTTACAGACAATACGCAAGGATTGATTACAAAAGTAAAAAACACCATGAGAGTCTCCGGTTTTCCGGAGCTCTTTTTTTTGTAGCATAAAAAATATGGATTGACATTACAGATATTATAATTATGGTAAATACATTATATATCTTTTAGCTAGTAACCAATGTACTATGGCTGAAGAAAAATATATTCGTCCGACACGAGATGAATACTTTATGGAAATAGCAAGGACAGTAGCCAAAAGAGCTAGCTGTGATAGAGGAAGAAGTGGTTGCGTAATAGCTAAAAACAAACAAATTTTATGTACAGGATATGTAGGATCACCTCCAGGGTTACCTCATTGTGATGAAGTTGGTCACCAATTTAAACAAATGACTCATGAAGATGGAAGTGTTACCAATCATTGTGTGAGAACTGTACATGCCGAACAAAACGCTATTTGTCAGGCAGCTAAATTGGGAGTATGAATAGAATGAGCGACACTCTATTGTAAAATGACACCATGTAGAACATGTGCAATGTTGATCATCAGTTGTGGAATAAAAAAAGTTGTTGCAGAAAAAAAATATCATGCATGATGAGAATCAGAAATAATGTTTAAAGATGCAGGCATAGAATTAAAATATTTCGATGAAACAATAGAACAATATGAAAAGCAATAAGAGAAAATCAGAACATAATAAAAAAATCCCCTATATGGGGATTTTTTTTAACGAATACATGATAATAATTTTATACTTCTGGAGGTGCTTCTGAAGATTCTTCTTGTTGATTCATTCTTGCTCTTACCGCAAAAACAATAACAAGAATAACAAAGATACCAACGATAATTCAAAGTACGATGAAAATTATTTTCCACCAGGCAGATCATCCAGCATTGACAGATTTGATAGCAGCAGCATTAGTGACAATTTTGACATTAGCATTGGGACAAGTATCACTGACAATAGTATAGAAAGCAAGGATTTTACACATATTAGGCATAATAACATTGGTCATATCCAATGGGTCTATTTGATTTGCTTGAACCGTTTGTCAGGCTGGAGCAATATTTTTTGTTATAAGGTTGATAATATCTTGAAGCACCTGTTTCCTTTTATCCTGTTGAGAAGAATTAGGGGTTTGCGTATCAGAAGCAACCGATTCAAATTCTTTAAACAATCATTCAACATCTACCGCAAGATTGGATGGTAAAATAGAAAGTATTTCAGCTTTAGATTGTTCATAGACATTACCTCCATTAGCCGCAGATACGGATTTATCAGTAAGTTTGGTAAAAATATCTTCTAGTAATGTTTTTTGGTCCCCACTCAATTGAAGTCCACGAGTATCATAGAAATCTTTTACAGCAACAACGTTTGATTTCGTATTGGTTTGATCTATCAAGCCATCTCTGAGTCCTACCATAAGTGTTCTGAAACTAGCTATATCACCAGTATTTGTTACATCTCCTATATCTGGTAAAGTATTGATGAAATCGTTAATTTCTTTGTAAACGATAGTCATTCACGAATCTAAATTCGCTGAAAAGTCCAAAAATGAAACAGTAAAGTCTTTAGAAAAAGAAGTACTATCTGCTTTGGTATAATAAATTCTTCAAACAACAGATTCATATTTTGGTTCATATGCTTTGAGATACAATTGATTACACAAAAAATCTTTATCGTTATCTTTTATACCATCACCATCGCTATCAAAAGCTATATCCGTATCTACATAACACGTACCTCTAGAGTCATCATATTTGATATAAAACAAGATACTATTATTCAGATTTTTTCCGACAAAGAAATCAATTCCACCGGTACTTATAGATACTTGGGGGATAGAAAGAATATGGAAATCACCCTCATTAGTTTGCCCCGTAGTCAAAGCCAATGTCCGTTTTTTATTGGCCATATTTGCATATATATCCGTGACATCCATAGAGACAAAATATTTTCCGAAATCAGGATAAGTAAATGAAAAATCATCACCAGTTGTGATAACAAATCAAGAATTAGTTTTACAATCTTTGATACTGAGACAAATATTTTTATTGGCTATAGTACCTAGACTTACATCTCTAAAAATAGCGAGTTTTTGAAAAGTATCTGACAAAAGCATGGGTTTAAGACCATTTTTTATAACAATAGTACCTCAAATACCTATTCATTTATATCCTCTATAAAGTACTGCTGCTCTCGGTCTATATCAAAAACTATTAGGTTCTGTATAGACATGAGTAACATGATCAGATTTTGTTGTTAAATCCCATGTTCCATCACCATCAAAATCATATTGAATAGTTCTTTCTGCGACAAAATCAGGTCTATCAGAGATTATTTTTGATACTACATCAAAAGTAACTTCATCACCAATCTCAGCACTTGCAATATCAGATTTTAGGGTTACCAAAGGAATATCTGGCCTACTTACATCAGGTGGGAAAAAAACCAGTGGACCATTTCCGATAATATCTTGATTAGTTTGTTGACCATCATCATTATCATACATGGTAACACCAAACACAAATTCACCTGGGATTCTAGGAAGAGAGAAAAAAACATAAGGAATTGTTCCTGGAGTTATCTTGGTTTCTATAGGTCTACTTGGATCATCTTTATAATAATAATACCATTTGAAGTAGGATATAAATCCATCAGGATCTACAGCATTGGTAGCACTAACTTTGACAATCAAAGGATCATACGTATCATTAAAGATATCTTTAGCATTATTTTCTGAAAAACCAACACCGATTTGATTTCCATATTGAGGGAAAAACAGCACAACATTATCAAGTCTTGGTAAAGCATTAACAACTTTAAAATATATTCTGACTTTATCACTCTTGGAAATAGTGGTATCTTCTGCAGTCATATCAATATACGTACATCCCAATTCATTAAATTTATATTTGAAGATATCTTGTTTGAAAATTTCGTCATTTTTTGGTTGAAAGAAATATTGTAATCAAAGTTTCTCTCCTTTGGTATTGACCGACAATGATGGATCAACCGTAAAATCAGAATATCTATCTATTCTATATGCAGGTACCATAGCATTTCAAGATTCGAGATCTGCACACTCATCATTTTGAGTTTGGATATTTGATGCCTTATCCAAAATAGTAAATCCTGCTACAGGATAGTTTTTTTCTCCAACGAATACACTTTTACTCACTTCATTTTCCATACCATCTGCTCAACTCACCTTAAGGACAACCTTATAAATACCAGCTTTTTGATAAGTATGAGATATCTTATCTGTTTGAATCGTTCTTGTATCTTTGTCAGCAAAATCCCATTGATAATTGACAATAGGTTGATTTGATTTTACGACAAAATTCATAGGATTACCCCATGGTGTTGCAATAGGAACAACGAATATTTCAGGTCTGAGAATAGATATTACCGCTATATCTTTTGATACATCAGCCATTTTACCATAACTATCTCTCGCAGTAAGTTTGACCGTATATTTTCCAATGGCATCAAACTGGACTTTGATTTTTTCATTATTATTTTCCGTATTGATGATTTTTGTTGTGGCAGGATCAGAAAAAGATCGTTCATAAGCAAGTGTATCATAACCATTAGTTTTATCCACATCAGAACTCACAGAAGCATCTAGAATAAATTCAGAAGGATTCTTTCGGCTATTGGTTGGAGTAATAGTAAATTGAGGAATAGGATCTGTAGACTCTACATATACGGAAATTGAATCAGTATTCGTTTGCCCAAGTTCATCTTCTACTGTCAATTTTACCGTATATACACCAGGTTTTTTAAATTGCTGTTTGATAGATTTTCATTGAAAAGTATCTATTTTATTACCATCTTGATCAAATATTTCTCGAGTAAATAATTTGAGGCTAGAAACTATTGAATACGATGGCGTAGAATCAAAAGAAAAAACCATAGAACTATTTCCCTGGTCTGGCATTTGTTTGATGATAGCTACTGGATCAGACACAAGAATATAAAAATTTTCTGTTATTTTATTTGCTTCATTGTCAATAGTAGTCATAGAGAGTTTATACTGTCCTTGCCCGGGTAATACTAATCTCATAACACTTGGTTTTCCATCACCATTCTGAGAAAAATTAAATCCATCTGGAGAAGTAATAGTCCAATTATGAGAAAGAATCTGTCTACCTCACATAGGCAAAGTAGCTGAACCATCAAAGATTATTCCTTTTTGAGCTTCTTGAATACCCAATTTTATTTTACCATCTTTAACCAATTTTTGTCCATTAGCATAGACAACAATATTAGCTGTCTTGGGTAAGACATCGATAGACATAGTTTTTTCTCAATCAAAAATACCATTAGCTACTTTATTTGAACTTCTAACAGTCAAATGTACTTGATAGGTACCTGGAGTAGCAAAGGTTGTATTTACCACAGGTCACACACCGATACTAGTATCAGTACCATTAGTATCTCTATAATATCGAAAATAATTTTTTGAGGGGATAGTATCATTGGATGGATCAATACTTCATCTTCCATCAAAGGTTACCGTCAATGGAGCTGGTCATCCTTGGGGAGAAACTTTTGCAGCTGCAACCACCGTATATTTTGCATTTACTTGTTTGACAATATCACTAAATGGCTTGTAACAATCAGTCATAAACGAAGAAAGTTTTGTCTGATAATCTGTGCTTGTATAGGTAATCAATCACTGAGTAATATCTAAACATTGTTGATAGGTAACTTTGAATGCATAATCTTGAGGAAATTTTGGAAAAACAGTTTGAAAACTCGAATTGAGATCAGAAAATTTACTTTGAGCAATCTGATTTCAAATTTTGGTCGCAGCATCGATTTCAACAAAAAGTCAGAGAATTTTATTATAATCTGTCGCAATTTCGTAGTTTGCTATATAATCAGTAGGTATAGTTGCATCGATTTTCCCAATAAAGAAAATAGTACAAAGTGCTATAATCATAAAAAACAATTTGAAAATAGATTTGGAAAACAATGATTTCATGCAGATATATAAGGGTTAAATCCAACAATACTACGTGACAAAAATTCCGAAAATTGGGCCAAATAATGGCATACACGTGATTTATACTTATTTTCACTGCATTTGCAAAAAAAAATGAGAACAAAATAGGGTTTGAAAACAGAAAAGAAATAACTACAAAAAGACCACTTTTATCCTTTTACATTGGAGGAAAATGATGTATATCAACAATACCAAAAAAATTATAACACTATCTATTTTATCATTAGCTATTGTATGACTCATGTGATGTGCAACAAAACAACCAAAACAAGCAGAACAAACTACAAGCAATATCAGTACAAATACTAGTACTAATATTACAAATACTTCTTGTAAAGATGCTATTGCAAGGTATCTTCAGCAAACAAAAACATCTAGTAATGGAGAAGTTGTGGCAAAATGAAATACTGCAATCGTAGATTATGTAGGAAGGTTAGATGACCAGACAGTATTTGATACTAGTGTAGAATCTATAGCCAAAGCTTGTGGAAAATATGCATCTGGAAGAAATTACAACGAAGGATTATCTTTCAAAGTAGGTGCAGGACAGATGATTGCAGGATTCGACAAAGCAGTCGAAGGTATGAAAGTTGGCGAAACAAAAACAGTAACAATTCTTGCAAAAGACGCATATGGAGAACGAAGCGAAAAGAATCTCATCAAAGTTCCTCGCAACCAAGTGCCTAATCCCGATCAATTACAAAAATGAATGAAACTGATGGCATCCAACGGACAACCGTTTACCGTGTACGCTATAGACAACAAAGAAGTGACACTCGACGCAAACAGTGAATTAGCAGGTAAAACGTTGATATTTGATATTACGGTTAAATCAGTTCAGAAATAATTATAAAAATTAGGTCCTAAAAATATAAAAATTAAACAAAAAACATAGATTTCTCTATTTAATTTTTTCAGTAGTATAAAAATGTTATACAAAGAAAAACCAGCAAATTTTAATCCAAAATTTGAAGTAGTGAGCTGTTTCGTAGAATATGAGAACGAAATATTGCTACTACATAGACAAGATCATAAGCCACAAGCAAATACCTATGGAGTACCTGCGGGTAAAATAGATCCAGGAGAAACAGCAGTACAAGCAATGCAGAGAGAAGGTAAAGAAGAAACACAGATAGATTTAGCGGGTATCAAATATATCGATAAAATATTTGTAAGATATTCTGATTATGACTTTATCTATCATATGTTTCACAAAAAATTTGATACACAACCGCACGTTACTATAAATCCCAACGAACATAAAAACTATATACGAAAAACACCAAAACAAGCATTAGATCTTAATCTGATACAAGACCTCGACGAATGTATCAAATTATTTTATAAAGATAAATAAAATCTCACATAAATTACACAAATAAAAATAGAAAAAAAATGAAAGACAAGTACAAAGAAAGGGGTGTGTCGTCAGATAAAGAAGACGTACACAACGCAATCAAAAACGTCAATAAAGGGATATTTCCCAATGCGTTTTGCAAGATAATCCCTGATATGTTTGGGGGAGATGAAAACTACTGCAACATCGTGCATGCTGATGGTGCTGGTACAAAAACAGCGCTAGCATATCTCTACTGGAAAGAGACCGGAGATCTCTCAGTATGGAAAGGAGTAATCCAAGATTCAATAGTTATGAATCTGGATGATATGCTCTGTGTAGGTGCGGACAGTGTTCCTCTCCTGCTCTCAGGAACTATCGGACGAAACAAACACTTGATTCCAGGTGAAATAATTTCAGAAATTATCAATGGTACAGAAGAATTTCTTGAGAAAATGAGATCCCTTGGAATTGAAATGTACAGTACTGGAGGTGAAACTGCCGATCTCGGAGATTTAGTACGGACGATTGTTATTGATAATACACTCAGTTGTAGAATCTTACGAAAAGATGTTGTCAAAGTAAACATTCAGCCAGGTGATTTTATCGTCGGCCTTGCATCATTTGGACAGGCTACCTACGAAAGTGCATATAATGCCGGCATGGGAAGTAACGGATTGACCTCAGCAAGACATGATATGTTTTGTAAATGGTACATGGAAAAGTTTCCAGAAGCCTTCGACCCAAAAACCAATCCAGAAGTCATTTACTGTGGACCTTATTTGATAAGTGACACGATACCAGACAAATACTTCATGGGACACAACTACACAGCACCAGAAAACGTAGGGAAACTAGTTCTCTCGCCTACAAGAACATATGCACCGATCATAAGAGAAGTATTGGATAAGCTCAATCGATCTATGATCAATGGTATCATTCATTGTTCCGGAGGAGGACAAACCAAGGTTATGCAGCCTGAGTTTGTAAAAAATGTACATATTATCAAAGACAACATGTTTGCTTTACCACCACTCTTTCAGATGATTCAGGAAGAATCACAAACCTCATGGCAAGAAATGTACAAAGTGTTCAATATGGGACACAGGATGGAATTGTACGTTCCAACACAAAAAATGGCTGACATCATAATAGAAATTGCAAGTAGCTTCGATGTAGAAGCAAAAGTTATCGGTCATGTTGAGACATACAAAGGAGAAAAACTCACCATCAAAAGTGAATATGGAAAATTCATCTATTAAAAATACGAGAGACAGGTATTCTGTCTCTTTTTTTATTTGAAAAAAATTACTGGGGTTTAGTTGCTTTAATACAGAGATAATCAATATATCATTTCATATAAGAAAATCTTAATAACCAAGAAATTATAGTCAATCACATTCCGACAAAAAATCATCTGGTATGGATAGCATTTTTGATAGATGATTTGGTGAGATTATTGGTAGCAAATCCAGGAAATACCTTATCACCTATCGGCTGTATATATTCCACCACATATCCAATATCTTCCAATTGTTTACGATAAAAATCAATTCATCATCGATTTACACGAGGCATTTTCCACGCATACGATCAGATTTTAGCAATGAAACGCTTAAAGCGAGAATGAGTAAAATGATCAGTTTGTACGATAATATCAGTCAATACCAAAATTCCTCATTTTTTCAAAACTCTATAGGCTTCAACTAAGAATTGCTGTCTTGGATTGAAGTGGGCAGGTCATTCTATACCCAATACCAAAGAAAAAAAATCACTAGAATAATCAAGTTTACAGGCATCCTTTTTTTCAAAAATTATCTTCACACCAAGCGATTTAGCCTTTTCCTGAGCAAAATAAATATGTAGTCACGTAATATCTATAGCATACAGTACTTCTGGATGAAATTTTTGATAAAGTCTAAAAGTCTCGGCACCATAACCACAAGCGACATTTAAAATTTTTTTAGTATCATGTATTTCAGCTTTTTTGATTACATAGTCCAAGAGATTAAGTGCCGCATGATAATAATCTTTGGTATCTGATGTTCGATATCCAAAAGATAAAAATCAATCAGCTTCATCTTTTCTTTTTTGTGCTCCGTGACTATAAAATTCTTCAACTTGCTGTTCGTGTGTAGTCATATATATGAAGTTTTTAATTATAAATAATCTAGTATTCACGCCAATCAAATCATAGCAGCATTATCCATAGAATAGACCTTTTTCATGGGTCTAAGAACAACAGCATCTGGCATTTTTTCTTTCGCATACCTTTGTAAATATTCCCGTAATCTATCATTGCATGATACCCCACCAGCCAATCATAAGGTTTTCGAATCAAAAGCGATACCAGCTCTGACAAGCTTTTTGATCATCACTTCAACAACCGCTTCTTGAAATTCATACGCAATATCACATATCAATTCTTCCGGAATTTCTAATTTTCAATCTTCAATCTTCAATGTTCAATCTTCAGTTAATTGTTTCAAAAGAAATGATACCTGAGATTTCATTCACGAAAAACTAAATTCAAAACCATCCTTGGAAAGGAATATTCTTTTGAATTCGAGATTGCTATTTGGTTTTCATTGTAAGGCCTTTTCTGAGATTCGTTGTCATCAAGGATAAGGACCACCAAGCATTCTCGCAACCTTATCAAAACACTCACCTGCCGCATCATCCAGGGTATATCCTACTTTAGCAATTTTATATCATCCAAATTCTATTCGTTCAATTCATTCTGAACTTGTCCTTTGTATTGTCAAAGGGTTTTGAATTTTGAATTCTAAATTACTTACCACGTAAATATCATTGTGTCATCAGCTCGCAGTCAACACAACAAGTGGGAACTGTATATCTGAAACATTTCTTTCAAGTAAAAGCGAGAATAAATGTCCGTAAATATGGTTTACATGAACAAGCGGTTTAACGAAATAGCTAGCTAGTAACGAAGCAACAGCCTTACCGACAACAAGTGAACCAGGTAGCCCAGGATGGACAGTTACACTAATAAAATCGACATCATGTATTTTATCAAATCCTATGTTTTTTATAACTTCTATAATTTTATCAAAATGAAGTCTAGAAGCTAGTTCTGGCACTACACCTCCATATTTTTGATGATCATCAATCTGTGAATAAGCCAATAATGCATCTACCGTAAAAATATGTCCGTCAAAATTCACTATTCCCACAGAAGTATCGTCACAACTAGTTTCTATAGCTAAAGTTTTTACCATATACGTATATAAGAATAAATTATAGATAAATTCCTCTTCAGGAATTTGCTTTTTTACACAGTTAGGAATATAATTGAGATATAATATACACATATCATTTATAATGTAAAGAAAAATATGGCAGACACTAAAGAAAAAAAAGGACAAAAGATTGCTTCATCAGAAGATTTTGGTTATTTAAACAAAAAAATTAGGTCAAGCACACTTTCTTCTGTTCAAAGAAAAACCAAGGAAGAAATAGCAAGAGAAATGAAAGCAAAAAAAGAGGGAAAAGAAGCAATATCAGCTCAACAAGAAAATAAACAAAAATTTTTAAAAATTCTTTTCTTAAATTTGAAAGATACTGAAGATAACAATAAAATAGCAAACAATTATCTCTTTGAGATTATAAAAGATACTATTAAAAAAGATAAAGCATATAATGGGCTCTACAAAATAGATGTAATCAAAAAAGAGAAAGATGGTATTATATGTAGAATAGTAGGAGGAACATATCAAAAAAAAATAGTAATAAGTAACGAGCAAATGATGAAAAAGAAAAAAAAGGAAGATACGCTAAAAGGAGATTTTTTAGAAGAAATACAGTATGGAGATAGTATAATGATTGATGTACAGGGGGATGTTATAAGAAAAATATATCCTGACAATATCATTGAAGAGATAGGAAATTATATCAAAAAAAATGATAATAGTTTTATAAAAGCAAAAAAAATTCAGACAGCAATGAAATTTTTTAATGAATCAAAAGAACAACTTTCATCAGAATATATCCAAAAATTTTTTAAATTTGTAAGAAGCAAAGAATCAGAACGAAACAAATGAAAACCAGTAGAAAAAATAGAAAACTATAAAGAACATTTTGCACAAGTAATCAAAAAATATCTCAATCAAGAAAAACATTATGTACATAGAGAAAACGATATCGATAAATCATCATTAATGTTTTTACTTGATAAGTTTGGTATAAAATTAGAAAACAAAATCTATGAAACAAGCCATGATGATATAAAAAACATCGATAGTTGAGTATTTTGGGATGTAGGAGAGACAACAAATGGAATAGAAATAAAAGATAAAACAGTAGGAATAAATAAAAAATGAGAGGAAATAAAAAAGAAAAAGATAATTGTCAGTGAACATACTGATGGGTCAAATAAAGCAATTTTAACAAATAGACCGAGTTCTACAACGCAAATGATTTTCAAAATAGCAAAAGAACTCTGAGCAATCGACAAAGAACAGTTACCACAAATAGAAAGATTTGTAAATTTTGTAAATACAGTAGATAGTATGGATTATCAAATAAGTAGTATCGATTACAAACACAATTATCAGACAGTATTTGGACTCTATCGTAGCATGAACATAGAAGATATTTTTGAGTATTTCAAAAATTCAGAACACAGTGGATTCGAAAAACTACCAGAATGGTATATGAAGAAAACAAAAACAATAACGAGAGATGGTAGAAAAAGTGATATATTACTCCAAGAAATATCCGAAAAACATAAAGAAAGAATAGAAAAAAATATTGATAATTTTGAGAAAATAAAAGATTCGGGAAAAGAATTGGTCTATGGAAATACAAAATTTATTGTAGAAATAGAAGAAAAACCTGAAAATAGAATTCAGGATGGTCCTCAAACTTCATGATACAACGGATATGGATTTTTTAATATCAAAGCAGAAAGAGGTAATATCTATATTTATAGTCCAAAAAAATTTCCCGTAACGATAGAATGATTTCCTACAGATGGACATTTTCTCATCATTAATAATCCCACAGAAGAAGACTTGGAAAAACTTTTTCAAAAATTTAGTACAGAAAACAGTACATTAAAAAAAGATATCATCAAACGTCTTAGTACTATACAAACAAAAAAAGAAGAGCAAATAAATGAACACGATTTTAGTTCAAAATGTAAACTATTCTTGCCTGAGCTCACAAAGAAAGATCTAAAAATAGGAAAAAAATATACAGCAATAATTAATAATGATCCCCAAAACAAAATAGCATTTGGTACATTAGACAGTAAGGAAACAATAAAAGGAAGAATAAAAGTAGAAGATAAAAACCTATTAAAAGGATATAAAAAATGAAGTACAATACATGTAAAAATAGATGAAATTCCAGAAGAAGATTGAAAACTACTATCATTGTCACTCGTTGTGTAAGGCAAAAAAATAATTACTAGTTTTCAATGAAAATATATACTATTAATATGATATTTCTGGATTTGTTTCTTCGACAGTTTCTTCGACCGCAACCGTTAATCCTTTGGCAATTTTTTTGATAGAACGCCAAGAAAGAGCAACCAACAAGGCATTAAGTAGAATAGCTACGACAAAAAACATCAAGAATGAATGAACCCAGAAAAAATTAATGATATATCATCATATCGCTATAAATATTACGATACCCAACAATAAAAACATTTTTGATCGAGAGAATATTGGCTGCACTTTTTTTCTACTTCCGATCCATACCGCTCCGATCATAAACATAAATTCTATGAAGAGCTGGGTTATCGCGCCACCGAATAATCAATATTTAGGAATCAAAAAAATTCATAATGGAATTCATAATGCCACACCGACGAGATTAATCGGTAACAGTACATTTTGTTTTTCCACGGCAACGAAAAGATAATTATATACTTGTTTGATAAAACTTCGGAAAAGAATAATTCAGAGGAAAGGAAGTACCTGGTTAGATCACCATGAAGTTAAGGAATCAAATGTTCAAATAAACGCTTTTCCAGAAACTACACGGATAATCCGATAAGAAAATATCCAGAAATTCATAGCAACTGCACCTCAAATCCAGACCATCATGACGAGAAGATTACCCATACTTTTACGCTTGCTTATCAAGGAATAATGGGATATTTTATGTAACAAACTATTTCCCAATGCAGAAGGTATAATCAATAATATTTCTATCAATGACAACGATAACGCCCACATTCAAGCATAATCGTGACCGCTAACCGTTGGGAAAAACCATCCAAGAAACAAAAGTACAATCAAAGTATGGAAGCTACTAAGGTAATAGGAAACTCCATATTGCCGATTTCTTATAATCAGCGCCTTAGTAAATTTCCAGTCAAAACGTATTTTGAGCGGCAAAATTCTCTTGGCTCTAAAATGTATTTCAAAATTTTGTCCGACAGAACTAGCTACTACAGAAAACATAATAAGACAGAACGCAATGATAGAAACTGAACTACCATTGAAAGTTACGTGTCTAAAAAAGAAATATACTACAGGAACCAAGATAGCTATCTGCGAAAGTCTAGCCGTTATCAATGTTCGACTCAATTGATCCATCCTCCAAAAAATCTGCAATGGAAGTTGTTGTACACCAGCAAACATAAAGCTTGCAGAAAAAATCAATCCAAATGGTAATCACCAAACCAAATACGGATTAGATGTATATACAGGCAAAAGATAGGCAATCACAATAGCAATAAAATAAATTGCCGACATAATAATCACCCTAGCTCATATAAATTTACCATATTCTGTTTTCAGCTCATGATATACAGGACTAGTTCAAAGCTCTGGGGTTGTAAGTGTTTTATCTATTTTTTCTTTCATTTCACCGAGTCTCTTGACGGCAAGTACGTATAATCACAAATCTGCTAATGCGGTCCATATAGCAAAATATTTCAATATCGTAGAATAATCTCCGTATCTCAAAGGTCCAAGATAGGGAGTCATGATTTTGATAGTAATGAAGCCGAATAATGCACTGACAATTCTACCAAACAACTGCCAAGCTGCATCTTTTATGACTAATTTATGTGATGAAACCATTTTTAAACGAATTCAGAATGTAAAGTGTGAAATTCAGAAAAACAAACAATTTATAAATGTATTTTCTTAAATTATTTTTAGTATTTTTTATAACAACAATAAGAATTTTTATTATTTCTTCGCATTCTTTTTGTAATTCTTCATTGGATTCTTCAAATCATTGCTCAAGTAATTTCAACCGAAATACCGTTTTTCTACCTTCCTTTAATGATATATTCATTTTATTTATAAAATCTTTTTTACTGACACTAGATTGAGCTTCTGAAATGTTTGCTCAAACACTTGTTCATGACTTAAATAGCTGTGATGCAATTTCATAGCACTTCTTTTCTTTCAAATAAACTTGATATTTGCTTATTTTTACAGCAAAATCAAACGTTCTATCAGATATCTTTTGATTCATAACATAACATTTGAAAATAAATTATTTTCTGTATTTTGTATTCTTTTAAAGTTTTGCTTTTCTAGATAATTTTTCAAAAGAAGATTGATGAAAATCAGAAAGCATAGGTAAATATGCATCAAGTTCTATAAGGAACGATTTTATATGTTCAAGTGAATCATCAAAAGTATAAATAATATGGGATTTGGGAGTAATAAAAACAATATTTTTTATTTGTTGCTGATCAGGAGAAAGTTCTACCACATATCATACAAATAGATTCCGCAAATAAGTTTTGTTTCCTATGACGATTTGTTGTTTATCTATAGTGATTTTAACGACTTGGTTATTGATAGTAGAATAATAAAAATATCATCCCAACAAAAAGAAAATCAATACTGCTCCGACAATATTATTATTGAGAATAGAGAGGACAAAAACACTCGCAAAAATTACTGCAAAAATCAGATACCATAGTTTACTTCTCTGAAATTTTTCACCGTTATAGACGAGAACATTCATAACATATAATAAAACAGTAAAAGATTGATAACAGGTAAAAAAGTATATAGCCAATATGAGCAAATTTGCAAGACTTTACTAATTTCTATAAAGTATAGTAGTCAAATCATCCCAAGTCAATTCCTCTAGTCTTTTGGAAGATAATAGCATCGGAATATCAAAAGATATATCTGATTTTTTCTTAATCATTTTTTGGATTGCCCCCAACGTTTTTCTACTAAACGGCGCAAACAATTCCAAGAATTCGACAAGCTTTTCAAAATAAATTTTTGGTTGTTCTGGTTTAATAGTCAATTGAATAAGACAACTTTTCACTTTTGGTATGGGCTTGAAACATTTGGCTGGTACTCATTTCAAATAGGTAACATCACATGAGTAATTGAGTAATCGTCGTAAATATGATTTTTTCTTAGCATCACTCTTGAGCTTGAGACCTACTTCATCTTGTACCATAAATATTCATCAAGCGAATTTCTGAGCAGCAAAAAATTTTCTCAAAATCGGTGAAGTGATATAGTACGGTAAATTTCCGACAACTAAAGTTTTTTCTGGGATAAGATTTTTTTCTTGTAACATATTTTCTACATCCAGCTCTAAGATATCACTTAAAATAAATTCTCCGTTATCAATCATGAGTTGTCCGTTATCATAAAATGTCGGATCCATATCTACTACGAAAAAATAGTCAGAAATAGTTTGAATAAGTTTGGTTATCGAACCCTTTCCAGGTCATATTTCTATCAAAGCTTCACATCATGTTGCATGATACAATGATAAAATCTTGTCAGCGATATAGCTTCTGATTTTGGCATCAATAAGAAAGTTTTGTCCAAGATACGTTCACATAATTAAGACATAATAAAAGCTGGAAATAGTGAAAGCATACAGATTTTGAATCCAGGTGCAAAAAACATAACTTGACATTTGTAAGCATTTATTTATTTATAGAGTCAAAAATAAAAACCCATGGCAAATAAAAAAAAATCAGAAGCTGCACTTCAAAAACTATGCAGATCAAAAGGGTCAATTACCAACTTTCAAAAAAGCATGAATACGCTCATAAGCGAAAGTGCAAAAGACAAAGACTATTCGAAAGCGATCCTTGAAATGGTGGTTTTGGTGACACATTTCCAGGACAAACACATGAAAAAGTTGACGAAAATAAAGGAAGGATTAAAGACAGAAAATCCTGATTTGTTCGCTAAATTTGGTCGTTTTTATGCTACGATAAAAATTTGTGGCAGAGACCATTACAAAGCGCAAAAACATCATTCTTTTATTTCAAATCAAGCTGTAGTAAAAAGGTTCAAAATAGGAAAAACAATCCATTTTACACCTACAGAGACGTCTATTTACGTAAGTTCGGAGTTTAACAGAAGTGCATTATCTTTGAAACATTTTAAAGAAATCAAAGAGAAAAAGCACATGGGAGAATTCCATAATCGCATGATCGAAGATATTGTGCTCGAAACAAAAAACTTCGTTAAAAATCATGGAAAAAACATTTGCGAACCATTGTTTCAGTAAATGAACGACTTCGTCCCGTATTGTGGATGAAGTTTTTTTTAAATTTCAAAACTTGACTTTATTTAAATAAAAAGTATAAACTAAAAAATAAAAGAGATAAATATGTTACACATAGGCGCTTTTTTCATAGTAATTGCATTGATTTGTTATACCATTGCTGTATGGACAGAACGACGTAAAAAGACATTACTGATTTGGATGATAGGTATGTTTGCTTTGGGATTCATATGTGATACTATCGGCACATTTATGATGTTTGTGATTTCCAAAACAAAATTTCATCTCACCATCCATTCAGGAGTCGGATATGTTGCTTTGGCAATAATGTTAATACATTTAATCTGGGCAATATTGAGTATCCAGAAAATCGGCAAATATGAAGAATATTTTACTAGATTTTCAATAGTAGCTTAGAGCATATGGCTAACTGCTTTTATAAGCGGGATTATTATAGGCATATTATTGAAATAATACATGTGTTGGGGGAATTCTCCCAACTTTTTTTAAAATCAAAAAAAATTCATATCGGATCCATTTGATAGGCCATGAAACACCTTTTAAGATATATGTATACAGATTATTTTTTCTTTTTTTCTAATGGATCATGATCATACTGATTTTTTCATGAAGTTCCAACGAAGAATATAAGAGGTCGTAACAATACGAGAGACCAGATAGAAAATATAATCATAGCTATATAAAGAGAAATATTTATTGGAGTAAATACCTGAGAAACTGCTTGTTGTTGTAAAGATAACATATCTTGAGAAATTTTTGCTTGTTCTCAGGTAGTTGTAGCGCTTTTAAGTTGTTGGACAAGTTGTTGTGCTTCTGTTTGTATAGGAATAAGAGAAGTAATATTGATAGTACTAGAGACAAAAGAAAGAAGATAACTGACACCGAAAACTATCCAAATCCACATTACTTTGATTTTTCCATCTTTATTACGATCATGCTGTCTTTTGTAAATGAGAGCGGGATAGAAAAAAAATAAAATTGCAAGTCACAATAAAGTCGAAACAATGACATACACAACATCAGGTAATATTTTTCCCAAAAGATAATTAACCAAAGAAATAGCTATACCAACAAGCAACAAATACCAAAAGAATTTGGCTCTTGATAACCTTCATTCACGAGAAAAATAAATTTTTTTAATATCCATAATAAAGACAATAAAAAAAGTAAAATACAGGAAAACAATATATTTTCAAACAAAAAATACAATAAAAAAGTCGAGAGTATTTGTCCCGACGATTTTTTTATAAAATATATGTTCAATTCTTCACTCTCCAATACTATTCTTTAAGTGCAGCATGAGCAGCAGCCAATCTTGCGATAGGTACTCTAAATGGTGAACAGCTAACATAATTCAATCCAACCTTATGACAGAATGCGATAGATTGAGGATCACCACCATGTTCTCCACAGATACCAAGTTTAATATCAGGCCTAGTTTTTCTTCCTTTTTCGATAGCCATTTGGACAAGTTGACCAACACCTTCAGTATCTAATGTCTGGAATGGATCTTTTTCAAATATATTTTTATTTACATATTCTTTGATAAATGAACCAGCATCGTCTCTTGAGAATCCAAGAGTCATCTGAGTAAGATCGTTTGTTCAGAATGAAAAGAATTCTGCTGTTTCAGCAACCTTATCAGCCGTTACTGCTCATCTAGGTACTTCTATCATAGTTCCAAGTTTATAATCAACCTGTACACCATATTTTTCCATAGTCTCTTTGGCTACTCTTCTTACGATTTCGGTATTGAAATCTAATTCTGTTTTAAATCCTACCAATGGAATCATGATTTCTGGTTTTACATCGACACCCGCTTTTTTGAGTTCACATGCTGCAGAGATAACTGCTTCTGTTTGCATTTCTGCGATTTCAGGATACGTAATAACCAATCTACATCCTCTATGTCCAAGCATAGGATTGAATTCATGAAGTCCTTCAATTCTTTTTCTCAAAACTTCAAGATCTACTCACATATCATTAGAAAGTTCAACGATATCTTTTTCTTCTTGAGGTAAGAATTCATGTAATGGTGGATCCAGAAATCTAATAGTGACTGGCAATCCAGCCATAGCCTTGAAAATTCAGATGAAATCTTCTTTTTGGAAAGGAAGAATTTTTGCAAGTGCTTTTTTTCTTCCATCAACATCATTAGAAAGAATCATTTCTCTGACTGCTTTTATTCTATCTTCTGCGAAAAACATATGTTCTGTTCTACAGAGTCCGATACCTTGAGCACCAAATTTTCTTGCTACTTCAGCATCATGAGGAGTATCAGCATTTGTCCTCACAAGTAATTTTCTATAGTTATCAGCCCAAGTCATGAGCGTTCCGAAGTCACCACTAAGTTCTGGATCCATAACTGCTAATGCACCAGCAAATACTTCTCCTGTTGATCAGTCCAAAGTAATAACATCTCCTTCATTATAGGTCTTTCCTTTAACGATAAGTGTTTTATCATGTTCGCTCACTACGATATCTCCAGCTCCAGCTACACAACTTTTTCCCATTCCTCTAGCTACAACTGCAGCATGAGAGGTCATTCCTCCTCTCGCTGTCAAAATTCCTTGAGCAGCAAGCATTCCGATAATATCTTCTGGTGATGTTTCTGTCCTCACTAATACAACTTTTTTTCCTCCCTCAGCTCGATCATGAGCAGCTTGTGCAGTAAAGACAATTTGTCCAACTGCAGCTCCTGGCGAAGCAGGAAGTCATTTAGTAAGTAATTCAGCAGTAGCCTTTCCAGTCGGATCTATTTGTTTATGAAGTAGACTATCAAGTTGTTCTGGTTTTACTCTAAGCACTGCTTCCTTTTCATCTATAAGTCATTCTTTCACCATATCTACTGCCATCTTGATAGCTGCAGCAGCTGTTCTTTTTCCATTTCTCGTTTGGAGAATATACAATTTTCCTTCTTGAATAGTAAATTCCATATCTTGCATATCTCTATAATGTTTTTCTAGTCCTTGATAAATTTCTACAAGTTCTTTGTAACAGTCTGGCATTACTTTATCCAATTCTGCTATTTCCAATGGTGTTCTGATACCAGCCACAACATCTTCTCCTTGAGCATTCATCAAAAATTCTCCGTAAAATTTATGTTCTCCCGTAGATGGATTTCTTGTGAAGCACACTCCCGTTCATGAAGTATCTCCCATGTTTCCAAATACCATTGCCTGGACATTTACTGCCGTTCCGAGCAATCCTTTGATATCATTTATTTTTCTATATATTATAGCTCTATCATTATTCCATGAACCAAATACTGCATCGATAGACATTTGTAATTGTTGTCTTGGATTACTTGGAAAATCTTTTCCTGTAGCAGTTTTGATTGCTTCTTTATACAATACAACTACTTTCTGAAGATCATTCACATCAAGCTCAGTATCAAGTTTTACTCCTTTTGCATCCTTTATAGATTGTAATGCATGCTCAAAATCATGGTGAGGAACTTCCAAAACCACATCACCAAACATCTGCAAAAATCTTCTATAACTATCTCGTACAAATCTTGGATTACCAGTCTTTTCAATTAATCCCTGTACGGATTCATCATTAAGACCCAAGTTCAAAATAGTATCCATCATACCAGGCATAGAATCAGCAGCTCCAGATCTAACAGACACCAACAATGGATCTTTAGCATCTCCAAGCTTTTTGTCCATAACATGTTCAAGTTTTTGAAGTTCTTTTTCAATTTGATCCAATACTATTTGTGGATACGTCTTGTTGCTTTTGTAATACAAATCACACGTTTCTGTTGTGATAGTAAATCCACTTGGGATAGGCAATCCCATCTCTACCATTTCTGATAAGTTTTTCCCTTTACCTCCGAGAATATCTTTCCCAAGGCCTTTAGTTTCTCCAAAAAAGTATACATACTTTTTTTCATGACTTCCAAATAAAGACATAATAATACAATTTATATAAATAAAAGTTTTGAATTTAAAAAAAATTTGTGAGAAATCATCATAAAGTATTTTATTTTTTTTTCAAGATTAAAAAAGGAAGAAAATTTTTTATTTGACAAAAAATACAATATATATACTATCACCGCACATTTATTTTATTATAAAAATTATGAAACCACAAAAGAAAAAAATCAAATTCGGAAGACGAATACTGTTCATACTAATTATACTATTCATCTACCTTTTCACAAAAAACATCACCCTCAACGAAAAGATAACCATTCAACAAGGAGAAAATGTTTCCAAAATTTTGAATCAACTAGACCCCATAGAAAAAATTCGCGTGAAATTGTATATCAAAAATCACCATATAGATTTTTCCAAGCTCGAAGCAGGATCATATACCTTCAGTGGAAGCTATACCAAGAAAGAATTCATCGAAAACATAGTCAAAGGATCAGAAAAAGAGTATCTTCGTCTCACGATTTTGGAAGGACGATCTATCTATGATATCGATCAAGCATTAGCAAATAAATGATATACTCAACCAGGAGAATATATTTCCTTCGTCAGTGATCCAGCTATCATAGCAAAATATCAAGCAAGATATACATTTCTTAGTAATTCTGCATTATGAATTCAGAATTCTAAATTAAAAACCATGGAAGGGTTTTTGTATCCCGAAACCTATAATGTAGATAAGACAAAAAATATTATCGATCAATTGGTATATAGTCAACTAGAGACATTCAATACCAGAGTACGAGACAAAGTCACTAATCCAACAAACCGATATCAAAGTATAATCTTGGCAAGTATCTTGGAAAAAGAAGAAAGAAATGTAGCGAACAAAGGGACCGTAGCAGGAATATTTCTGAAAAGATTAAGTATAGGTATGGCATTGGACGCAGACATCACCTTATGTTATGGATTAAAAACTTCATATACCAATTGTACACCAACCGTAATAGGACAAAATATTGGTGATAAAAATAATATATACAATACAAGACAAGTTCGTGGACTACCACCGACACCGATTTCAAATCCGACACGAGAAAGTATCAACGCAGTTTTAAATCCTCAGACATCTGACTATCTATATTATCTTCATGACATGAAAGGAAATATCCATTATGGAAGGACATTGGATGAACACAATGCAAATAAGGCAGAATATTTGAACTAAACAAGTATTTTAGCAATAAAGAAATATATGAAAGATCATATCGTTTTCGATCTAGACGGAACACTCAGCGATACACAAAAAATTCACCAACAGATTGAAGCTGAATTTTTAAAAACAAAATGAGTAAGTATCGAGCCACATCTCATAGGAGTAAAGTATGCAGGAAGAACACCACAAGAATGGATTTCAGAGATATTGAGAGAGAAAGATATAACTTTTACAAAAGAAGAAATAGAATATTTTGTAGGTCAAAAAGACAAAATAATTATTTCTTTATTGAAAAAATGAACGATAGAGCTGATGCCATACGCTTATGAAATATTGAAGTATTTACACAAAAAAGAATATAGAATATGACTTTCTTCAGGAGCATGTAAAGAATTTATAGATAAATTTATCAAATATTTCGATCTAGAAAAAATAGTAACAGCAAGCACAAGTGCAAATGAAGTAGAAAAGAAAAAACCGCATCCCGATGTCTTTTTATCATCATTTAATCAACTAGAGAAAATATATTGAGCTCCAAAAAATAAATATGTTGTGTGAGATTGATGGTCTGATATGGAATGATGATATAAATCTTGAGCCAAGACAATACGATATAACTATCTAAATAAAATGAAATAATATATATTGTGCTATTGAAATTGATTCATTAAAAGAACTAAAAAATATTTTATAATTAATTTTTACGATATGTTGTGAATAACTGATTGAATATGATATTTAGCAACAGCAGTATGAACACTTTTGATGTTACCACAAATTATAAAATCTTTCAAATCCAAAAGTATGGCAGATATATCTTGGTGAATGATATTCATGTATATAGCCAATTGTTTATTACGGTCAATTTATGGCTTTTTAATAGGTTCAACTCCTTTGATGCTATGTAATTTTATAGCATTAATAATTGGAGTACTCCAATTATTTTTAAAAATAAAATATAAACAAAAACCAATACTCGAAAAATAGATAGTGAAAATATTTTTTATCTTTATAGTACATACGTATGTTATCTACAACTATAGTGCCCGAAGTAAAAGAAGGAATTGCTCTTGATATAGATGAAACATTATCTCGAACAATTTGATATTTAGTAAGTGAAATGCAAAAAAAGTTTTGAAATCCAGAAAATTTATCAGCAGAAGATCTCATTGCAAAATATCGTTATACACAACACGTTCCCTATTGGCAGAGCGATGAAGCAAAACAGCGAATACACGATGAAATACATTCAAGTACATTACAAGAAGATTTGCCTATGATAGAATGAGCGAAACAGTTTGTGAATAAAATAAATAAAATTGTACCTATAACAGCATATATAACGGTAAGACCAACAGTAGTATTTGAATGAACACAAAAACGACTCCAGAAAAATTGATTTCCTCAAGCCCCAATTATCATGAAACCAAAATCAATAAAAAAAGAGCAAGGTAACGAATGGAAAGCAAAAGTTTTGGAAAAACTGTATCCGAAAATTTTAGGAATAATAGATGATAATGATTGACTAGTAGACTATATTGCAGACGACTACAAATGAAGTATTTTTCTGTATAGTCACAATACCATCAAGCAAGAACATAAAGACAAAAACGTAATAGCCTGCAAGTCACGACATGATGTATATAATGAGATCAAAAAACAATTTAAATAAAAAAACGCCCCATAATACATGGGAGCGTAACATTATAAATATTGACTAAGAGAGTGTGACTGTAAAATAGAATGTTGAACCTTTTCCAAGTTCACTTTCCACCCAAAGACGTCCACCATTTTTTTCTATCAATTCTTTGGAAAGGATAAGACCTAGTCCTGTACCCCTTTTACCAGAGATATCTGGTGTGATTATATTTTCCCCAAGCTTAAAAAGATTGTTTTTAATCATAGGAGACATACCCTTACCAGTATCTTTGATAGAAATAATCACTTCTTTTTCTGATTTTTGAAAGTTGATCTCCACAGAACCTCCAACTTGCGTAAATTTGATAGCATTGGAAACTAGATTCCTAAGTGCTGTTTCTATCATATTTTCATCACACGCAGCCACAAAAGATTCTTTTACATTAGAAAGCAAAGTAATTTTTCTTTGAACAGCATAGCCTTGATGAAAAGCAACAACACTCTCAATCATTTTATCAACATCAAAGGGTTGTGGATTAGGCCTCAATCTGCCGGTCTGGAGACGAGCCCATTCAGATAAACTATCCAGAAGCTTATTGGAGTTAATGGAACAGAGAAGAATATTTTGAAGAAAAACTGTTTTCTCTTCTTCTGTAAAATCTTCAGGTTGTTCCAAAAGAAGACTAGCAAAACCCTGGATCCCATTGGATGGCGATCGTAAATCATGAGCAATCACATCAAAGAATTTATCTTTGGTAAGAGATAATTCCCTAAGTTCTTTTATTGTTCTAATTGCAGGATTAACTACTTGAGTTTTTATAACTACCCAAGAAAAGAAAAAAATAAGCAAATCAATAATTATCATTACCATGGCATTAGTATCAAAAAAAGCCAAAAGACATGATAATATTAGAGCGAATCCCACAAGCACCATAAGCTTGAATTCCAAAATTAAGATTTTTTTGTTCATTAAAATTTTTTGTTTTATTTTTTTAATCATTTGACATTTTGTTTTATTGGGATAGAATATATATATTTATCAATGAATTTCAAGGTAAGTATTAAGAAGATAATTTCTTGATAAAATTATTAGGTTATATAAGCTATATACAGAAATTTTTTATAAAGTTTTTTGAAAAAAAATGGAGATAAACGCAATATTCGATGCAGAATCGTCAAAAATATCAGAAAAAATAATCTTTTCTTGCGAAGAATTTGAACTCACTCACGACGATATCGCAGCACTCAAAAAGAAAAAGCTGATCAGCTACATAGTAGAAGAGACGTTACCACGCATCATACCATGCCAAGTATTGGTCTTTATAGAAAACTCCACCAAGGCAAGAGTAATGTTTTTTAATCCAAGATTTATATTACCATTGGAAGTGTTTGATGAACCATTTCTAAATAAAAACCTCATCGATCGATGTAAAACAAATGGATGATTCTGGATGGAATTTACGATTCCTCTCCACGACAAAACTATTAAACTCAACTTTTCATTGAAGATATAAGTTGCAATGATTGAATAAAAACATAGATATATAACAATATATTTCATTTCTAATAAATCATCAGTTATGAAACTCATAATTATATTCTGACCTCAAGCGGTAGGAAAGATGACCGTAGGTCAAGAGCTCGAAAAAATTACAGGACTCAAACTTTTCCATAATCATATGACCATAGAATTAGTTTCACCACTGTTTAATTATGGAAGCAAAGCAGGAAGAAAATTAGTAGATTTATTCCGCAAAAAAATATTCAAAGAATTTGCAAAAACCGACCAAGAAGGAATGATTTTTACCTATGTACGAGCTTTTAGTGAACAAGACGATTGGAAGTATATAGACAATCTATGTAATATTTTCGAATCAAAAGGAGGAACGGTATATTTTGTAGAACTTGAGGCAGACATGGATGAAAGGCTTACGCGTAATATCCATCCACACAGACTACAACACAAAGCAACAAAAAGAAATTTAGAAAGATCAGAAAAAGACCTCAGAGATTCTATGGAAAAGTACAGATTAAATTCAAAAAAATGAGAAATAAAAAGAAAAAATTATATCAGAATAAACAATACAAAACTGAGTCCAGAAGATGTTGCAAAAACGATTAAAGAAAAATTTATCTTATAAATAATTTTTTATATATTATACAAACACATGAAACTAACTTTCTGCTGAGCTGCTAAAATCGTTACCGGATCATGTTATCTTATCGAGACTGATGAGAGTAAATTCCTCATAGATTGCGGAATGTTTCAATGACCCAAAGAAGTAATGAGATTAAATTATGAGCCATTTCTTTTTGATCCCAAGGAGATTGATTTCGTCTTACTTACCCACGGACATATCGATCACTGCGGATTGATTCCCAAATTATATAACCAAGGATTCAGTGGCAAAATATACACAACAGCAGCAACGCTTGATGTGTGCGGAATTATTTTGGAAGATAGTGCTATGATCCAAGAAAGAAACGTTGAAGAAGAAAATAAAAGGAGAAAACAAAATCATCAAGAACCAAGAGTTCCTATGTATAGTGTAGATGACGCCAAAGCATGTATGAAATTATTCCAAGCTATAAAATATAGAGAAACAATTAAACTCACAGACAATATCGAGGCAAGATTTCAAGATGCCGGACATATTCTTTGATCGGCGAGCATTGAACTTTTCGTGATTGAATGAGAGAAAAAAACAAAACTCGTATTTTCATGAGATATAGGACAACGAGACACACCTATTGTACAAGATCCGACATTGATTGCAGACGCAGATTATCTTTTTATGGAATCTACCTATGGAGATAGAAAACACGAAGACACAGCAGGTAAAAAAGAATTATTGATAAAATATACTACAGAAACATTTAACAAATGAGGAAAAATTTTGATTCCATCGTTTTCTGTAGAAAGGACCCAAGAACTCCTCTATTTTTTCAATATCATCATCAAAGAAGGAAATTTTCCAGCAGAAAAAATATTCTTGGATAGTCCACTATCTATCAAAGCGACAGAAGTTTTCAAAAAACATACAGAAGTATTTGACGAAGAAGCCTTACATAAATATCCTCATGCATTTGAGTTCCCTCAATTGGAATGTACGCAAAGTGTCGAAGATTCTATAAAATTAAATAATTATAGTGATCCATGTATCATCATTGCAGGAAACGGAATGTGTACTGCAGGAAGAATTACTCATCATCTTCTCCACGGACTTGCAAACAAAAATAATACAGTGCTTTTCGTGTGATATCAAGCAGATGGAACATTGGGAAGACACATCGTAAATGGAGAAAAAAAAGTACGAATGATGGGAGAAACGATTTCTATAAACGCCGAAATAGCAAAAATAAACGGGTTTTCTGGTCACGCAGATTCCGATCAATTATTGAGACGAGCCAAAGGATTCACGAAAGCACCAAGAAAAACATTTATCATTCACGGAGAATGAACAGCTCAAACAACATTACAATGAAAACTCGAAGAAATGGGATTCACCTGTGAGATACCAAGCCTAAGAGATCATATAGAATTATAAAAAAAATAAAAAATCAGTATAAAATATTTATTTTTTTACCATACAACATGAAAAAGCTTTTTCTTATTACAACACTACTGACAAGTAGTATCATTGCAGGATGCGGGAACAGCACAGTGACACCAACTACGGAAAACATCAGTACATTTTCTTTGATAAACAATCAAGTCACAAAATATCCCTATACACGAAAGATGACCAAGCCAGAAATTAGTGGAATGATCAATCGAGATGCCATTCAAAATGGATTTCATGATACATGGAAAATAACATATATAGTACCTCAAATAGATCTTTCTGATCCTATATATAAAGAACAGTGTTTCACAGGATGATTTGACCTAATCAATACGGACAATGGAAAAACAATCAAGAACATTCCATTCAAGGATTTCAAAAAAGACGCAAAATTTGACGTAAGCGATCAATACAACGGAAATGGTTTATGATTAGAATTTTCTCAAGCACAGAAAAAATTTTTGAGCACACATGGACGAACAATTTTCAAGGCAAATAGTTGATTTTTGCAACAAATGATAGCACAAACACAATATCAGTGAGAGGGAAATGAGGTAGATTGATGATGAGATGAACGAGCGAATACCTATAATCAAATAGGATGAGATAAAATACCATACAAAAGATATCCTTATAATACAATTTTGGTCACCAGTGATCTTCTATTACATGTATATCACAGAGTATTTGATAATTCATTAAAATATTATGAAGAAACGATAGCAAGACCAATGCTTACAAAACTTTCAAAATCATTATTTGAAAAATTCATTACATTGGCAAAACAAACTTCAGACACTAAACTGAAAAAAAACTACGAATTGCTTGCTGCATACCGATCTATTCCTTATAATATTTTAATCCCCAACAATGAATTGATAGACAAAATAACAACAAATGAAAACACCAACAGTGATCCACAAAATTCGACGGACCTTACAGATGAGCAAATTCAAAAACTTATTATAGAGAGACAAAAATCAGTACTTTCAAAACTTCCAGATGACTACCAAAAAGCGTTACAAGATACTATGGATGAAGTACTCAAAGCGACAAACACACAAGGAGAAAATACATTATTGGAAACATTTTCTACCGGTATGATAGGTAATTTTTGAATGTTTGATGGACTCAAATTTGATTATAGTCAATTTAAACCAAGAGCACATTATACTACCGATAGTTTACTCAAAACATATTTCATAGCCATGAAATGGTTGATGAGAGAGAAACTATTCTTTGCAGACAAAAAAGTTGCTACCGCAGGATTGATTATGGTTGATAATATCAAAAACGATGATTTAACGGAATTTACCACCTTCTATAATTTTATTCAAAAACTCATCGGAGAAGATGATGATGTAAATATTTCAGATCTCCAGAAATTTATTACTGATCAAGGTTGGACGTGAGACAACGCCATCATACAATGAATGAATGATACCATACAGAAGAAACTTATAACACTAAGGCCGCAGAGGATTATGTCAGTTTCTTATACAACAGCAACAGAAGGTGCAGTCACAGAACAACAAGCAAAAGACACTACTGCAGGATTTGTGTTTTTTGGAGAAAAATTTACGATTGATAGTCGGTTTTTTGACCAATTCACAGCAGGTTCAGCAGAAAAAGAAAGTGAATATAAACCACGAGTACAAAGTGCTTTGATGGTTGCAGACAATCTTCTCAATATTCCGATTACACAAAAATTTGCCAAATTACGGTTAGAAAAAAACCAATCACAATTTGAAATATCTCCAGCTCAAATGACAGGATACAACAGAGTCAAATGAGAGGTTGCTCAAAATAAGATTCTGACAACATTTAATTTTGGAACTACCGTATATCACACCTGGCTCAATATGCTAGCTACCCTCTTTATCAGTGGAGGAAACAATGTCCCTTATTTTATGGAAGATCCATTATATCAAAACAAACTATTAAATACCTATCTAGGAAGCTATACAGAATTAAAACACGATACCTTATTATATGTCAAACAAGCGTATGCAGAATTAGGTGGTGGTGGAGAGGGACCTTGTTCTCAATCAGTAGAACCACCAGTATTACCAATTCCCAAATGATATGTAGAGCCAAATATAGATCTCATTGACCAAATCATAGCGCTTACACAAGAAACAAACACATTTTTTAGTGGAAATCAGTACCAACAACTGGTAACATATCTAACTTTTGTGAAAAAAATTGCTGTAGCACAGACACAAAATCAAAAAATAAGTGATGAAGATTTTGATGCATTAAGACTTTCAGAAAATACATTGACAGATATAACGACACCGACGAAACTCTTTGGACAACCACTACAAAAAGAGAAAAGATGATCAATCATTGCTGATATTTTTACTTCAGGTAAATATGGTCCACTGTATGAAGCAGTAGGAAGACCATATATATTAGCAATGATGGTTAATGATGTAAATGGACCAAGAATCGTTGTATGACCTATATTTAGTCATTATGAGTTTTATACTTTACAAGCACCATTTAAGGCTGCAGTCGGAGGGAGATTTACAGACCAAGATCGACAAAACAATTACGATACACTTTCCTGAGATACAGAAAACAAACTCATGTCGCTCCCCTTAGAAGAGACGATACAAGCTATTAATCAATAGAACATAGTCATGCAAAAAAAAATAATCTGGTTAATTTCCTTGATTGGGATCGGAATATTCATGATAGGAATACTGTCATGAATATTTTGGGAAACAAAAGTAGATCAGACACAGCGTTTGGAAAGTCTGCAAAAATATTTTGCTATTGTTCCACATTTTACCTTACAACCGCAGACAATTGAAAATTTCTATCAATTTCTCCAAACAACGTATATGATCAAAAAAGATGAATCGATAAATATTGTGTTGATTAGTCCAGATCATTTCAATGCGAGTACAAACAATAGTGATATGTTGTGCGAAGATACCAATCATTTATGTTTCCAAAACACCTGCGTAGTAGCCAAAAAACTATCACCCACAAAAACAAGTGGCTGTTTAGATGTTAAAGGAACAAAGGAACATGGAATATGAGCACAATTTACCTTTATAAAAAAAGCATTTCCCAATGCAAAAATATTTCCTATTATCGTCAAACCAAGAAAATTCATAGATGATACAGAGATAATAACCATGATTAATACCTATCATTTCATTGGAAAGACATTGCTACTGGCATCAGTAGATTTTTCTCATTACACCGACGAAGATTTCGCTCAACTTCACGATAAAAAAAGTTTGTATACACTCAACAATGCTACTAATATTTGACAATATAGTTCTCTGGAAGTCGATTGTCCAAGTTGTTTATATATGCTCAATACACTTGCACAAAATAATAACCAATATCCAAAATTATTTCTCAGAGACAGTAGTAGCACCATCGTAGGGAAAAATTTAGGCACAGGCAATACATCAAGAGAGTTCATATATTATACCAGGCAAAAACAACAAGAAAATTGATTTACCGTTGCATTTTTTGGTGATCTTATATTCGATAGACAAGTCGCCACAAAACTTTCATGAGAACAAAGTATCAACCAATATTTCAAAACATTTTTTCAGAATGAAGATACGAAATTATCGCCAGCCATATATCCTCATAGAAAATTATTTGGCATAGATTTCGTCGGACTAAATTTGGAGACACCGATAGTAAACGATATGAAAACATGTCAAAAAACAGGCAAAGAAGTAGTATTTTGTTCAAGCAATAGTATTTTACCTTATCTCAAAAATATAGGATTTACGTTAATGAATATTGCTAACAATCACAGTCTAGATTGAGGAATACTAGCACTCAAAGAAACTGTCCAACAACTCAAAAACAATAAAATAAATTATATAGGACATATAAGAAGTGGACCGTATTTTGAACAAGACTATACGTATAGAACAATTGTCCGCGGAATAAAAATAGCTCGACAATGATATGATTTCACTATAACACCGAGATATTTGTTTTCTGGATATTGTGCAAGTTTACAAAAAAACAAAAAAGACGGATATATAAATATGGTCTCTGTCCACCGAGGAACGGAATATCAAACAATACACAACATACAGCAAGAAAGTTTAGGAAAACAGCTTATTGATTGTTGAGCAGATAGTATCATAGGACATCATCCGCATGTAATACAAGATATAGGACGATATAAAGGGAAACCTATCATCTATAGTCTATGAAATTTTTTGTTTGATATGAAATATCCACCAGAAACAAGAACGTGAGCATATGTACTCATAGATTATCAAAATAATGGAAAAATAACATTGTTTACAGGAGCAATAAATGCAAGTAGTTATAAAGAATAAGAATAGCTTATTTCTAATGTTGACTTACTATTTTCTATCAAATACAGTTGATTTTTATAGCAAAAAGCATACTAATTTTGTGAATAGCAAACAATGATAAATTTTACCTGTTTGGAGAAAAATGGATAAAAAAATATTTTTCTGAAGTATCAAACAAAATATTGCCATCATTATAGGAGCAGCATGTATTGCTTTGGGAATATTTTTCATTGTAAAAAATCCGAATATGTTGATGGCAAGTGTACTTTCTCTCCAAGAAAAAACATTTATCGCTGCAAAATGACGAGATATTGCATACAAAACCAATAGTTGATATGTAGATGTTTTTATGTCAGTAAATTTGGAAACACCCAAAAACATAGATCTTACAATAAGTTTCAACAAAGACACCGTCACTATAGATACAAAAAATCTCAGCTGACAAGGGACACGAACAGTAAAAAATCCAGATGAAAATAGTGTAGTAATTCAATCAATGCCAGGGCAAACCGTCGACAAAAGTCAAAGTATAATATTGTTACCCTTTACCGGTGAAATAAAAGATATATTACTCAGTGAAGCAGTAGCAAATCTCAATGATGGTTCACAAAAAAACTTATCTATCGGATCACTAAATACTATAACGACACACAGTAAATAATAGACGAAACACAATAAAAATGTAAAAAATTAAAACTTTATCCTTAGTATCATATGATGAAATTTTCACGTAAAGCTTTCACTGCAAGCATAATAGCAATCTGCATGTTGACAGTAGGAGTTATAGGAAACAACAAAGCACGAGCGGCAAATCCAGATGCATTCATTGTAGATGTGACACCAAGTTCATTTGATGTTAATCAAACAGTAGATATAACTATAAAAGCAGTAACAGCCAATGGTGATGTCGTCAAAGATTATCAAGGCGATATATTTATTGAAATAGGTGGCATCGTAGATACTGCGGACTACACCGTTCCAAGTGATGGACTATATACTTTCCTTCCAGAAGACCAGGGGACAAAAGTATTTTCCAAAGGACTTTCTATCAAAAAAGCAGGAACATTTACTATCAAAGTTTCGGATATTATCAACGATACTATCATGGGACAAAAAACAGTTATCGTAGGATCTACACAAAACACAGGAACCACAGAAAACGTAAGTCTCATGTCTCCCGTACCCGGGGGAATTGAAAAAAATAGCGTTGCCAATATTTTAGCAACTGCACAAGGATTACCCAATGCACCATATCAAATATATATCAACAACACTTCAGTAGCACAAGGGACAACAGATACCAATGGAAATATTAGTGCTTATGTAAGTGGAATAACTGAATGAGACAATATTCTTCAAATAAAAATTCTGAACGCTAACAACGAAGTGATCGGTGAATCCCAGGTTGTTTCCTTTGGTTATCAACCTATCAAAGACGGAGTTTTTAATAGCATCCAAATACAACCATCAGGAGCTATTAAGCAATGAGATAAAGCAAGTTTTACGATCAATAGTAGCGATAGCGTAACTTCAGCTCAGTTACATTTGAGTGATGGAAAATCAATTCCTATGGACAAACAAAGTCCTTGAGTATTCACCAAAGATGTACTGATAGACACCCAATGAAGTCTCCAAGTCGATGTAGATTTGATCGTACTCGGACAGACAAAAACGTATACAGGTATAGCCACACTCATAGTGGGAACATGAACCGCTATCGGTAAAATAAGACTATATTCTGATAGTGTTGATAAAACCAAATTAAATGTAACACGGGAAACTATAGGGACAGCGCCTCAATACAAAATAGAATATGGAACAGGACAAGGGAATCTCAACTTAAGTACCACAGTACAAACAAACGAAATAATACTTAATAACCTGAGTATTGGTGATGTATATTATTTTCAAATTATCCCACTCGACAGTGCTGGCAATCCAAGTGGAACACCATCAGAAGTCACTCAGGCAAAAGTAGGAGAAGATATAAGTTGTATCGTAAAAGGGATTCAAGTCACTACGCAAAAAATAGGAGAAAAATATTATCTTACACGGTCAGGAGTCATAAATATAGATAAATATGTCATTTATAGATCAGATTTTGAAACCAGTGAGGTGAGTCAAATGCAAAAAGTAGGAGAAAAAACAGGGACAATGTTCGAATATCCATTCAACAAACTCTCCAAGACAAATACCTATGCATATTATCTTGTCGAAGGGGTATGTAAAGATGGGACAACGCTCAATATAGATAGTGTAAAAAAAATACAGACAGGACCAGCAGAAAATATAGTACTTGTGATTCTTATAAGTCTATTTATATACACTATATACAAACTCTATGAGTTTTCTAAAAACTAATACAGGAGAATATAATTATAAATAAGCGAAGATAATTATAATAGGTAGGCAAGATTAATTCTTAACGTACAGTGTTTTTAATTGTTAGTTACCTAGAAATATGCCAGAAATAAAAAAAAAATATAATCACTTTTCCATAGAATCAGAATTTCTCAAAAAGAACTATTTTCAAAAACTATTCGCCACAAAAAAGAACACAACCAAACGAGAAACAGTGATAACACAATTACCCATAGTCATATCGAAAGAAACGCCATGAGATACTATCAGTGGCATAATCAAAGAAGATATCGTAGCAACCTATCAAAAAATGAAATGAATAAAGGTGAATTTATTGCCTATTTTTGATACTGAAGACAAAAATCTCAAAACAGAAAATTACGAAAATTTACTTACCAAAGCAGGAGTATTTTTTGGTATTGATTCTGATAATATTGTGTATTCGGAGAGAAACACCAACTTCGTCAGAAATTTATTTGTTCAGCTTGTCCAAGAAGGACATATTTATGAAGATTGTTCTATAAATTATCGAAGCCTAGAAGAACAAAAAACACTAGGAACTGATGAAATATATCACAAAAAAATGCAGATCAAACAGTACAATCTCAGATATTTTGTAGATACAAAAAACATATCAATCATAGTACCAACGATTTACCCAGAAACAATTTTTGCTGATGTAGCACTTGCAGTACATCCAGAAGATAAAAGATATAAAAAACTGATCAAAAACAAGGTAATTATACCAATCATCAATAAAACAATTCCGATTATCACGGATGAATCTGTAGACCCAATGAAAGGTACAGGAATAATGAGAATTACTCCAGCACATGACAAAAAATCACTTATGATAGCACAAAAACATGAACTGCAGATAGACAAATTTGCTATCGACAAAAGGTGATGTTTTACTGAAGTAGCAGGTGATTTTTGTGGAAAAAACGCAAATGAGTTTATCAAAAATATAATAAAGAATTTAGATGATATTCACAATCTCGAATCCACAAAATATATAGAAGCAGAAGTGATAGTACACAAAAAGACAAACGAGAAAGCACGACCACTACTTTGTAATCAGTTATTTATAAAAACAGAAAAAGAACTAACTGCTATTGCAGAGGCAATCAAAGAAAAAAAACTAACTATTCTGCCACAAGAACATGAGGAAATTATAGAAAATATAATCAAAACAATGGAATATTGGCCAGTAACCAAAGAAGATTCCAAAGGTTTTTCATTACCACTGTGGAAAAGCAAAAGTGGGAAAAGTTATTTCATTTCTGATAATGAGATACTCAATTTGCCTGCAAAAAAAATAAAAAATAAATACACAGTACTTTCACTTATTATATTCAATCTGATAGTCGATAAACGTATAAAACAACAATTTAGCATAGAAGAATGTATTGATGTATTATTGGGGAAAAGCCGTACAGGAGAACAAAACACACTCGAAACATATATTGAACTTTTTAGTGAAACACTTCCAAGAGGATACAGCAAAGAAATCAATGAGCTAAAAAAAATAGTAGAATATACCGAAAAAGATATAGATACGGTAAAAGGTTCTCAAAAAGGGAAATGAATGGGTAATTTCGAAAAATTTTCTATAACTCTGAGTGAATTTTTAGAAAAATCTATTGCAATCTCAAGCAAGAGAAAATGATTTTATGATTTTGATATAGATACTTTAGTAGCTAATGATGAAGGACTCGTCCAACAGAAAGAAAAAATAGAAGAAACGTTGGGTCATGCACTCATTTTCATAAAGATGATGGATGCATTTAATGATACCAAACAAAATCCACACAAAATAATTTATATAGAAAAAAATAAAATTCTTGAATTACTCAAAACTGTTATCATAGGATACAACGTACAAAACACCATATTATTCGATACTTGTTATATCCAGCAAGAAGAGGAAACAAACAAAAAAAAGAAAGAATCATTTAAAGAATTGATCAAAAATTTCTGAACGGATTGTACAAGACTTTATGCAGTAAATCGCAATCAAGAGATAACAGAATATGAACATTTTATAAGCAAACTTCGAAACGCAGCTAGATTTGTTTGACAACATGTCTATGAAAAAAAATGATCGAGAAAAATATCTGATTTTTCACAGTTGACAGGATATTTGGACAAAAGAAAATCAGCTTTAAGTGAATTTGAGTTGCGGATCATATATAAAGTCATTGAATTGCAAAAAGAATACGAAGAAGCTATGACAAAAAATACGCTTCATGATATTCAAAATAAAATGATTACCGTAATCAAAGAGGATTTTTGTGATAAGTATTTGGAGATACAAAAACATCAAGACACAGAAAATGGTAACAAGGTGACGTTACGGTGTTTAGGAAATATATTGAAGCTCTTACATCCATTCATTCCATTCATAAGCCAACAAATACGAGAATTATTAGGATTCGAATGACCTGTGGTACTACAACCGATAGAAAATAGTTTTATCACCATCAGTAAAAACTATAAAACACAACTCTTTATGGATATTATAGATAGATTTTTGCATATGAAACAAACATATAAATATGCAAAACATGAGGAAGTAGAAATTTGTTTTTTTGCACCATTAGATTTTTTACAATATCTCAGAAAACAAGAAAAAATAATTTACAAACTGATTACCGTATCGTCGATTGAATACCTCGAAAACGAAAAAGAACTCGATAAATATTATACGGAAAGTATCATCAATATAACTATAGGTATCAAAACACAGCACAAAGAAGTAGTTACCATAAATAAAAAAGAAACTATTCGTGAAGCGTTGCGTGCTAAAGAACAACAGATACAACAGATAAGAACAATTATTCCTGGACTTTCAGCTAGCGGTGCAGATCCTGAAGTAATTAGAGATAAAAAGAAAGAAATGACAAAACTCAAAAAAGATATCGAAGAACTCCAATATGAACTTCAAAAAGAAAAAGCCAATAAATAGTTTTCATAACAAAATAACTCCACAAAAAATGTGGGGTTTTTGAATTATTATAAAAAAATTTATTTTAAAGATCGATTGTAATATCATTGAATGAAACATATAGTCAAAAGAATGTTTATTTTCAACATAGATGAATGGACAATCGACAAGGGGTTTTTTGGTCTTGTCATTTGCGAAGTCAAAAGGTTCTTTTGGACCTGATAGCCAAAAAGAAACACCCAACCGGCGAGGCGATAAAAAAAAGATTAAAAAAAATTATATAAAAAAAACGGCCCTTCGACCGTTTTTTTTGTATATAATAGAGAATATAGCTTTCAGTTTTTTGATAAAGTTTATTTACCAAGAATTTTTGCAACCTCAGCTTCAAATGTTGCAATAGGATAAGCACCAGCTATCAATGTATATGTTCCTTTTTGATTGTCTACAACAAGATTACCAGGCGTTCCATTGATACCAAATCATTGACCTTCTTGTACTTGAGCATTTACTGTTGCTATAGTTTCTGGACTAGTAAGACAACTAGCAAATTTTGCTTTATCAAGACCAATACCTACACCGATAGCAGTAGTACTATCTTCAGTAAATTCTGATGCTTTGAATGCTTCAGCAATATACGCATAGTATTTATCAACGCCACCAAGTTTACCAGCACAGATAGCACCTTGAGCTCAAATGGGAGCAGTAGGATGAAGTTGTGGTAATGGCATATTTCTAAATTCCATATTTACATCATTGGGATGATTAGCTACAAGAGTTTCAATAGTCTGAGCAGCATAATGTCTCTTACAGAAAGGACAAATCAAATCAGAATATTCTATAATAGTGATTCTTGCATTTTTATTTCCTTTAATATATCAATCTTTTTCTATAGCAGCAAATTTTGTTGCATCTCCTTGAGTTGTAGGTGCATTTGCTTGTGGGGCAGGAGTAGGTGCTTGTTGAGCAGTTGTACCTGTTGCTGTATTCATAGAACCAAGGATTTGTTCAAGTGTAGATTTTTGTTGTTGTTTATAAGAATCAGCTTGATACAATTGTTCTGCTAATTTCATATTATCATTTCCTCAAACTTTCAAAGTTTCCAACCAAAGTGCATCGTGTTTAAAAAACGCAGTATATACACCAAGTAAAACACTAAGTACCAAAAGACCTATAAATACCATTTTCATATTTTCATGTTTTTTTTCTGTAGCCATAAGAACAAATATTTATTAAAATAAAATTATTGCATTACTTTACTACCGGTTGAGTAGTAGGTTGTGCTGTTGTTGTAGTAGTTGGCTGTTGTGTAGTTGTAGTTGGTTGAGTTGTTGGTTGTACAGCGGGTTGATTCATACTACCCAAAATCTGATCTAATGTAGTTTTTTGTTGTTGGATGTATACAGGTGATCTATACAATTGTTCTGCCATAGTCATATTTGCAGGTCATCATGCCTTCAAAGTTTCTAACCAAAGTGCATCGTGTTTGAAAAATCCAATATATACACCAAGTAAAACATTAAGTACCAAAAGGCCTATAATCAACATTTTGATATTTTCATCTTTTTTTTCTTTAGTCATGAGCATAGAAAGTTATAAAAATAAAATTATTTTGTTACCACTGGTTGAACACTAGGCTGTACTGTTGTTGTAGGTTGTTGTGTAGTTGTAGTTGGTTGTGTAGTTGTAGAGGTAACACCTGGTTGTGTTGTTCATCCTCCTTGATACATTTGTAATGCTTGGTCGATTTGTTGTTTTTGTTGAGCTTTAAATGAAGCTGATTTATAAATTTTTTGAACCATTTCGTAGTTATCTCTTCCACCAACTTTAGCAGCCTCTATATTTGTTTGATTACATAATACCCAAATAAGAAGAAGCGTATTGATAACAAGAAATGCAAGAACTAAACAATGCTTCATTTTACCGCAGTGTCCCATACCGCAAGTATCTTTTTCTGATAATTTTTTTGTTTCTACCATTACAGCAGGTGCCTTAGTTACTTTTTTTGTAAATACCATTTTGAATTATATAAAAAGTTAAAAAAAAACTTGCCATAAGATACGTATTTGTGGGAGTAAAACAAGTTTTTAGACAGTAAAAAATAAATTTTGAATTGACAAAACACAAAATAAACCTTAAATTTGTTTATTAAAATAAGAATATATAAGTAAGCATTATGATAAATATTTTGTGCCAGTGAGTTCGGAAGGAAAATGTTCTTGATCAACGTGTGCATCAGGATAATTATGAGCATATTTATATCATGATCCATACTGCAATTCTTTCATGAGTTTGGTAGGTGCATTGCGTAGGTGAAAAGGAACGGCAAGATTACCATATTTTTCTACATCTTGTCTCGTAGCGATAGCAGTACGATAGACAATATTATTTTTTTTTGCTTTGGCCAAATATATGGTCAACTGAAAAAGAAAAACATCACATTCCGGCATTCAAAGTTTAGCAACAGCATCGTACACCTGATTGGCAAGTAATAGTGCATTATTGTCTGCGGGTCAAATATCTTCCGATGCAAAACGTAAAAGTCTTCTTGCAATATACAGTGGGTCTTCTCCTCAGATAAGCATCCTCTGGACCCAATAACATGCAGCATCAACATCAGAATCACGCAACGATTTATGGATAGCAGAGATAATATTATAATGTTCTTCTCCATCTCTATCATAATATACGGTCTTTTGTCATGCCTGAAGAATAATCTGGTCAGTAAGTATTCCATCTTTGGCAAAAAATATTGCTGACTCCAGAATATTTAATGCATTACGAAGATCTCAGTTTCCGAGCTTACTGATAAGATGAAGATATTCATCCGTAAGAGATATATTGGGATGTTTTTTAAGAATCAGAGGAAATTGTTTTTTGATAAATTCAAATATTTCTTGATCTGACAACTTTTCAAAGACAAATACTCTACATCTACTGAGCAGTGCATTATTGACAGTAAAACTTGGATTCTCTGTCGTTGCTCAAATAAGGGTAACGGTCCCCTTTTCTACATAAGGAAGCAAAGTATCTTGCTGGGCTTTATTTCGACGATGAATTTCATCAAGAAAAATAATTGTCGATTTGCCATATTGAAAATTGAGTTTTGCTTGATCGACAAGTTTGAGTAAATCCTCTTTTTTGCTGGTGACTCACGACAAATAAAAAAAGTCTGCTTGTATTGTTTGGGATATAATATGTGCTATAGTTGTTTTACCGCACCCGGGTGGACCTCGAAAAATCATAGAAGGTACTTTACCAGATTGCAAAAAAACATTCAGGGGTTTATTTGGTCAGACAAGATGTGATTGTCAAATAAAGTCCTCTAAGTTTTGTGGTCTCACATACGATGAAAGCGGTTCAAAACTCATATTTTTAGCATAATTAAGGAGTAAGAGCTTCGCCCATTAAGAACTTCATTTATTAAGAATTATGAAATACTTTTACCTATATTCTTAATATTTAATTCTTCATTCTTAATAAAGTTTTATTCAGCTGGTATTTCTAGTTTTTGTTTTTCTCCTTCAAGCTCGAGCTGATCTATTTTGTTTGCTATTTTATCATCTTGATACAGTCGAAAAATCACTTCACCTACTTCGTCCAAATCCAAAACATCAGGAGATTGAATGATACCAATTTTTTTATCATTGAGTGTAAGGACATAATTGAGTTTATTATTAGCACCAAGAAAACATTCAATACCAATTCACTGAATATCATATTCACCAGGATAATCTACAAGTGCATATTCCAATTTATCATAACGCATATCATCACCAGGCTCCAATGCCAAATTGATATATTTAGGATCTGTTGTTTCAAATCCAAACAGCAATTTGTTTTCGATAAGAAAACCATTTTTGAATTTCACATTAACCATAATACTTCATTACAAAATTAAAACAAATATTTGATACTTATGTCTCGATACTCATCTCTTGATACTCATCTCTTGATACTTATGTCTTGATACTTATGTCTTGATACTTATGTCTAATTATCCAAAGAAGTTAGGATTAATCAAACGTAATATTACTCCGGAAGCACCAAGGAGTGCAATACCGATAATAACATTGGTAATCATCTTCTTGCCTTTGCTTGGATCGCCACTTGCAATCATAATACCACCGATAATGATCAAAACAAAAGAGATAATCAAAATAAGTGTCACTAATATTTTGGTCAAACTTCACATTAATACAGGGAAAGCATCTGCTCAAGTAACTCCAGTCTCATCAGGACCAACACTAGCTGCAGAACTTTCTATACACTTACCAATAAATGGTATAGAGGTATTGAGTGATACACCACAGCATACTCATGGATCTTTACATGATTTACAGGTACCAGTACCATTACCAGTATTAACCCATTTTTGAGGTATTCAAGCCACATCAGGACAAGAAGTTCATACCGTAGATGGTGGTGAAGTTGTGGTTGTTGGTGCTGGATTATTATTGGTACAAACACAACAATTGAGGGTACAAGTATCTCATGCACTAGGAGCATAACATGACTGCGCATTACTCACATTATCTGTACATGCTGATGCATTAGTTGACGAAGGAGTTTCACAAGTAAACGCATGTCCTGTTCGTTGTTCAGGAGCATGAGTACTAGCAGTAGCACTACATGAAGTACTAGCATAAGAAAAATTTCCTAATCACAAAGACACAAAAGTTAACAAAGCGATGAGAAGAAAATATTTTTTCATAGAAACTATGAAATGATAAAACAAATATTTTTTGAGGCCCTAGACTTTGAACTAAACAATCATTTCATTGATTACTTCATTTACCAAAGCACCATCGACTTGTCATTTATGGTTTGCCATCAATTCCTTCATCAACAATCATCTCTGTGTCTTGAGATCAGTAATATTGTGGTCAGATATAAGTTTTTTGATAAGTTCAGTAGTTTGTTCTTTGGTAATCGTAGCAGGAAGGTAGAAATCAAGCAAAGCTTTTTTTTGCTGTTCTATAGCAAAATCTTCCAGTTTGTTTGCTCTTTCCAAAAACCCCATAGTTTCAAGTATTTCTTTGACCTCTTTTTTGAGAATACCAATAATATCAACATCTTCGAGATCTTTTTGCAGTTCTATTTTTTTATTTTTAATCTTTGCTAGTATAAGATTCAACACTATCTTCTTGGTCTCATTCTTGTCTCTCATCGCTTCCTTATAGTCATTCGTCAAACGTTCTAATAAAGTCATAGAGATGATAAAATAGATAAAGTAATTACTCAGGAGGGGACTCGAACCCCCAAGCCTCACGGCATACGAACCTCAATCGTACATGTATACCATTCCATCACCTGAGCATAGCCGGACCAAGAGTAGTAATTCGTGGCCAAGAATCAAGATTATTGTCAGACAATGACTTTTGAAGCTATAATAACTCTCTTATCATCACCTTTAACATAGACAAATCCTCTTTCAAACTCTTTGAGTATTTTTCCTTTGAGTTGTTCATCCTCTACTGGTTCTACACTTACCGGTTCATGTAAAAAAGAATCAGGAACTAATCCTATAGAATCTATAGCTTTGATATGCAAATGTTCAAGCGTTTTGAGAAACTTGGTATAAATCATATGAACTCATTTAGTAAGTGGATCTTCCTTATGTTCATCTGTAATATTTTCAAGAGATTTCCTCAAATCTTCGATAAATGGTAAAAATTTTTTGACAACTGATAAAAGAGCATCGAGTTCCATAGCATGACTAGATTCTTTCATCTGTCTTTGATATCTATCAAAATCCATTTTAAGATTAATATATTCATACTGAGACCTTTTCGCTATTTCTTCGAGTTCTTTTTTTTCTTTTTCCAATTGTACGATTTTTTCTTCCAATTCATGATATTTTTTATCATTTTGAGTCTGTTGAACTGCTTCAAGTTTTTCTTGAAGTTCATCTTGTTCCTTTTTTTCTTCTTTTTTCATAGGACAATAGGTAAATAATAAATGTAAAAATCTATACGTTGAATGGTTAATATTGGATTGATGCGTAGTATTCCGCAAGCGTTTGATTATTTTCAGTAAGTATTTTGGCTAATGTAGTTCAAAGATATCTTCGGTGTCGTCATTCGATAATTTTACCATCCACGGCTACTCATTTCTGATAAGTATTATGAAATCCAAAAGTAGCAGCATTGGCTTTGAGTCGATCAGAATATTTGTTGGGATAAGCAGCATCCAAAGAATAGGCTTTACCTGATTTTGCAATAACTTTGATATCTACAGCCAATCACGCTTGATGTTCACTGGTCCCTATGGCTGCACATTTTATCAAAGCACATCATTGTTTGATAAGGTAATCCTGTAATCAAATACTTCTATAGGCACTTGATATATACAATCTATCACCACTGAATGCGTGTCGGAAATGCCAAGCCATATCAGCGAAATATATTGATGCTTCTTGTCTAAGTTTAAAACTTCTAGAATCATTGGCAGTAAAATTAGAGTCAATAGGAACCAAGTCTGTCGGTATATAATCAATATCGTGCAAAGGATGATCAGGACTCAAATATTTCTGGAAAGAATCATCACTATCAAAATCAAAACCAGCTTCTTGGTGATGTGTTCCAAAATTAGGAACAATTTCATGATCTATACTAGATGGGATATCGGCGGAATTGACGGTACCAAGACTACGATCATTTACTAATGAAGTCACTCCAGCATGAGCATAGTTTTGCACCAACGCAAAAAACATAAGAGCAAAAGTAAATGTGAAAAACGAAGTCAAAGCGAGTATCTTAGCACGTGGTGACACGATATATTTCCTTAACAATAAAAGCAATCGATATAGTATATACAGAATCCATAGCGTTTTTCTAGTTTTTATTCAAAAAAAAACTCCCGACAATACGTCAGGAGATATAAGGAAACAATTTATATGATTTGGGAAACGGAATCCCAAATTTTTTCATGAATATTAGCGATAGTATCATTGGCATTGATAGGTAACCAACCATATTTTTGTGCTAAATCCATATGTACTTCACGCACTTTTTCTACCAATGGATTATCGGTTTCATGTTTATGGCCAGATTCAATAGCTTCAGTAAATCTATTACCATCAAAAAGGAATCCTAAATCTTCATGGCGAATGAACTTATACAAGTATTCCAAAAAATCTTGGTCTACACCTGCTCCAGTTCCCCACGCAATAGCAGTCGGAAAATAATCTTCGGCAACCACCGTAATTCCCTGATCAAGTTTTTTTTTGAGAATAGGCTCGTATTGGAGTCTTTCAGCAAAATGAAGAAGCTGAAATTCTCTCGGAGAAAAATTGTGAGGATTGCCCTCTCTGAGATAATCATTTATCAACTTCCCTGTAGGTTCAAGATCATAATGAGCATATTTTGTAAATTCTACCTGGATTCCCTGCTGCTGAAGTTTTTCAATGAGTAATTTTGCCTGAGTAGTTTTACCCAAATTATTAATTCCATAAAAAACGATGAATTTTCCTTTCATAAAATTTTGTTTTAAAGTAAATAATTGAGACACAATAAAAAAACTGATTTTCTTAAGGGTTTTTATTATGTCGATATTATATCGATGAATTTTGATATATAAAGTACGAGTCTATAAAATGGACGAAGTAGTTTATAATTTCAAAAACAATCGATATTTTTTTGTTTCATATTCACGTAATATCCAAAAAGAGGAGAAAGTCAAGAAAATAAGAAAATCATAGAAAAACTTAAAGATATGATATACCACTAATACGTATAATTATCATAGTCGTCATCATAAGTAGTTTCAGGGATATAATTATTATCAACTTCTTCTTCAAGATTTTTTCCTTCCAATATTTGTCTTACTTTTTCTGTGACCTCAGCATTTTTTATTTTAGCTCACGTAGCTTTGGGTGGTAGTAGTTTTTTATTATCAGAAGTGTTTTTTTGTGAACTAATAGTTTCTTTTCTAAAACGATTAGTCACTCAACACTTTTTAAAGAGCATATCTGCTGTATCATAAAGTGGTTTATTAACACAATTTTGCCTTCTAAATTTATTTTGGATATCTTTGATTGGTTTTTGCTCTTCTTTTGAGAGTCAATAAGTAGCCATAGCTTTATCTTCTCTATCCAATAACATGGCCGATTCCTCCCATGGAACCAATTCAGGCGAAGCATATTTTTTGAGATCTCCTACATATTGGATACCAAAGGATGAAGAAATAGCACTCGGACTAAGAATAACATCAATATTTTGAATAAAAAAATTCTTTCGAGCATTCAAAGCTCATTCTAATTCTTCAGGAACATGAGCTGGTGGCCTTGCTACAGAATTAAGAATTTCTCATACAATAGTATAGTACATAATATCCTCAACATCTGCAGATTCTTTATGATTTTGACATCGTTTTAATCTTTTGATAAGCTCAGTTTTTTTTGCTCATGAAAAAACAGGGAACCAATTAAAAAACTTTTCTATAAGAATATTTATTGTTGTTTCTGAAATGTTAGTGTGCGACGAAATAGCTTCTTCCATCTGAGAAGAAAAATCTGCCATATTTTGTTTAGCATCACCATCTTTTCCTGCAAATCCATCTTGATCGATTTTTATCATTTTTTCTACCACACTCTGACTTTTTGTCAAAATAGATCAAGTAAGTGAAGAAGTGTTTTGTTCAACCTCAGAATCTAAAGATTCATTTTTTTCATTACTTTTACTTATATATTCTTCAAGTAATAATTTATCTGACATAGATAATGTAGGATCAGCATACAAATCCAACAATGTCTTTCCAGCATCATTTTTTCACGTTAATTGAAGGAAATCACTAATTTTTTTCATTCTTCATGGAACCTCCATCCAACCATTACCTGGTTTTTTAGAATCAACCAAAGTATTAATAAATCCTCATGGTCACTTATTTTGTCTATAAGAATACTCAGTTGGATTATATTTTGTTTCAGTAGTAAATTTATTTCCACTATACAAATCCAAAAGTCTTTGCATTTTTGATTGGTGTCTTATATCTTTTGCAAAAATTCATGGAATGAATCATCTCGTTCTACAAATTTTCTGGATATATGATTGCGTAGTTGAATACGTCATATTGAGAAACACTCAAGAAAGTAATCAAGTCAACACAGCAGTTTCAAAGACTTGCCATTGGGTATCATTAATAGCTTTGGTAGCCATAACTTTGAGAAAAGGAAGCGCTTGTTGTGGTCTATCTTCCAATTGTCTAAAATATTCTACTCTAGCAAATTCAAAGTTAACATCTTGATTTTTGGTAAATCATTCTTCCACTGTACTCTGTTTATAAAATCATGTATATGCAGTTTCCAATTCATCACAAAACTTTTTGGAATATTTATCTTGAAAATGATATTTGGTTTTGTCATCATCATTGACTCACATATGCCTACCATCCATGACATGGACAATATATCTCATTTCCAATTCTACCAATTCATTTTTGACTTGATCTGCCCATGGACCGCCATAAATATGAGCATTTTGTTCGAGATCTCTGATTCTTTTTTCCCTGATAGCAAGATATCTTTCTTGATGAGCATTTCCCAATACAAGACCAACTCGCTTACCTTCTGCAGTAGGTAATTTTTTTGCATATGGTCATTTTCATTTTTTGAGATGGATGAGCAACATAGCTGCTATTTTATAGTGAGGTACTACTTTAATTTTACCAGCAAGCATTGGTCCAATAACACTATTATACAATTTGGTATAATCATAATCATCAAAATACTTCATTATTGCATCGATTTTTTTCCATACTCTATTGTCTCTATCAAGAAAAGCCTCAGCACCCATAGCACCAAACGCACCAGAAATCCTGGAAAAAGGGCTAAGATATCATCATATTTTACCCCAAAGCTGACCCTTATTGGTAAGAATATCCGTAAGATCTTCTGTTCTTGCTTCATCATATTTTTTGATACCATCTTGGAGTTTATTTACACCATTTTTGAAAAAACTAAAGATGTTGTTAATACTAAATCAGCGGACAGTTACAGGAGTTTCTTCTTCGTTTGCCTCAGATTTTTTATCGATTTCTTGAACCTGTTCTTTACACTTTGGTTGTAGTCATTTTTCTTTAATAAACAGCATAAAAGTAGTATAATCCATATCACGAGCAGGAAAGTTTTTTGCATAATTATTTTTTGCAGAATCTCCGGAAACAGTTATTGTCCCATTACCATTTGGTTTGATTTTATACAAAATCAATTTACCGCTCTCTTGATCAACGGATTCACCTATAGCTTTTGGTTCATACACACCAAAATGGGTAATTTCTTTTCCTACATAATTTCAGAGAGTATAGGTAAATTTGGATCAATTAAATTGTAAAGATCCAAAATATTTATCTAAATCTTTGGCAACCAATCAGCTCATCATTTTTTCCATTTGTTGGTCAAATGATATTCATGTCATATCAGGTACCTTATAGATATTATCACCAAAAGCAGTTTTGATACCCTTGATAGAATCAGAATGCATAGACAATTCTTTTGTCGCTCATTCAGATTTTCCAAGACGCAATTCTCCCCCATGAAATTTTATGGTAAAGGTTCATTTGGCTTCGTCGATACGAGTTATTTCCATTTGTACCCAAGCCCTACCTGTCTCTACAGGAGGAACTTCACTACTAGCAAAAGGGATAAACAACCTTGATCAGACGACAAAGCCAGAATTATCTTTATATTTTTCTTCGGGAAATCAGTATCATTTGAGATTTTTTCGATCAGCCTTAAATTTATCTTTTTCTGAATTTTCCAATGATTTTTCAGGTGTTTCTACTACTGGTTCTACCACCTCTTCCTCTCATTCTTCTTTTTCCTTATACGTAGCAAGTGTACCAATTTTTTCAGCCAATTCTTTTTCTCTTTCTGATGACATAGACGTATTCATGCTCTGTTGTCAAAGTACATAACCAAAAAGCAAAGCTCAGAAAGCATCACCATTGAGATTGATTTTTTTATCCAAAATCTCCATATCACACGCCGATTGATCAGTATCTTTGATAACTACAGGAATGGATGATTTTCATTCTTCATGTGGTCGCATAACAAGCTCTCTTTGTTGATTGGGAGCAGAAATAGGTTCAGAATAGAGATATAATTCTTTTCCATTACGATCCTCTCTATTGGTATTGTATTCCTCAATAGGACAATACGGAGAAAGATATCATTCGACTAGTTTTCCATCTTTTTTGATACTCACTTTATAGCCATCATTGAGACGAAAGTTTCCATTTTTTGCAACAAAATCTTCATAGAGTGAATTAAATATAAGACTATCTTCAAAAAACGCAGCATTACTATCAGTGAGTTGAGTCACAAAATTGAGTGGCAAATTTTTTATATCTTCCAAATCATTGATCGCAGGAAGTTGTGTACGCACACTAGCCAAAAATTCTTTTTTGAGAAAAGTAAGAGAAACAGGACCATATCTTGTCGGAATGGTTATATCCATTTTTTTGAGATCAAAAAAATCGTGGACAAATTGAGTAAGTTCTTCCTCTTTGACGGAAAGTAATTCAGGTACTTTATTTTTGATAGTGTCTTCAAGTTTGTTTTTGATAAGTACATTCACAAGCAATTGTTGATGATCAGTAGATAGCGCAGAAAAATCAAATTTACTACCAACCAACTGAACAAAGACATCAGCAAGTGGAGCATTTTTGGTTCTAAGAAATGTTATATATGCTTGCCATCTACGTTGTTCCATTTGTTGCCTGACTGCTTTTATTTTTCCTCTTAGTTCATTTTTTTTGTCATCGGGAGCAATTTTAAACTGAGTATCCAAATCAATGATTTGATCTTCCATATCGTGCATATCGCCATCAAAAGAAGGATCAACAACAGAAATATTTTTAGCATTGAATCTATACTCATCCATTTGAAGAATATCATTTACATAAGGAGGAAACTGTTTGAATGTATTTCCCATCGCAGTAATATAATGATCGATAGTTTCTTCTGTTTTTTGTACTTCCTCAAACAACTGACGAGTTACTAATTTATTGAAAATACGTCTAAAATACTGTTCTCGTTCCGAAAATCATTTGGTATCATCAAATTTTCTTCATGATTTAGTAAGTTCTTTATAAATATCACCATTAGTGACAATAATACCATCAAGTTTTTTCGCTAATGATTCATCAATTTCACTCGCATGATCATCAATAAAATTCTTCAAGTCATCTTTGAAAGTAAGCAAATCTTGGCAGCTACTAAATATATCCACCGACAAAGGGAATCTAGTAGAAAATGCTGTTTTTAAACTACCCTTAAGCTCTTTTTTTATCTTGGCAATAGCAACAGTAACCATAATTCTTTCCGTCGGATTATAATTTGGAGTCAATATACGTTCAGCCTGTGCTGTAGCAGTCTCTCATAACGTAATACCTTCTTTTTCAAGAAAATTTTTCCAAACGACAGGAAGATCATCTAAAATATGTATTTTCCCATCAGGAGAAAGTTCTAAGGTAGTATGATCAAATCATGCTGCATCAGCAAATTTCTTGAAAGTGCCATCTGGGACATTGTTCATATCGTCGACACAAAATTTTTGTAATCCAGAAAGACTTTTATCTATAACATGAATTTCTGTATCTTCATCTTTAAATTCTTCAGTAAGTTTACCTGCATTTTCTTTTATATTTTGGATTGAAAATCATTTATTTTCAAGTGCTTGGATATATACGGGCAAATCTTTTCTATCTATTTTATCCAAGAGATTGGGGTGGGTTTTTTTGAAATATTCCCAAAATTGCTCTAGGTATTCTTTGTTACCATAGTTTTCATTTCTTTCAGATTCTTCAAGTTTATCAAAATTGGTAAATGCACCCTTGAGCTCATCCAAAAAACCAGCTGAAATATTCTTTTTGTTTGCGTCAATGTCAGGGTTTTTTTGTTGATCTTTTTCTTGGACATTTTTTTGCTTTGTGCCTTTTCCTTTTTTATATGCCATAGAGTAAATAATAGTAAGAAAGTAAATTCGTTTACAGGTAAATTTTATATATGAATTTATTGATATTTTGAGCTTAGTGATTTATGCTTTAAACTAAATATAAGTATAATGATTTGTCAATAAAATGCAAAATAGATTCTACAATAAAGATGTCGATTATAAAACATTTCATAATACAAAAACACATTTTCTTGAACCTATAATTTCGAATTAAAATTTATTTTTGATTCTTTTATTTTTGATACGAACAAAAAAAGCCTCAACGAAAACGTTGGGCTGATATTCATAATGATATATTATGTTTCGCAATAATATAAATAAGGGCGAATTTTTACTCGTGAGTTATTGAGTCGATTAATATCAAATGATCCAATTTTTATTGATTCACTATTGATACCAATTGCACTAACTGTCATAATTTTTTCATCTTCAAAGTCGAATTTAGAAGATATAACCGAACCGCTACAGCCAGTAGTAGAATTTTGATCTAAATGAGAATGATAGAAATGATAATTGTAGATATCTAGTAACAATCTTTCCAACAGGGTAATACCCTTTTCTTGAATTTCATCTTCATTCGTTTCTCTACCTCTTCTAGCTTCATGAACATTTTCAAAGATAATACAATAATCTGAATTTGGCTCCCTAGAATCTATTATATCAGGTCGAGCAGATCCAATATAATCCGAAAGATTCCAGATAACTTCAGATTGTTGTTCACATGCATCTATTGTTTCATCTAATGATACATTTTCCATAACCAAAATACCATAATGCTTGTTTGAATTATACCAATCAGGTATCAAATCTTCATCAAACGTACAATCTGAATATCCAAAGTATGTTTCATAAATTTCGATCCATTGTCTGATTAGTTCTTGTTTACTATAATCACTCATTTTTTGTTCCTCCTTTTTGTGTTTATTTTTTGTATTTATTACTTGTATCTATTTATGTATAAAAATCAAATATAAAAATATAAAAAACAGAAAGTCAATAGATGACCAATGGCATGAATTTTATAATATAATTATGGTTGAAAGAGTGTTTCCGGAATAAACACAATATTTTTTACACTGGGAAATTGAAGTACTGTTTTTTTGATAAGCGTAGACAAAATCAACATACGAGCAGATCATCAATCGGTAAATCCTGGTACTTCAGAAAACTGGAGTGTCAAAGTCCCATCTGTAGCAATATCAGCAGACAACAAGGTAAATCCAGTAATAGGAAACTCTGTAGTAAATCATTGCTGCTGTTCGTTGGGAGTCAAATTTCCTTTAATCAACTCATTGATAGTATCTATAAGCAAATTTTTACTAGCAGGAAAAATACGATATACAGGAAGGATCGAAGTTATATTTATTTGTTGTGCTGGAGATAATTTTTGATCTGCTAATTGATTGAAATAATAGAGAGCAACCTTGGTAGGAGTAGTTGTCTGAAATAGGGAAGTTTGTGGTGTTGTGTCAGGTTCAGATTGAAGTTTTTGGGTTATAGAATCAAGTTGAGTTTGAATAGTAGCAAGTTGATTGGTAAGACCAGAAGTATCATTCCCCGTCAAACAAATCTGTTGAGGTACCTTACCAAATCGTGAACCTATGCGCAAACTAAGTGACTGATTAAATAATCTCATATATGATCGAAACAAAAAAATAACAAGCAACCAAAATATGGTAGTCCAAAATATTTTTTTCATACTCGTAAGAGCAAAAAAATAAAGTTTTACCGTTTTGTTTTCATCCAACGACTATTTAGTTCTTGGTTGGACGATTCCAGAAGCATTTGGTATCATTCAGGTAGTAGGAACAACTACAGGAGTTGGAGTAACTGTTGGCGTAGCTGTACCCACAAGTATATCAAGTTTAGTTTGCATATCAGTAAGTGTAGCTTGTAGACCATTGATTCAGCTCATAACTTCATTTGTAGCACCAGAAGTAGGGATAGTTTCTCCACTAGTTGTTATAGTGGTTGCACCCAACCAAGTACTTATAGTTGATGCCATATTCACATCAAACATTTTCATATAGAAGGCAAATCCAAAAACAACAATAAGCCAAAATACAGAAGTCCAAAAAACCTTTTTCATTATGAATAACATAAAGAATAAAATAAAGTCAGCAAACTTTATTGTTTTTGTAGAGAAAATCAAATTATTTTTATAAGTGGAGTATTTTTTGAAAATCAGCAGGTATAGGTGATTCAAAAGTTATTTGATCATTTTGAAATGGATCGAGAAAACTATATTTTCGACAATGAAGCAACTGTCTATTGATACCCAATAACGAATAAAGGATTCTATTGACTGATGGATTACCATAGACAATATCTCAAAGAACAGGAAATCATTCACTACTGACATGGACTCTGATTTGGTGCATTCTTCATGTGTGAATCTTGATTTTCAACAAAGAAATCGGTCCAAGTTGTGGATGTTTAATAAACTGCTCCAACCAACATTCAGTTTTAGCTTCTAATCAATTATCATAATCTACCTTGACCTGAGATCTATCAAATTCTTTGGTGTATGTCTTAGTCAAAGGTTTTTTGATAATAAGATGTTCAGGAAATTTACCTATAACAAAGGCTAAATAATATTTGTCGATATCTCTTTCTCTAATAATACTATTGATGTACTGTAATGCCTCATAGCTTTTGGCAGCAATCAAAACTCATGAAGTATCTCTATCGAGTCTATATCCAAACGAAGGTTTGAAAGTGGCGGTTTTATATTCCTCAGCATACTTATCTAAATAATCATTCATACAAAGATCATTTCGATGTTTATTTCAAGGATGCATAGGGATACCAGCGGGCTTATCGAAAACAATTCGATGTCAATCTTCATAGAGAATCTGTTGTTGTATTTTCTTGGTGTCTACTTTTTCTAGTTTACGATCTTTTTGACTAATCAATAATGATAAATCTTCACTTCCCATCTGAACTTTATCATCTATTTGAACAATATCACCTATTTTAATTCTATATTCTTCTTTTGCTCTTTTACCATTGACTTTTATCAATCATTTCCTAATTGTACTATAAATGTCGGCTAAGCGAACTTGCGGATATTTTTTAAACCATTTTCTCAAAAATCTATCAAATCTCTGGTCAGAAGCTGTTTTATCTATTCTTATTTCCATAATAATATCTACAATAACGAAAAAGTAAAAATGTATCAAGTAGTTTACCTATCACCTGTCTATTTGCAAGAAGGACTAAATAGATAAACCAGATTATAGACATCTGTCTATATATCTATTAAAGAGTTTATAGGTACTACATAGGTAAATTTACCTAAACAACAAAAGAATATAGACTATATAGGCTTTTATCAAAAATGGTTATTACTAATTGTATACTATTTCTTGATTTTGGGAGAGAAAAGAATACATATACGCGCGCATCGATTTTTATGTAATGGCGGCTGTAGCTCAGTTGGTTAGAGCGCCTGCCTGTGACGCAGGATGTCGCGAGTTCGAATCTCGTCAGCC